>CAMDBU010000109.1 GCA_945889495.1 Syntrophobacter sp. SbD2 | reverse complement strand
TGATAAAAACTCCGCTGTGAACTCATCCGTTGTACGCTCATGAATTCAAATTAAAGTCTGCCGCTACCTTTATCAATGCTCACTGCGCTTTCGTTGCGCGAATACTAAATTTGCAATAGGGTTTTTCAGCAGAATCAGTAGTGAGGAGTTTTAGATCGGAACTACTCGCTTCTAACTTTTAACTTATCCGAGGTGTTGAAATGATTCCAGGAGAACTCCAAGTCGCCGGCGGCGACATCGAGATGAACGTCGGTCGCAAGACCGTGACCCTCGAAGTCGTCAACAGCGGCGACCGGCCGATTCAAGTCGGTTCGCACTATCATTTTTTTGAGACCAACGAAGCGCTCAAGTTCGAGCGCAAGAAGTCGCGCGGCTATCGCTTGAACATCGCCGCCGGCACGGCGGTGCGCTTCGAGCCGGGACAGAGCCGGACGGTGGAGCTGGTGGCGGTGGCGGGCGATCGCAAGATTTACGGCTTCAACGGCAAGATTATGGGAGCGCTCACATGAAAATCGATCGCCACGCCTACGCGGAAATGTTCGGGCCGACAGTGGGCGATCGGGTCCGCCTTGCCGATACGGAATTGTGGATCGAAGTCGAAAAGGACTGCACCATCTACGGCGAGGAAGTGAAATTCGGCGGCGGCAAGGTGATTCGCGACGGCATGGGGCAGAGCCAGCTGGTCTCGGCGAAAGTCGCCGACACGGTGATCACCAATGCCGTGATCGTCGACCACTGGGGCATTATCAAAGCCGATATCGGCATCAAGAATGGCCGCATCTGGAAAATCGGCAAAGCCGGCAACCCCGACATTCAACCGGGTGTGACGATTCCCATCGGTGCGGCGACTGAGATCATCGCCGGCGAAGGCAATATCGTCACCGCCGGCGCCATCGATTCGCATATTCATTTCATCTGCCCGCAGCAGATCGACGACGCTCTGATGTCCGGCGTTACCACCATGCTCGGCGGCGGCACCGGGCCGGCGACCGGCACCTTTGCCACCACTTGCACACCAGGGCCCTGGCATATTCAATCGATGCTCGCCGCCGCCGAAGCGTTTCCGATGAATCTCGGTTTCTTCGGCAAGGGCAACGCAAGTTTGCCGCAGCCGCTCGTCGAGCAAGTCAAAGCCGGCGCCATCGGCTTGAAGCTGCATGAAGATTGGGGTACGACGCCGGCGGCCATCGATAATTGTTTAACCGTCGCCGATAAACTCGATGTCCAAGTGGCGATTCACACCGACACCTTGAACGAGGCTGGTTTCGTCGAAGCCACCGTCAAGGCGTTCAAGGGCCGGACCATTCACACCTTTCACACCGAAGGGGCCGGCGGCGGCCACGCGCCGGATATTATAAAAGTCTGCGGCGAACCGAATGTGCTGCCGTCGTCGACCAACCCGACCCGGCCCTACACGGTCAACACCATCGCCGAGCATCTCGACATGCTGATGGTCTGCCACCATCTCGATCCGGCCATCGCCGAGGACATGGCGTTTGCCGAGTCGCGCATCCGCAAGGAGACCATCGCCGCCGAAGACATCCTGCATGATCTCGGCGCCTTCTCCATGATGTCGTCGGACTCCCAGGCCATGGGCCGGGTCGGCGAGGTGATTATCCGCACCTGGCAGACCGCCCACAAAATGAAAGTCCAACGCGGCAGTTTGAAAGGCGACAGCGCGGCCAACGATAACCAGCGGGTCAAACGCTACATCGCCAAATACACCATCAATCCCGCGCTCACCCATGGCATGGCCCATCTGATCGGCTCAGTGGAAGCGGGCAAGCTCGCCGATCTGGTGCTGTGGAAACCGGCCTTCTTCGGTGTCAAGCCAACGCTGATTATCAAAGGCGGCATGATCGCAGCGGCCGCCATGGGCGATCCCAACGCGTCGATCCCGACACCGCAGCCGGTGCACTACCGGCCCATGTTCGGCGCCTTCGGCAAAGCGCTCAATACTTCGGTCACCTTCGTCTCGCAGGCGGGACTTAAAAGTCCGGCGCTGCAAAAACTCAAACTGGCAAAATCTTTGGTGGCGGTGAAAAATAGCCGCAAGCTCGGCAAAAAAGATATGATTCACAACAGCTATCAACCCAAGATCGACGTCGACCCGGAGACCTACGAAGTGCGCGCCGACGGCGAACTCTTGGTCTGCGAACCGGCCCGCGAGTTGCCTATGGCGCAGAGGTATTTTTTATTCTGATGGTCGAGATCGTTGACAGAGTTGAATCGAACGGCGACACGCCAGTGGCGGCACAGCTGGAACTGAATTTTGCGTTGCGCCAAAAACGCCAGTTCAGCGCTAAACTGCGCAGCGGCGCGGAAGTCTCGGTCCATTTGCCACGCGGGCCGGTTTTGCGTGGCGGCGACCGATTGCTCACCAGCGATGGCATGTTGGTCGAAGTCATCGCCGCGCCGGAAGCGCTGCTTCAAGTCGAGGCCAGCAACCCAGGCGAATTGGCGCGCATGGCCTATCACTTGGGCAATCGCCATGTCGCCGTCGAAGTCGGCGCTGGTTTTCTCCGCATCGCCGAGGATGCGGTGCTTCAACAAATGCTCGTCGGTCTGGGCGCGACGGTGCGGCGCGTGGTTGCAGCCTTCGAACCCGAAGCCGGTGCTTACGCTTTTGGCCACCGTCACGGCGAAGACAACAACCGCCCCGGCCGCATCCATGAATACAACGGCGGTCCGGCCACGGGCAGCCAATGACCAACGATCATCTGCTGCGCTTACTGCAACTGGCCAGTCCGGCATTGCCGGTAGGCGCCTTCAGTTACTCTCAAGGCTTGGAGGCAGCGGTGGAGGCCGGCATCGTCCATGATCGAGAGACGGCGCTCTGCTGGATCGGCGATTTACTAAACTATTCACTGGCGACCATGGAAGCGCCGGTATTGCTGCGCTTGATTGACGGCTTTCGCGCGAAGGATTTCACCGCTGTAGAGCATTGGAACGATTTGTTTCTCGCCAGCCGCGAGAGCGCCGAACTGCGCGCCGAAACCGTGCAGATGGGGTTTTCGTTGGCGCGGTTGTTGAAGGAATTGTCCGGAATTGACACAGAAGCGCTCCGAGAATTGTACCGACTAGGCGACATTTCTTTTCCCTGCGCCTTCGCTTGCGCCGTGGCGTCGTGGAATTTGCCGCCGGCGCAAGCGCTGGCGGCCTATCTTTGGTCCTGGGCGGAAAATCAGGCGATGGCGGCGCTTAAGCTCGTGCCGCTCGGACAAACCGACGGACAACGCATGCTGCTGGCCCTTGGCGAGCGCATCGGCGCCATCGGCGAGCGCGCCGCGCAGCTCGGCGACGACGACATCGGCGTCTTCATGCCGCGTTTGGCGATTCTCTCGAGTCGCCACGAGACTCAATACTCGCGCTTGTTCCGCTCTTGAGAGCTACTATGAAAACCACACAGCCCCTGTCCGTTGGTATCGGCGGGCCAGTCGGTTCCGGAAAAACCGCGCTCACCCTCGCGCTCTGCCGCGCCCTGCGCGAGCGCTACCAACTTGCGGTGGTCACCAACGATATTTACACCGAAGAAGACGCCCAGTTCCTGGTGCGTAACCACGCGCTGCCGGCCGAGCGCATCCTCGGCGTCGAGACCGGCGGCTGCCCGCATACGGCGATTCGTGAAGACGCCTCGATCAACCTCGAAGCGGTGGACCGGCTGTGCCGGCGCTTCCCCGACCTGGATATAATTTTCGTCGAATCCGGCGGCGATAATTTAGCCGCCAGCTTCAGTCCCGAACTCGCCGACGTGACGATCTACGTCATCGACGTCGCCGCCGGCGACAAAATCCCCCGCAAGGGCGGCCCCGGCATCACCAAAAGCGATCTGTTGATCATCAACAAGATCGACCTTGCGCCCATGGTCGGCGCGTCGCTGGAGGTGATGGACCGCGATGCCAAGAAAATGCGCGGCGAAAAGCCGTTCCTGTTTACCAATCTGAAAACTGGCGATGGGTTGCCAGACGTGATCGCGTTCTTGGAGAAACAAGTGGGCAGTGCCGACTCGTAGGGGCGCATAATTTGCGCGCGTCTGGAAGAATTTTTCACCACAGAGCACACAGAGACCACAGAGGTTTCGGACAGAAATTATTCTCTGTGTTCTCTGTGAATTCCTGAAAAAAGTCGCCCTTTGATGCCATACCGGACGATCGGTCCGTCACCTGGATTCCCGCCTACGCGGGAATGACAGATCGAGTAGATGAGCCTGGGAGGGTCTTCGGCTATTTTCATTCTCTCGATGTGTGCGACAGGACATGAAACACTCTGTGGTGAGAACTGTTTTTCCTAAACAAGATCGACCTCGCGCCCATGGTCGGCGCGTCCCTCGAAGTGATGGACCGCGACGCCAAGAAATGCGCGGCGACAAACCGTTTCTGTTTACTAAGGAAGAGAAGGAGAAGGGGTCAGGAAGGAGAAGAGGAGAAGGGGTCGAGGAGAAGGGGTCAGACTTTCACTTCCGTACTTTCTTTTTCAGATTGTTGTGAAACGCAAGTCTCATCAACCTGCCTGATTCGATACTTGCGATTTCGACGTAGTCGCCTGCTCTCGGGTAGATCATCTGCTCTGTAGAAACGCAGTTGGAGTGAGGACTGAGGGGAAGAAGCGGGGCGACTTCTCTACCCGTCATTCCCGCCCTTCGACGCGACTTGGGACAGGCGCACGTGGGAATCCAGGTTTATTTTGCCACGGAATGGAGAAAACCTGGATTCCCATTTTCATGGGAATGACGGATAGGGAAGCGCGATGTCGAGTCCTCTGTGATGAATATAAACTCGCTTGATTAATCGTGGCAGGGCTCGCTGCTACTATTTGATCAACCCCGCCTTCTTGGCGATCTGTTCCACGACCCGGTGTTCCTCGCGGATGTCGGCGATGAGTTTCTCGGGACTTTCGTAATCCGCCACCATGCCGATGTTGCCGAGGCGCGCAATCACGGCGGGATCTTTGATGACTTTCTCCAGCGCCGCGACCAGAGTCTTGACCACTTCGGCGGGCACGCCGGCGGGGGCGAAGAAGGCCGACCAAACGCCCAAGAGATTTTGCTTGTAGCCGAGCTGCGCCAAGGTCGGGATCTGCGGGAACTCGGGCATCTTGCTCGACGCCACGATGCCGCGCATGGTGCCAGCCTTGAGATGCTCGGCAACGACGCCTTGGGCAGCTGCCGCGCCTTCGATATGGCCGCCGAGCGCCGCGGTGACCGCTGGGCCGGCGCCTTTGAACGGGATCATGGTCATGTCGGCCGGGCTGATTGAGTTGACGATCTCGACGGTGAAGTGACCGACGGAGCCGGGACCGACGGTGCCGATGCGGATGCCGCCGGGGTTTTTCTTGCCGTAGTCGATCATCTCGGCAAAGTTTTTGAACGGCGCGTCCTTGTGCACGGCGAGGATAATCGGCGTGCGCGCGGCCATGCCGAGCGGCGTTAGATCCTTGTAGGGATCGTAGGGTACAGCCTCCGGCGTGAGCACGCGGTTGAATACCATGGATGCGTTGTTGGTGATCAAGATGGTATAGCCGTCCTTGGCCGCCTTCACCGCGCTGTCGGTGCCGATGGTGCCGCCAGCGCCGGGGCGATTGACCGGCACGACGGGAACTTTGAGTAGTCGCGATAGTCCTTCGCCGATGGTGCGCCCAGCAACATCGGTGGCGTCGCCAGGGGCGAGCGGAATAATCAGATTGATCGCTTGTTTGGGATAAGCTTGAGCGAGCAGGCTCGCTGGCAGTAAGTAGGCGAATGCGGCCAGCGATAGCGCGGCAAGATAATTCTTCATCGTTTAGATCTCCTCCCCACAGCGCATAACCCCGCCGCCGACTTAAAGTCAAGAAAGGATTTTCCTTGTCAGCGAGCCATGGCACCGAGTAGTGTCAGCCCAGTCGTTGCAGCAGCAGGAGGGGCTTTCAGCCATGAAACGAATCCTTATCGCGGCATTGGTGGCATCCTGTGCGCTAATGTCGCTTTATCGTAGCGTTGCCGCGCAGAGCTTCAAAGTCGGCATGACCTCCAAGACGCTTTTTTATCTGCCGTTTTACGTCGGCCAGAAGCGCGGCTTTTACAATCAGGAAAGCGTCAAAGTCGAGCTGGTGCTGATCGGCCGCACCGACGTGCATTTGCAAGCTTTGCTCAGTGGCGAGATCCATTTCGGTACGCTCAATGCCGACAGTGTCATCGCCCTCGGCGAAAAAGGCACGGTGCTCAAAGTCATTGCCGGCGTCGACAACGCCGCGCCCTATTTCCTGATCGGCGCCAAGCATCTGAAAAAGATCGAGGAGCTCAAGGGCGCGCGTCTTGGGGTGTCGAGTCTGCGCGGCGGGGCGACTTCGATCCTGCTGGAATTTCTCAAAACCAAGGGTCTGCTATTCCCACGGGACTTTAACTTGAGCGTCATTTCCGGCGGCACGGTGGCGCGCTTGACCGCGCTTGAATCCGGCGCCATCGCCGGCGCGGTGCTGGGCTTTCCCTATTCGGACATCGCCGCCGACAACGGCTTCTCGCGCTTGGGCGACACCATGGAGGTGATTTCCACTTACCAATTCAACGGCCTCACCGTGAATCCAGGTTGGGCCGAGAAAAATCGCCCGGGCGTGGTGCGATTTTTGAAGGCGCATATCCGCTCTCTTCGTTGGATTCACGACCACCCCGATCAAGCGGCTGATTTATTCACCGCCGAGATGGGCATCAAACCGCCCTACGCCCGGCGCGGCGTCGATTACTTCACCAAGAACAAAGTCTTTCCCATCGACGGTTCCGTGACCATCGAAGGCTTGAAAGCCAACATCGACATTCAATTCAAAGACGGCGTGTTGAAAGAGCCTCTGCCGACCCCCGACCGTTACGCCGACCATAGCTATGTGCGCCAGGCGCAGAAGGAGTTGGGGTTGTAGCTTTCTGCCACTCGCGCGGCGCTCGCTGCCAAGGGCGGAAAAGAAATTTTCACCACAGAGCACACAGAGATCACAGAGGGATCGGAAAATAATTCTTTTCTCTGTGCTCTCTGTGTCCTCTGTGGTGAAACATCTTCCGCATTTCAAGACGATATCGCTCGCATCCGTTCGGGATGACAGTCAGGCTGGGCTGACGCGGTAAGTAATAAGGTTTGACGGCGCATAGTGGTTTTGTTATCCGATGAGAGAGCAATATCGTCAGCCGTGATACAGGAGCCGACAATCGTTATGCCGAGCCGGGTGTTTTCCGCAGTTCTATTCGCTTTGTTTGCTTTGGCGCTGGCGCCGACTGCATCCTTGGCCCAAGGCCGCACCAAGGTAGTGGTCGCCTATGCGTCCATGAGCTCGGTGGCGACCACCTTGTGGATCGCTCAGGAGAAAGGCTTCTTTGCCAAGAATGGCATCGACGGCCAGTCGGTGTTCATCCCAGGATCGCCGACCTTGATCGCTTCGCTCAACACCGGCGATGTGCAGATGGGTTATACCGGTGGCACGGCGACTATCGGCGCCGCCGTCGGCGGTCTCGATCTCAAGATGATCGCGGCGTTTGCCAATCATGTGCAGACCGACTTGGTCGTGCGCCCCGATATCAAGGACGCCAATGGGCTCAAAGGCAAACGTATCGGCGTCACCAGCATCGGCGGCAGCGGCTGGATGTCGGCGATGCTGGGACTGGAACAGATCGGCTTGAACGCCGACCGCGATAAAATTTCGGTCGCGGCGTTTGGCGATCAGCGCGTCATCAGCCAAGCCTTGGAGACCGGCACCATTCAGGGCGCGTCGCTGGCCGGCGTGTTTAGCCAAAAACTCAGGCGTAACGGTTACAATTTTCTCGGCGATCTGGAGAAGATTCCCCTGGTCGGCACCAGCATCATCGTCAGGGCCGATTATCTGGCCAAGCAAAATAGCGTCGCGCGCGCCGCGCTTCGAGCGCTCATCGAAGCCCACGGCTACGTCCACAACCCTGCCAACAAAGCGGCGGTCATCGAAGTCATGACCCGGCGCTTGGTCTTGACCGATCCAGTGGCGGCCAATGACGGCTACGACGACTACGTGCGGCGCACCGATAAGCGCGCCCAGATTACCGTCGAGGGGTTGAGAAATATTCAACGCTTCATGAAGCTGCGCAATCCCAAGATCGGTGAACTAAATCTCGAACGGCTGGTCGACGAAAGCATTATCAAGGACTTGGAAAAATCCGGTTTCCTCGATCAAGTCTATGGCGGCAAAGCACGCTGACGCGCTAATTAACTCAGTCAAATACAGGAGGGGCTATGGCAATCGACGGCATGAAGGTGATCGATCTCGACAGCCACTTGGTGGGCGACTTGGACAGCTGGGACCAGACCATCGAAGCGAAGTACAAGGAGTTCCTGCCGCGCAAGCTGCCGACCCGCGACGACGAGCGGCGCAAGACCTTGGTCGGCAATCAAATCCTAATCGGCTCGGAGTTGGGCCGGCAAAAAGCCGAAAAGAAAGAATGGGTGACGCCCGCCGATCTTACGCCCCAGGGGCGCGTGCGCAATATGGATCTCGACGGCATCGATGTCGCCGTGCTGTCGCCTAACTCGCCGGCCCTGGACATTCTCTGGTTCGTCGACGATGCCGAACTCGCCGCCGCCTACGCGCGGGCGCAGAACAATTACATGAACTGGTACGCCTCCCAGCAAAAAGGCCGGCTCATGTGGGCCGGCGTGATCCCACTGCAAGATCCCAAGGAAGCGATCAAGGAGCTGCACCGCTCGCGCGAGTTGGGCAGCAAAGCGCTCAACGTCAAAGCGACGCCGATCCCCGGCAAGGAATGGTCCGACCCGCATTTCGACCCGATCTTCGACGAGTTGGAGCGCACCAACACGCCGATTATTTTCCACGACACCAAGACCGGCTCGATGGGCCATGACCGCTTCGCCGATAACTTTTTCTTCTCGCATATGGTCGGGCGCACCATCGAGAGCATGGTGTGCTTGATGGTTTATCTATGCGGCGGCGTCATGGAGAAACATCCCAACTTGAAAATCATCTGTCTCGAAACCGGCGCCTCGCAGATGCCCTGGTGGCTGTCGCGCATGGATGAACACTTTGAAAAGCTGCCCCATCTGGTGCCTTGGCAGAAACGCAAACCGACCGACATTTTCAACGAGAGCGTGTTCGTCGGCTGCGAGCCTTTCGAGGACGGCCTGTTCGAATGGGCGGTGGAATATTTAGGCGGTGACCGTCTGGTGCTGGCCACCGATTCGCCGCACTGGGATTCGTCGGTGCCGGGGCAGGTGACCGGTCCGGTGGCGAAAAGCACGAAGATATCCCAGGACAACAAGCGCAAAGTGCTGGGCGAGAACGCCATCAAGTTGTTAGGCTTGGGGCTTTGACCTCGTCGTGTCATGTTGGCGCCATGAAAGTCTCGATCCTAAGTCACGGCAGCACCGTCATGCCCGTGAAAACGGGCATCCAGGCTAATTCGGCGCTAATTAAACCTGGATTCCCGCCTACGCGGGAATGACGGATTCGGAGGGCGCTACATGTCGCAACTGATATTGCTTCTAAGTCTCACTGTTTCCGCGCTGATCGCATTTCATGGCCACCCCCTGGCGGCCACAGCGAGCGGCAAAAAAATGATGATCGCCTACGCCGCCATGAATGCGCGGGTCTGCCCGCTGTGGGCGCCGCGCGAGCGCGGCTTCTTCGCCAAGTACGGTCTCGACGCCGAACCGCTGTTCGTGCGCGGCGCGCCGACCCTGGTCGCCGCCATGGCGTCCAACGACATCGAAGTCGGCTACACCGGCGGCACCGCGGTCATCGGCGCGGTGGCGTCGGGCTCCGATCTGAAAGTTTTGTCGGCGTTGACCAACCGGGTCACTTACGAACTAGTAGCGCGGCCAGGCATCAAAACCGCGGAGGATTTACGCGGCAAGAAGTTCGGCGTCCAAGCCATCGGCGGCACGGTGTGGATGGGAGCGATCTTAGCGCTGGAACACTTAGGGTTAGACGTGGAACGGGACAAGATCGCTATCATCGCCGCCGGCGATCAGTCCGTGCTCGCCCAGGCATTGGCCAACGGCACCATCGACGCGACGGTGTTGGACGGCGTGCAAGCGCGGCCGCTGCAAGCTAAAGGTTTTCCGATCTTAGTCGAGCTGGAAAAACTCAAGCTGCCGATCTTGAGCTCATCCATCGTCGCCCGCGAACCCTACCTGCAGAAAAATCCCCAGATCGTCGAGAACGTCCTGCGTGCCGTCATCGAAGGCGCGGCATTCTGCCTGTCACCAGCGCAGAAACCCAACACGCTAAAGATTTTGCAAAAATATCTGCGCATCTCCGAGAAGGACGCCGAAGAAGGTTACAAGGACATGGTCACCGGCCTCGACCGCAAGCCCTACGCCAATCCTGCCGGCGCGCTCAATGTTATTCGCTTGATGAAGCGCAGCAATCCCAAAGTAGAAAACGTCAAACCAGAAAATCTGATCGACGACCGGATCATGAAGAAGCTCGATCAGAGCGGGTTTATCGACGAGATACTGACTAAGTATGGAGTGAAATAAATCGTGCTCGTGTTCGTTATCGAGCACGAGCCACGAGCACGAACACGAAGAGCTTTCTGGAGGTTTCCATGTACATCGACGGCGACACCCACTACTGGCCGCTTAATTTCATCGACAAGGTGAAACATCCCGGCAAAGGCCATCTCGAAGTGGTCGAGGACAAGGGCGATATGGTGCGCTACGGCGAAGTGGTGCCGGGAAAAGTCGCGACCTATTACCGGGACGGCAAGAAAGTCCACTCGTTCAAGGAAGGCCGCTGGAGCATTCCGCTGCGCGCTGAGTTTATGAAAAAGGATGGCTTCGACAAGCAGGTGTTGATTCCCGATAACCGCCCGTTGATCTACGAGTGCGAAGCCGAGCTCGGCCGCCAGCTGGCGCGCGCTTACAACGATACGGTGGCCGAAGACATTCAGGGCGATGATCGTTTCATCGGCTGCGCCTGGATTTATCTGCCCGACATTAAGGAATCGATCAAAGAGTTGCGCCGGGCGGTGAACGAGCTGGGCCTGAAGGCGGTAAAGTTAAACGGCGGCTGGGGCGACGGCGATTTGGACAGCGAGGTGCTCTATCCACTCTACGAAGAGATCGCCGCGTTGAATATCCCGATCCTGCTCCATCCGGCGGCTCGGGTTTACGAGGCGCAGCATAGCCATCCTTGGCTGGTCGGCGCCGAGCGCTATCAGGGCTATCAGCATTTCCCAACGGCGTTGGGCTTTCCGCTCACCTACATGGTCAGCGCCTCGCGGCTGATCTTCGGCGGCGTGCTCGATCGCTTCCCGACCTTGAAGTTTGGCTTCTTCGAAGGCGGCATCGGCTGGGTGCCCTGGCTCATGCACACGCTGGACGCCCACACGCCCAACGACGCGACGATTTCCGTCGCCGTGCAGCAATTCTATGAAGGCAAGCAGGCGCTCAAGAAAAAGCCCAGCCAATACTTCGAGCACTTCTTCATTGCTTGCGTTGCCTGGGAAACCTACATCGCCGACACGGTCAACGGCTGGCCCAACCATAATATTATTATCGGCAGCGACTTCGACCACGGCGACGCCGTGGCCACCTGGCCGCGCACGGTGGACGTGATCAAGCAGATGAAGAGCTTGTCGGCTGATGACAAAGAGAAGGTGTTGGGCGGCAACGCGATGAGGATGTTTGGGCTGAACGGCAACGGCGCCCATTGATCGAGTGAAGCGATTCCTAATACCGTCATTCCGGCGCAGGCCGGAATCCAGGGCTATTCTGGTCTAGTGCAAACGAAGATGGATGCCGGCCTGCGCCGGCATGACGGACCTGCTGTTGTCGAAATCCAGCGTAAGCACTTCAATCACCGTTGATATGATTTCAATTTCGAAATTCACCGGGAACGTCAACGATCAGCTTGAACTGTTCGCGCTGGTAAACCTCGGTCTCTTGCAATCACTTTCCTGCGGCATCTTGACCCCGAGCGCGGCGATTGAACGGTTTTATAACGGCAAGAACTGCCTGCATGTGAAGAACCACCTGCGCACGAAGGAAACTCAAGAGATCATGAGTCGGGGCGTGCAACTCGCCGACTTGTTCGACAGCCTGGACGCCGAAGAAGCGCAGCGGGAGTTCTATTACGAACTGGAGAGAATGCGGGCGTTGTGCCTAACGATCCTCGGTCGAACCGCTACGCGCAAGTCTACGCAACGCGCCGCGGCGTAGGACGGCGGGTTTCGCCGCTACGCGCCGCTACCCACCCTACACGTTAATTCTTTTTTCCCGTCATTCCGGCGCAGGCCGGAATCCAGGGTTATCATGTCTAGCGAATGTGAAGATGGATGCCGGCCAGAGTTTATCCTGAGCAAGGTCGAAGGGCGGGCATGACGGACTTCGTAGCTGCGCTATTACCTACTGATACAGCGCCTTGATAAACCCGCTATCCTCCAGCGGCTTGATCAAACTATTATCGATGAATTGGTTCGGGTCGGCGGTTTTGGCTTTGGGGAAATCCTTGACCATGAATTCGAGCACGGTCTTGGTACCGGCCAGCGATGCGTAGGGCGCGGGCTCGATGTATTGGTTGGCGTAGAGGCCGTAGGAGCGCTCCAGATAGGTCTCCTTGCCTTTTTCGATACGCATCTTCTTCATCAAGATTTTCAGACTGTCTTCTTTGTTGCGCTTGAAATGGGCGACGCCTTCGACGAAGCCTTTCATGAAGCGGCTGGCGATATCGCGGCGGCTTTTGATGTAGGCGCGCGAGGCCACCAGGACGTTTTGTAAATACTCGATGTTGAGAGCCACCGGATCGCCGAGGGTTTTGAAACCGCCGTCTTCGGCCATGAAAAACGTCGGGTCTTGCAACACCGCGCCGTCAAGGCCACCTTTTTGCAAACTGATCAGCATCACCGGCGAAGCGCCCACCGGCAGGACTTGGACATCTTCCGGCGTCATGTTCCACTTGCGCAGCATCAGCTGCAACGCCAAGTGGCCGGACGATCCCAACGCCGTGACACCGATCTTTTTCCCTCTGAGCAGTGCCGGCGAGGTGATGTCCGGCCTGACCATCACGCGCTGAATGCCTTTGTTGTTGCCCGCGGCGACCATGACGATATCCGAACCGCTAAACACCGAACTCAGCACCGCACCGCCGCCGGTGGAGCCAAACTGCAAATCCCCAGCGATCACCGCGCTCAACGACCGAGTCGCCCCGCCGCCAACAATAATCGCTTCGGTTTCGATGTCGTGTTTCTTGAAGAAGCCTTTCTCCTCGGCGATCCACACCGGCGCGTTGGCCAGGCTGATGGCGGAGAAGCCGACGCGGATTTTGTCGGCGGCGGAAAGGGGAGTTGCCGTCAAGGCGATAACCCATAGCACTAGAAATGAAAACCCGGCGGTGCGAACGATCGATGAAAGTAATTTGTTCAAGGTTAAACACCTGGTAAAAGCGCTTTTGGCGATGACGTATTCGTTAGCTCTTAACACTGAGGCCGAATCGATGTCAAAAGAATCATCAGAAAATCAATCTCCCTTGTACAGTTCGCCGCTAATCGCCGTGGGCCGAATATACGGAAATAACTTTAGGCTTTTGTCGGATAGAGAAATTCGAAATGCCTTTACAAGCTTTCGATATTCTGGTGGAACGCATTACATGCATTCTCAATGCAAATTGTGCTATACAAAAGTTCTGAAGTTCTATACGGAACCAGATATTATTGGTTGGACTGCATATTGAGGACGCTCAAGTGAACGAGCAGCGAGCCGAGGCCTACCAGTTCTTTTCGCGGAGTACGTTCCCGTTCGGAGCAGCCGGTACTCTCAAGGCAGCTTCTCGGGAACGGCCCGATATCCAGCTTCGCCTTGCTTTCGAATACGCGAAAAAGCCATTCGAGATGGCTTTCGCCCAACTGCTCCCCCAGCGTCAGTCCATTGGCGCGTACCAGTACATCGACCCCGACGTAGATGTCTACTTTTCGAGGCGCTGGCCTATTTGCCTCAAGGCGTCAGGCGCCATCCGGTTTCCTGACGAGAATCTTACTGACGAACTGCGCCGCGACTGCCTTTCGTTTCTTCGCAGGCTATTGTGGGAGCATCCCAAGGGCGTCCCTAATCCAGCGATTCCATCCGATCAGCGCGCAACAGTGCCAGGGTATCGCCGAGAGTTCTTCCACTCGCAGCTATTCGATATCCTTGGGAACCGACGACCATCCAACCAAGCCATCTTCGTCCCTTCAGAACTAGGGGAACCAATTGGTCCCGGGCTGGCGTGCTTTCCAGATCTCGAAGCTTTCGAAGGAGTAAATGAAGTTGTGTGGAGTCCTATCTTAGCGTTTCCGCACCGTTCGACGTTTGGTCAAGACAAGCCAGTGATAAAACAGGCTTTGGTTGCCCTGCGCAAGCAGTACAACAGCTACAGTGAGTTAAGCGACGCTCGGAGACACCTTGAGCGGCGCGAGATAAAAGCCACCGTGCGCTCCGCGGCTTCCGCGGTCGATGCCTACCTCCGGCACCTTCGAGAGGCGTGGGTTGGAAATGAAGCCCCGAAACATCTTCCTTTCGACGAGAAGATCGAGCATGTCCTGAGTTCTGTGGGCAAGCCTTCCTACAAATCCGTGGAGCCGACTCACTCGAAAAACCTTCTCTACCTCTACCGGGCGCGCAACACAATGCATGAGGGCGACTGCTACTACGACCGCGAAGACGGCCATCGCATTCGCCTTAGTGAGGCTTCTCAGATCGAGCCCTTGATCGACGCGGTGGAGTCTTTTGTTCTCTGGGCGGACTCAGTGGTGTAGGTCGATGCAGCCCAACCAGCGGTTGCTGCGGACTCGCTCCGGCGGGCTGCGCCCGCCTACGCGAGCCGCTGAACCGCGGCCTTAGCCGACACCTGGCCATTCTCTCAGCAACTTCCCATATCCCTTCACCGAATCCTTCACCCCAAGCTTCGACAACACGCTCCAAAACATCGCCGGATTGCTGGCGATGACCGGCACCTTCAACTCGTTCTCCAAGCGTTGAATGATCGGTAGCGGGTCCATGGTGGCGCCCTGGAAGTAGATCGCGTCTGAGGGAGCGAAGCCGTGATAGGTCTTCACCACTAGATCGAACAACTCGTCGGGCGTCAGATCGACCCCGGAGCCGGCTTTGCGGCCTTCGAAGGCGGGGCCGAGATGGACGGTGAAGCCCAAGCCCTTCAGGTGTTCATCGATCACCGCGTCGGACTTGGCGTCGAAGGGTGTCATGAGCAGCACCGATTTGGCTTTGTAGGCATTCAGCGCCGCGACCGCCGATGACACCGCGGTCGCCACCGGCAAATGGATCGCCTCGCTAACTTTCACATCGATTCCCGGGATTGAACAGGCCGATAAAGCCGCCGCTGATCAGGGCGCGTTGCGGCTAATACGTAATGATAGCCGTAGCGACCCAACTATGGTAAAAAAGAATTTGTGGCGCCAACGATCGACACCGGTCTCCCTGCTCTCGGAAAGGACGGCGATCTTCCATGCGGAGTCTACCGCATTTCCCTCCAAGATACGCTTCTCCGGTTCGGCAAGGGATCTTGGCAACGAGTCGCGGTGGCACAGCGGCTTGCACGAATATACCACCTCGCGTTCGGCACGGGCCAACTAGCTCGGTTTGTGGTTTTCGGATCATTCGTTACAGCTAAGAGAGAGCCGGCTGACGTGGATGTATTCCTGCTGATGGAGGACACATTCGATATGGATCAACTGACAGGTGAGGCTCTAGTTCTTTTCGACCATGCGGCAGCACAGGCTCATTTTGGAGCGAGTGTGTTTTGGTTACGCCGTCTTGCAGCGCTTGGCGGCGAGGAACAAGCTCTCGCGGACTGGCAAATTAAGCGTGATGGAACTTACAGGGGGATCGTCGAAATCGTAGAGGAGCGGATATGATTGCAAACGATAACGAACTTAAGGTGACCCTGGAACGCATTGCCCGATTTCAGGAACAGGTGGCGCATCTGCGGCGTGTTGAAACAAACCCGCAGAACTTTCATGGTGCAGTTTCTGGGTTTCTGGCAGAGATCGACCGAATGCAGCTTGAGGTTCGAGAATACCTAAGTATTCACCCTACCGAAGTAGCATCGCCAAGTACTTCGTAATCACGAATCACTAACCAGCGGTGAGAAAACGGTGTCCGGGCCTGCTCGCAGAGCCAGTGGACCGTCGCAACTCAGCCTATCGCTGACCAACCACTGGCCATTCCCCGAGCAATCTTCCGTATCCCGTCACCGAATCCTTCACCCCGAGCTTCGACAGCACACTCCAAAACATCGCCGGATTGCTGGCGATCACCGGCACCTTCAATTCATTCTCCAAGCGTTGAATGATCGGCAGCGGGTCCATGGTGGCGCCTTGAAAGTAGATCGCGTCGGCGGGCGCGAAGCCGTGATAGGTTTTCACCACTAGGTCGAACAATTCATCCGGCGTCAGATCGACACCCGAACCGGCTTTGCGCCCTTCGAAAGCCGGGCCGAGATGGACGGTGAAGCCCAAGCCTTTCAGATGATCATCGATCACCGCGTCGGACTTGGCGTCGAAGGGCGTCATCAGCAGCACCGAATTGGCTTTATAAACATTCAATGCAGCGACGGCCGAAGACACTGCGGTGGACACCGGCAGTTTGATCGCCTCGCTAACTTTCACATCGATACCCGGATTGAACAGGCCGATGAAGCCGCCGGTGAGCACCAAGCCGTCAACTTTGTTGCGCGCAACAAAATCCTGCGCTTTGGCGATCACGACTTCCGATTTACCAGCAAGGTCCTGATAGGCGTCGCCCAACAAGCCGAGTCCTTCGTGAATCAACGCCACGCCCGGCGGCAGCAGCGCGTCGACCAACTTGAAGTGCGGTTTGTTCGGCGTGGCGGGGGAGAGCAGGCCGAGGGCGATGTTGCGCGGTGATGCCATGGAATTCTCCTTCAACTTGATGCATCGGCTATAGCATGAAATGAGAGTAAGGAGTAAGTAGTGAGGAGTAAGTAGTCCGGATTCCGATTCTCCTGACTACTGACTCCTCACTACTTACTGACTTCATACTTCTTCCCGGAGGTTCCCGTGCAGTTTCGTATCGCGGCGGTGGATTTGGTTAGCAATACTTGTTTCCCGGCTCTAGCAGCTGATGAGTTGGGTTTCTTCAAGAGCGAGGGGCTGGATGCGCGCATCGAGCTGGTCGCCATGTTGGGCGCGACCAAGGCGCTGCGCCAGAAGAGCGCAGACGCGATGATCGCCGGCTCGGTGTTCGATCTGCTGACGGAATTTCCCAATTGGCAGGGTGCCAAGATAGCTGTCGCGCTCTCGCAAGGAACGCCGTGGCTGCTGGTGGTTCGCAGTAATTTCGCCGCTAAGCGCGGCGATTTGAATGCGCTCAAGGGGTTACGCATCACTGCCGCCGAAGGTCCCGATCTGGCGTTGAAAGAATTGTTAAAATGCGGCGGCCTCACGGTGGGGCGCGATGTCGAGATCGTCGAGCTGCCGGGCGCAAAGTCCCGCGATGTGTCCTTCGGCGTGTTCGCGGCGCGGGCACTACAGGCCGGTCAAATAGACGGCTTTTGGGCCAACGCCATGGGTGGCGAGACCGCCACTAGCAGTGGCGCGGGCAAAATTCTCGTCGACGTGCGCCGCGGCGACGATCCGGCGGAAGTACGCTACTGCACCTTCGCCGGCATGGCGACGACGGACGATTTCATCGCTCGAGAGCCTGAAGCCATGGCCGCCGCCGTGCGCGCCATCGTCAAAGCGCAAAATGCTTTGCGCGCCGATCCGTCGCTGGCGCGCGAAGTCGGCCTGCGCAAATTCCCCAAAGACGCCGCCGAACTGATCGCCAACGTGGTCGCCCGCGATGTCGAGTTCTACGAGCCGGCGATCAGCGAAGAACGCATCGCCAAGATGAACCGTTTCGCCGAGTCGGTGGGACAGCTCACGGCGGCGGTGCGCTATGAGGATGTGGTGGCGATGAAGTATCGAGAGCTGTGGACCAGTAAGTAGTTAGGAGTGAGGAGTAAGTAGATTTCGGAATCCGGATCTCCTAACTCCTAACTCCTAACTCCTAACTGTTTACTACTTACTTCCCCCGGCCTTCGCACCATTGCGTACAAGCCACTCGCCACCAGCAACAGCGCCGCCGATGTCCAGATCAAAAGTTCGTAGCTTTGCGTGCGGTCATAAACGTAGCCGGCGGCGACGGGGCCGATGACGCTGCCCCAGGTCGACACGAAGCTCATGGAGCCGCGGATCTTGGCGAAATTTTTTCGGCCGAAGTAATCGCCCACCGTCGACCAGTTGACCGGAAAGGTCGACTCCACGGTGCTGAATAGCGCGGTGAAAAGCAAAATCGCCCACTCACTCTTCGCGACACCCAAGAGGATCATTGCCGCCAGCGCCGACAACATGCAGCCGGCCATGAGCCTGGGTTTGTTCATCTTGTCGCCCAACCAGCCGAACAAGATATGCGACGGCAGCGCCATGAAGGCCTGGGCGGCGAGGAAAATCGCCGCGCGCTGTGGCGTCATGCCGGTCCAGACCATCAGCGCGACGTAGTGGACGTTGACCGCGCTGAGCACGATGACGCGAATCGCGGTCGCCGCCGTGATGAACCAGAACGCCGAAGTGCGCAGCGCCTGGCGCAAGGTGAAGTCGGCATCTTCAGAGTTCGAAATCGCGCCGCCGTCGGCATCGAAGCGTGCGGTTGGCGCCGGATCGCCATCCGGTTGCAGTCCCATACTTTCGGGCGAGCGGCGCACCAGCAATGCCAGCGGTAAGCCAATGACGATGAATGCGATGCCGCAAGCGAAGGCCGCCGGGCGCCAGCCATAGGTATGCACGGCCATCGATAGCAGCGGGGTGAAAATGAAACCGCCGATACCGATGGAGCCGCTGATCAGCGCCATCGCCATGGTGCGCTGGCGAATGAACCAGGTGTTGGCGATCAACATCGGCGCGTCCATGAAGCCGGCGTGAAACGCCAAGGACACCACACCCATGTAGACCAAGAGCAGCATGACGTAGCTGGTGACGCCGGCGAGCAGCATATGGCCGATGCCGGCGCATAGAATCGCCATGATCATCAACGGCCGCGGCCCATGGCGGTCCATGAAGTAACCAGCCAACGGCCCCTCGAAGGCGCCCTGAGCGCGCGCCAGGGAAAACACCAAAGACGTCGCCGCCCGGCTCAATCCCAAGTCCTGGCTCAGCGGCAAAAAGAACACCGAGAAACCGTAAAAATACAGCCCGCCGCCGAGCACGCGCAGCACCGCGCCGACGCCAACCATACGCCAGCCGAAATAAAGCGTGTTGATGCGATACAAGAGGGAACGAAGCAATGTATTCCTTGGAGCCTAAATTTCTATGCCGGAATATCCCGTATGGGATGACGAGTGAGAGTTTTTAAAGTAGCCGAGCGGGTTGGTGAATACAACAAAGCGCAGAACCGAAGGGAATTTTCGCCACGGAGGGCACGGAGAACACAGAGAAAATAAATTGTCTTCGCTCTTTCCGACCCTCTGTGCGCTCTGTGTTCTCTGTGGTGAAAAAATCTTTTCCGCTACTATCCTAAACCGAACTCGCGCACCACGCTCTCCAGCGTATCGAAGTCCGCCAACGTGCGCAGCGACGCGAAGGTCGGGAAGATCATCGGCAGCTCGCCGCGATTGAACATCTGCATGGCGCGGTCGGGCGTCAACCAGATGCTATGGGCGACTTCATAGGAAGTCGATAGCGGCGTTTGCCCTTCAGGCAATGCAGCGATGAAAAACCGCGTGTCGAAGCGCATGGTGAATTGCGCCGGCGTCTGCCAGGCGGAAAAGTGGCTCAAACTGGCGAGGTCGCAGTAGAGCTTTTCCCGTGCCAAGAATTCAGTAAAGTTGAGAGACTTAGCTGACAGTTCCGCGTGGCGCTCGGCCAGATGGGCGGCGCGCTCGGCATCCATCGACATTTTCCCGCCATTGGCCTCGGCGGCCAGGAGCACGCCGACTTCCTCGAAGACTTCGCGCACCGCGGCGATCCACAGACCGGTCGCTTCTTCCAGGGTAAACTCGGCGCCGATGATCTGGCGCGCTTGTTGCGGCGTTCGTCCGACGGTGCGGGCGAGGGCGGCGGGTCGGCAGTCGTCTTTGCTCAAGGTGCCGCCGGGGTAGCAATACATGCCGCCGAGAAACGGCATGCCGTCGGGCCGGCGGGTAAGAAAGACTTCGAAGCCTTTCGCTTCGGCCGGCCGTAGCAAAATGACCGTCGCCGCTAATCTAGGTTTACGCGCTTCACTCATCGGATGGTTAAACTGACTGGATTAGCAAAATCGTTGCGGCAAGGCGGACCGGAGCAGAAGAAAGTTTCGAAGCGCGATGGCTGCGCCGCCTGCGCCATCAACGCCACCACGCTCGACGACACCGTGCCGGTGCTCTCACGGTGCACGCAGATAGCGTCGCCGGGATCGTCGGAACCGTCGCGTAGCGTGTGATCGGCGAGTACGGTGCGCAGCTCGCCGAGCCAGCTTGACGATTCCGACGTGGCCTTCGGCAATCGCTCTTTTAATTGCGCGAAACGCGGATGCGCCCGGTCGGCCTTGGCGGAGTTCAAATCGAGCTCCGCGGCGCTGCTAAACACATGGAGGCCGGCGCCGAGCTGTTTGGTGACGATCCTAGCAGCCCGTGGTAGAAGTCCGATTTTCACAAAACGCTAGGCATCAGTGCGAGGCGGTGACGAGAGATCATAAATATTCTCCGATCGAGTCCTCGGCGCCGATGAGCAGCGACTTGGTCACGTAGTCGCACCCACAGAGCAAAA
>CAMDBU010000108.1 GCA_945889495.1 Syntrophobacter sp. SbD2 | reverse complement strand
TGTTTTGCTCTGTGGGTGCGACTACGTGACCAAGTCGCTGCTCATCGGCGCCGAGGACTCGATCGGAGAATATTTATGATCTCTCGTCACCGCCTCGCACTGATGCCTAGCGTTTTGTGAAAATCGGACTTCTACCACGGGCTGCTAGCAATTAAGCGGCGCGCTTAATTGCTAGGCATTTATCATTGCATCGCGGTATTCGTCATCCCGCCCGTTGTCCACCGATTACTCCAATCATTCCGCCAACTAGCGGCGCACGCGCGGGGCCAAATCCATGCTGGCATCGCAGTTGCTCAATGGCTGGCTGAGCCCAAACGTTTGGGATGTATTTATTGGCGGTGCCGTAACTGGAGGAGATTTTATGAAGATGGTCGAAGCGATTGTTAAGCCGTTCAAGCTTGACGAAGTGAAAGAGGCGCTGACGAAGGCGGGGATCCAAGGCATGACGGTGGAGGAGGTCAAAGGGTTTGGCCGGCAGAAGGGCCATACCGAACTCTACCGCGGCGCTGAGTACTCAGTGGATTTCTTGCCCAAGGTGAAGATTCAGATTCTCGTCCCGGACGAGAAAGCGGCGGAGGTGGTCCAGGTGATCGCCGACGCGGCCAAGACCGGCAAGATTGGCGACGGCAAGATTTTTGTCAGCAACGTTGAAGAAGTGATTCGCATCCGCACGGGGGAAAAGGGCGCGGACGCGATTTAAATATTATCCAGCGAATTTGGAGGAGATCATGAAAATTTCAACGAAATTAACGAGCCTGAGTTGCGCGTTGGCGCTCGGCTCGATGCTGCACTCTAGCGTCGCATTGGCGCAGGAGACCAAAGCGCCGGACACGCCGGCAAAAGTCGAAGCCCCAGCGGCAGCTCCGGCGGCGGCTGCACCGGCGGCGCCGGCGCCAAAATTGCCGGCCTATTTTGCTGGCGCCAATGAAGATCCCAAGAAGCCGGTTTGGCCCGATGCCACTGGCGCCGCTTCGGGCGTGTGGGCGACTCCCGCCGCCGACGGCAAGGGTGATGTTCCCGATCAGCTCAAGAGCAGCGATCTCTATGACCGCATCGTCCATAATATGTACTCGATCAACATGGTCTGGGTGATGCTCGCCGGCTTTTTAGTCATGTTCATGCAGGCGGGATTCATGATGGTGGAGACTGGCTTGATCCGCTCGAAAAACGCGGCGCATACAGCGGCGATGAACTTCATGATCTATCCGTTGGGCTGTCTGGCTTTTTGGGCCTACGGTTTCGCCATCGGCTGGGGCAACTGGTTCAACGGTCCGGTACCGCCAGGGTGGTATGCTTCGCTCGGTCCTGGATTGTCAGCTCTTAACGATGGTTTGGGTATCGGTGCGGCGTTAGACGCGGCGGGCAAAGCGACCGGCGTATTTACCTACGGCTTGGTCGGCACCAAAGGATTTTTCTTGGGCAGCGCGGTGGGCGATGTTTCGATCATGGCGCTGTTTTTCTTCATGATGGTGTTTATGGATACCACGGCGACGATTCCCACCGGCGCCATGGCGGAACGCTGGGCGTGGAAAAATTTCATGCTCTACGGTTTATGGGTGGCGTTACCTTACTGCTTGTACGCCAATTGGGTTTGGGGCGGCGGCTGGCTCGCCCAGGGCGGCATCAACTGGGGACTCGGCCATGGCGCTGTCGACTTCGCCGGCTCGGGCGTGGTTCACGCCATGGGCGGTGCGATCGCGCTGGCTGGCGCAATGATTCTCGGCCCGCGCATCGGCAAGTACGATTCCCAGGGGCGGCCGCGGGCGATTCCTTGTCATAATGTACCGATGGTGGTGGTGGGCACTTTCATTCTCGCCTTCGGTTGGTTCGGCTTTAACCCGGGCTCGACTTTGTCCGGCACCGATCTGCGCATCAGCTACGTCGTCGTCAACACCATGCTCGCCGGCATCATGGGCGCGCTCGGCGCCTATGTGGCGATGGCGTTGAAGGGCCTCAAGCCCGATCCGACCATGCTGTGCAACGGCATGCTCGCCGGCTTGGTGGCGATCACCGCGCCCTGCGCTTTTGTCGATCCTTGGGCGGCGGCACTGATCGGCGCCATCGGCGGCGTTGTCGTCATCTACAGCGTGTTTTTCTGGGAAGCGCGCGGCATCGACGATCCCTGCGGCGCGATTTCGGTGCACGGCGTCAACGGCATCTGGGGCGTGATCTCGGTGGGCATCTTCGCCAACGGCGCCTATGGCGCTGGCTGGAACGGCGTGGTGCGCGATTCCTTCGTCAAAGAGTTCGGCGCCGACGGCGTGCGCGGTTTGCTCTACGGCGATTTCTCGCAGTTCATCATGCAGCTGATCAACGCTGGCGTGGTCATCGTGTTCGGCTTCGTCATGGCTTACGTCTGGTTCAAAGTCAGCGACATGATCACGCCGATCCGGGTCAGCAAGGAAGTTGAGATCGAAGGTCTCGACGTGGCTGAGGTGGGCGTGCCGGGCTACACCGATATGCCAGCGTCGGAGAAACAGATGGGCTACGGCTCGGCCATGGAGAAAATCGCCTAATCGACACCAGTGGCCAGCGATCGTTAATGCTCGATCCAGAGCCGGCGCGGATGGCACCAGCCATCTCGCGCCGGCTCTGGTTACCAGCAAATCTTGGAAAGTAGCTCACGACGAGGAGCAAATAGATGTCCGTAAAAGACGCCCTAGAGATGGCGAAGAAGAACAAGGTGGAGATCGTCGATTTCAAGTTTATCGACGTGCCGGGCAAGCAGCAACATTTGCCTTCCCAGCGATGTTGATGGCGGGATTGGACGGGATTCGCAACAAGATCGAACCGCCGGCGCCGATCGACAAGAATTTATACGAATTGGAACCCGAAGAAGCGGCCAAGGTGAAATCGATGCCAGGGTCCTTGGACCAGGCGCTCGATGCCTTGGAGCAGGATCACGAGTTCCTATTAAAGGGCGATGTGTTCACCAAGGACGTGATCGAGACCTGGTTGGAGTACAAGCGAAAGAACGAAGTGGACGCCATCCGCCTGCGTCCTGATCCTTGGGAGTTCGCTCTCTATTTCGATATCTAAACCAATGAAGACTCCGGCCGTGGGCGCGAGCCCAAGGCCGGAATGAGCTACGACGTAACGGAAAATATTGGGGGGGACCCATGGGTGAGGTCGTCGTGTTTCAGCATGACCCATTTGAAGAGTTGGGTTTCTTCGCCGAAGTTTTGGAAAAGCAGAATGCCGCCTATCGGGTGGTGCGGCTGTTCGATGGCGAAATGCCGGAAGAGAACTGGGAGCAAGTCAAAGCGCTGATCATCCTCGGCGGGCCGATGAACGTCGACGACGAAGCGAGTTTCCCATTTCTACGCTGGGAAAAGCGCATCATTCGCGCCGCCATCGATGAGGCGGTGCCGGTGCTAGGTATTTGCCTAGGCGCGCAGCTGATCGCGACCACGCTCGGCTCGCCGGTATTTCACGGCTCGGTGAAAGAAATCGGTTGGAGCCCGATCTCGATCACGCCGCACGGCCAGGTCGATTCTTTGCTCGGCTATCTGCCCGAGAACGCCACGGTGTTTCAGTGGCATGGCGACGGCTTTGAGTTGCCCGCCGGGGCGATTCTGCTGGCGTCGTCGCAACACTATCGCACTCAAGCCTTTCGCCTGGGCAAAACCATTTACGGTCTGCAGTTTCATCTCGAAGTGACCCCGCGCATGATCGAGCGCTGGCTCGACGAGCGTTCCAAGGATCTCGCACTCTCTCCCTACGTGCAGTCGGACAAAATCCTCGCCGACACCCAAAGTTACGCGCCGGCGCTCAAATACTACGGCGAAAGATTTCTTTCCGAATTTGTCCGGCGCGTGGCCCGCTCCAAGAGCCGCGCAGCCGACAGCGGGGGCATCGCGATATGATTAGAGTTCTAGTGATCGACGACCATGAACCGTCGCGCCGTCTGGCGATTCAAACCTTGCGACTTGGTGGTTACGAGATCGCCGCTGAAGGATCGAGCGGCAAGGCTGCGCCGGCATTGGCGCTGGTAGCTGCCGCCGATCTTCTCGTCATGGCGGCGGGACTGGCCGATCGCGACGGTATCGCCGCCGCGCGCGATATCATGCAAGCCAGCCCGTTGCCGATCGTGCTGATCACCAGCCACGCCGATCCGTCGACGGTGAAACGGGCCACCGAAGCCGGTGTGATGAGCTATCTGGTCAAACCGCTGCGCGCCGCGGAGCTGGCGCCGGCAATCGAACTCGCGGTCGGCCGCTTCCGTGATGTTACTTCCCTTCACGAAGAGATCGCGGCGCTCAAGCTCACTCTCGAAGAACGCAAACTCATCGAGCGCGCCAAAGGGATGTTGATGGAGCAGCGCCATCTTTCCGAAGAACGCGCCTACTCGCTGATGAAAAAAGCTAGTATGAACATGCGCAAGCCGATGGCCGATATCGCTCAGGCGATCCTGCTCGCCGGTGGGCTGCTCGGCGACTCCATTCGCTAATACCTGTCACAAAAATTAAGACTTGCCTCGGCAAACATTCTCATTTCGCTACCAAGGTGGCGAATGAGCGATGTCCAGTCCGAGCGAAAAATCTTTCGCCCCCATTAAGGACTCGTCCAGCGCGGAATCTACGATCTTCCTCGATGCCGGTTATTTAGGCAGCGCGTGATTGGCGAATAGGCATGCCGGGCTGCGCCGATCACAGCGACATGATGATTTCGAGCAATTGGTAGTTCTTTGTCCATGGCACAGCGGTTGCGTTGTTAGTTGAGCGAGGGCGACGCTGCCCTGGGTTGAGCAAAGGCGCTCACCGGTAGTGCGGTGGAGCGCCTTTTTTATTGGAGGAGATTTCGATGAACTCGATCAAGAGCGAAACCAGCAAGATTTTCGAAAATATAATTTTTCTCGCCGATGTGTTCGGCGATCTGCCGGCCAAAGATTTGCCGGCGCTGCCGGTGTTGGAGATGGCGCGTTGTTTCGAATTAGCGCCGCCGTCGGTCGGACTCGGCGTGCGGGCGCCGCGCCGGAGTTGGCAGCTGTGGAACTAGCTTAGCAACGGACAGCCATGAACAAGATCGAAGAATATAAGAAGGAGAAAGCCGGACTCGATATTCTCGATGACATACCGCGCTACGCCGACGCGGGTTGGGAAACCATCACCGACGGCGACAAGGAGCGGCTCAAATGGGCTGGTATCTTCTTCCGCCGCCAAACGCCGGGCCGTTTCATGATGCGCTTGCGTTTCGCCAACGGTTTGATGACCGCGCCGCAGCTGCGCGCCATTGGCACGATCAGCCGCGACTTCGGCAAAGGCTTCGCCGATATCACCACGCGCCAGCAGATGCAGCTGCGCGAATTTCGCATTAACGACGTACCGGAGATCTGGCGGCGGCTTCATGCCGTCGATCTGATTTCCATGCAGACCGGCATGGACAATATCCGTGGTGTCATCGGTTGTCCGGCGGCGGGCTTGACGCCCAACGAGCTGTTCGACGCTTCGATTGTCGCCCAGCAGTTTACCGAATTGTTCATCGGCAACCGGGCGTTCACCGATCTGCCGCGCAAGTTCAACGTGACGATCACGGGCTGTAAAGAAGCCTGCACCCACGCCGAAGCCCAGGACTTGGCTTTGACGCCGGCACTAAAAGAAATCAACGGCGCCCAGGTTAAAGGCTTCAACATCGCGGTGGGCGGCAAATTGGGCTCGGGCGGTTTTCGCATGGCCTCGCCATTGAATGTCTTTGTCGCGCCGGACGAAGCGGCGGCACTTTGTTCGCATATCGTGATGATCTTTCGCGACCATGGCGCGCGCGAGTTGCGCACCAAGGCGCGGCTGGCATTTTTGATCGAAGAATGGGGCGTGGAGAAATTTCGCAAGGAACTGGAACGGCGCGTCGATCGGCCGCTGGCCTCGGCGGGAACCGATCAACGCACGCCCAAGCACACCGATCACGTCGGCGTGTTTCGCCAGCAGCAGGCGGGGCTAAACTATGTTGGCTTGGCCGTGCCTGTGGGGCGCATGACTTCGGAGCAGATGCTGCGGGTCGCCGAGGTGGCGGAAAGCTACGGCAGCGGCCAGTTGCGTCTCACCGTTGGGCAAAACGTCATCATCCCCAATGTTCCCGACGCCAAAATCGGCGCGCTCACCGAGGAGCCGGTGCTCCGGGAGCTACGTTACGATCCTTCCGAGGTCATGCGCGGTTTAGTGAGCTGCACCGGCATGGACTTTTGCCACTTCGCCTTGATCGACACCAAGGGCTGGGCGCTCAAGACCGCGCGCACGCTGGAAACCAAGCTGGGCAAGACCCAACCGCTGCGCATGCACTGGTCCGGTTGTCCGGCGAGCTGCGGCAACCACACCATCGCCGACATCGGCCTGCTCGGTAAAAATATCAAACTCAACGGCGAAGTGGTCGAGGCGGTGGATGTGTTCGCCGCCGGCAACGCCGGTTGCGAGGCGAATTTTCCGATTAAACTATTGGAAGACGTGCCCTGTGAAGATCTGCCAGATGCGATTGCGGCCTTGGTCAAGCATGGCGCTTTCAAGGCGATGCGCCAGCAGCTGCGGAAAATTCCCCAGCCCCCGGCCACCGGTAAGGAAGTTGAAGCCAAGACCGAGCCCGCCAAGCCGGTGATCCGCGCCGACGAGATCGCCGAAGGCACGGCCAAGCTGGTGCGCTTCAACAAAGAAGAGATCGCCGTATTCAAGCATGAGGGCAAGCTCTGCGCGATTCAAAATACTTGCCCGCATCAGGGCGGCCAGCTGTCCACCGGAACCATCTCCGGCGATGAAGTCGTCTGTCCGCTGCATGGCTGGAAATTTCATCTCGCCACTGGCGCCTGTTCCAACGCACCGCAGATCAAAGCGAAGATTTTCAAACTCGTTCCGGAAGGCGAGAATTTTACTGTGGAGGAATGATCGAAATGAAAAAAGTGCAACAGCCCAGCCGGCGTGAATTTCTCAAAGTTGCCGGCGCCAGTTCGTTAGGAATGCTATTGAGCCATCTGCCAGGCGGTTGGGTCGGCGGGGTTTACGCCGCCGATGCGCCGGAGACCACTAAGATACGTTTGGGCATCATCGCGCTCACCGATTGCTCGTCCATCGTCATGGCCCACGAACTCGGTCTGTTCAAAAAATACGGCATCGAGTCGACGATATCCAAGGAAGCGTCCTGGGCGGCGATTCGCGACAAGATGATGCTCGGCGAGAACCAGGCGACCCATATGCTGTTCGGCATGCCGTTTTCAACTTCTATGGGGCTGCTCGGCTCGCCGGTCAAGCCGATGATCATTCCCTTCGAAATCAACCGCAACGGCCAAGCGATTACTTTGGAGAACGATCTGAAGGCCAAGGGCGTGCGCACGCCGCAACAGTTGAAGCCGATCGTCGACGAGGCGAAAAAAAACGGCAAGCCGATGACCTTCGCGATGACGTTCCCGCCCGGCACTCATGCCATGTGGATGCGTTACTGGCTCGCCGCCGGCGGCATCAATCCCGACAAGGACGTATCGCTGATTACCATCCCGCCGCCGCAGATGGTGGCGAATATGAAGGTCGACAAGATGGACGGCTACTGCGTCGGCGAGCCGTGGAACGCCCGCGCCATCGCCGACGGCATCGGCTACACCGCGGTGACCACCCAGCAAATCTGGAAAGACCATCCGGAAAAAGTTTTGGCTTTCACCGAGGAGTTCGCCGAGAAAAATCCCAAGACCGTCAAAGCGATTCTGCGGGCGGTGACCGAGTCGAGCCAATATATCGACAAGATGGAAAATCGCCCCAATGTCGCTGAAGTGGTTTCCAAGCCGCAGTACATCAACACCCAGAAGGAAGTCATCTTGGGCCGCATTTTGGGCGACTACGATTACGGCGACGGGCGCAAGGAGAAAGATCCGAACTACATGACCTTCTTCGATCGCAACACCAATTTTCCATGGAAATCCCATGGCGTGTGGTGGCTCACTCAGTTCCGCCGTTGGGGCATGGTCAAGGGCGCGCCGGATTACACCGGTATCGTCAACAAAGTCATCCGCCCGGATATTTACCGCGAAGTCGCCAAAGAGATGGGCGTGGCGGTGCCCAAGGAAGACATGAAGAAAGAATCGCTCTTCGACAAAGTCGAATTCGATCCGGCGAAACCGGAAGAGTACGTCAAGAAATTTGCCGTCAGCAACGTGGCTTAAAGGTTATTGCGATCATGGAAAAACGCTTCGACTCCGCAGCGGTGATATTGCCGCTACTCGGCATCGGCCTCATGTTGTTCATCTGGACCGCGATCAGTTTAAAAGTCGCACCCGATCTGCCGTCGCCGCTCAAGACCTGGCAGGAGAGCAAGCAGTATATCCTCGACCCGTTCTTTAAGGACGGCGAGATGAATCAGGGGATTTTGCGCTTCGCGTTCTTGAGTTTGGTGCGGGTCGCCAAGGGTTTTACCCTGGCGATCGCCATCGGCACGCCGCTGGGATTTCTCCTAGGCTTGTCGCCCAAGTTCAATCAGGGCTTCGATCCGGTGATTCAAGTGCTGCGGCCGATCTCGCCGCTGGCCTGGTTGCCGCTGGGCTTGGTGATCTTCAAACAGTCCGAGCCGGCGGCGCTGTTCACCATCGCCATCTGCGCCATGTGGCCCACCGTGATCAACACCGCCATGGGCGTGCGTAGCATCGGCACGGAGTATTTAAACGTCGGCCGGGTGCTTAAATTATCGCCCATGAAGACGCTGACAAAAATCATGATCCCGGCGACGCTGCCCTACATGTTCACCGGCTATCGACTGAGCCTCGGAATGGCTTGGTTGGTGATCGTTGCCGCCGAGATGCTTACCGGTTCGCCGGGCTTGGGCGGCTTTCTGTGGCAGGAATACAATAGTTTAGTCTACTCGCATATTCTCTTATCGGTGCTGGCGATCGGCCTCATCGGCTTCGCCCTCGACCGCTTGATGGGCGTGGTCGAGCGCCGTTTCAAGACCGCCTAGGGGATGACGCCATGGCAATCCTTGAACTCAATGGCGTCGGCAAGAGCTTTGTGCGCAGCAGCCGGGGAAAATTGCCGGGCGGCAAGGTCGAGGTGCTGCGCGATATCAACCTATCGATTCGCGAAAACGAATTCGTCTGCATCGTTGGCCGTTCGGGTTCGGGCAAGTCGACGCTGATCTCGCTGATCGCCGGACTCATCGAGGCCGACAGCGGATCGATTCTACTTGAAGGACAGCCGATCAAAGGGCCGGGGCCGGACCGCGGCGTGATCTTTCAAAACTATTCGTTGCTGCCCTGGTTGAACGTGTTTGAAAACGTTTATCTAGCGGTGGACGCGGTGGCGGGCAAATTATCCGACAGCGACAAACGCCAGCGCACCGAGCATTACATCAATCTAGTAAACCTTGGCGCGGCCATGACCAAGCTGCCGCGCGAGCTTTCCGGCGGCATGCGCCAGCGGGTGGCGGTGGCGCGTGGCTTGGCGATGGATCCGAAAGTGCTGCTGCTCGACGAACCGTTTAGCGCCCTTGACGCGCTCACCCGCGGCACGTTGCAAGAAGAGCTGGCGCGCATCTGGAGTGAGACCCGTAAGACCGTGGTGATGATCACCAACGATATCGATGAAGCGATTTTGCTCGCCGACACGATTTATACTTTGACTCCCGGACCCGGGGCCACCCTCGGGCCGGCCATCGCGGTGGACGCGGTCCATCCGCGCGGCCGCTTGCAGTTGAGCGGATTGGCGAGCTGCCAGAAAGCGCGGCGCGAAACCCTGCGCAATTTGACCACTGGCGCGTCGCGCCCGGTGGCCGGCGCGACGGTCGTCATTCACTAAAAAGAACAGGGCGGACTCTAATGATACCAGCATTGGAAATTTCCCAGCTCGGTAAGAGCTACGACAGCCCGCAGGGGCCGGCGGAAATCGTCAAAGACTTCAATCTAAAAGTCGCCGAAGGCGAGTTTGTCTGCATCATCGGCCATTCGGGCTGCGGCAAGTCGACCGTGCTATCGATCGCCATGGGGCTCAATGAAGCGAGCCGCGGCGGCATTATTATCGCTGGCCGCGAGGTGGTCGGTCCCGGCTTGGACCGCGGCGTGGTGTTTCAATCCTCGGCATTGTTACCTTGGTTGTCGGCGCGGGAAAATATTCTACTCGCCATCGACCAGGTCAATCCGCGCATGACGCTCAAGGTGCGCCGGCTGCTCGCCGATAAGTTTCTCAACGCGGTGGGTTTGGACGGCGCCGCCGACAGCTATCCCGATGAAATGTCCGCCGGTATGCGCCAGCGCGTCGGCATCGCCCGTGCGTTGGCTCTGGAACCCAAGGTGCTGCTGCTCGATGAGCCGTTTAGTTTGCTCGACGTGGTTACGCGCATGGAGCTGCAAGACCAATTGATGGAGCTATGCGCCAAGGAACACAAGACCGTGCTGATGGTCACCCATGATGTCGACGAGGCGATTTTATTAGCCGACCGTATCGTCATGATGACCAACGGGCCGGCGGCCACCGTCGGCGAGATCGTCAGTGTGCCTTTCGAACGGCCGCGCGACCGGCTGGGCATCGCCGAAGATCCACGTTATCACCAGGTCCGCAGCCAATTGCTGGGATTTCTCGAAGCGCGCGCCCATGGCAGCGCCACCGCCGTGCCGGTGGTGGCGAGCCAACCGGCCAAGACCGCAAAGCCCAAGCTTACCTCGGAAGAACTGTTCATGATCGAGAAATATACCGGCTTCAACCGCTTCCGCGGTAAATTTCGCCGCCAACCGGCGCCGGCGAATTCGCCTGCGCCTTTAAGTCGCGCCGAAGCCAAGCTGGTGTAACCGCGAGCGGAGTGCAGGATTGTGCAATCGAGCCGAACAACTATGACGGGCAATGCCATCGACCGCTGGCAGAAATCCTACTGCCCCTACTGCGGCGTCGGCTGCGGTCTGCTCGCCGGCATCAAGGACGGCGCGGTGGCGAAGATCAAAGGCGATAGCGAGCATCCGTCGAGCCGCGGCGATCTTTGTTTGAAGGCGGTTTACTTGCCCGAGACCTTGCGCACTGACGATCGCTTGCTCTATCCACAAATTCGCTCGTGCCAGGAAGGGCCGTTCAAGCGCGCCAGTTGGCAGCAGACGTTTAAGTATCTCGCCAATAGATTTCGCCAGATCATCGACGACCATGGACCGGAGGCGGTGGCGTTCTACGGCTCCGGCCAGTTGACCACCGAGGAGTATTACGTCGGTAACAAATTGGCCAAGGGGTTTCTCGGCAGCAATAATTTCGACACCAATTCCCGTTTGTGCATGGCGTCGGCGGTGGCCGGCTATAAAACTTCACTTGGCGCCGACGGGCCGCCGGTGGCCTATGACGACATCGACGCGGCCAACTGTTTTCTGCTCATCGGCAGCAACACCGCCGACTGCCATCCGGTGATCTTCAAGCGCATCAAGCAGCGCAAGTTGAAAGCACCCGATGACGTGATGATCATTTGCGTCGATCCACGGCGCACTGAAACCGCCGACTTCGCCGATCTGCACCTGCCGATCCGTCCCGGCAGCGATATTGCGCTGCTCAACGCCATGCTCCATGTGCTGATCGAGCAGAATTTGCTCGATCATGAATTCATCGCCGCGCATGTCAACGGATTTGCCGAGCTGCGCGAGACGGTGAAAAATTATTCGCCCAAAACGGCTGAAGAGATCTGCGTTATTCCCGAATGCTTGATCGTCGAGGCGGCGTTGATCTTCGGCAAGGCCCGGCGCGCGCTGTCATTGTGGAGCATGGGCGTCAACCAGAGCGCCGTTGGCGTGCACAAGAACAACGCGATTCACAATTTGCATCTTGCCACTGGCCAGATCGGCAAGCCGGGGGCGGGGCCGTTCTCGCTCACCGGCCAGCCCAACGCTATGGGCGGGCGCGAAGTCGGCGGCCTGTCGCATATGCTGCCGGGCTATCGCAGCGTGGAAAATCCGCGCCATCGCGAGGAAGTCGAGCGGTTCTGGGGTTTGCCCGTCGGCAGCATCGCGCCGCAGGCCGGACTGTCCGCGTTGGATATGTTCGACGCCGCGGCCCAGGGCAAAATCAAAGCGATCTGGATACTCTGCACCAACCCGGCATCGTCGGCGCCCGATCTCGATGTCATCGAGAAGGCGCTGCGCCAGGCTGAACTTGTCGTTGTCCAAGACGCCTACCATCCGACCGCGACGACCAAGTTCGCTCACGTGCTTCTTCCGGCGGCGCAGTGGAGTGAGAAGGAAGGCGTGATGACCAACTCCGAGCGGCGCATCACCTACATGCCAAAGTTGGCTGAGCCGCCCGGCGAAGCGTTGGCGGATTGGCAAATCCTCACCGGCTTCGCCCGCGAGATGGGATTTGCCGCTGGCTTTCCCTATGAATCGGCCGAAGAAATCTTCGCCGAGTACGCGGCGCTGACGGAAAACAGTTTGTGCGATTGTTCGGCGGCGAGTTACGCGCGGCTCAAAAGCGACGGGCCGCTACAGTGGCCGGTTACTGCTTCGAGTCCGGCGGGCACGGTTCGACTTTACGCGGATGGAAAATTTCCGACCGGCGATGGCAAAGCGAATTTTATTTCCATCGAGCATGGCGGGCCGGTGGAAGATGTCGACGACCAATATCCGTTGTTGCTCACGACTGGCCGATTGAAAGTCCACTGGCACACCATGACCCGCACCGGCAAGGTCGAGGTACTGCGCAAGACTAGCCCCGAGCCGATCTTGGACCTGCACCGCGCCGACGCCCGCCGCTTCGGCATTCGTGATGCCGATTTCGTCGAGGTGATCTCACGTCGCGGCAAAGTCATGGTGCAGTGCCGGGTCACCGAAGAGCTGCCGAAGGGTACGTGCTTTTTGCCGTTTCATTGGGGACGCGATCACGGCTTTTTCAAGGCGGCGAATAATTTGACCATCAGCGCGCGTGATCCGCTGTCGCGCCAGCCCGAACTCAAAGCCTGCGCGGTGAGGGTGCGCCAGGTGGTGGATTTTCCCCTGGAGGACAATTAGCCATGACCGCGCTTCGGATCGGCAAAGTATTTCTCGTCGGCGCTGGGCCCGGCGATCCCGAGCTGATCACGCTCAAGGGCCAGCGCTGCCTCGCCGCCGCCGAGGCGATTTTTTACGATGAGTTGGCCAATCGCGAGCTCCTGGAATTCGCTTCTAACGCGGCGCAATTGATCTACGTCGGCAAGCGGCCGGGCAAACATTGCACCAACCAGCGCGCCATCGAAGCGCTGCTGATCGATCATGCGCGCCAAGGCCAGATGGTCGTCCGGCTCAAGGGCGGCGATCCATTTGTTTTTGGCCGCGGCGGCGAGGAGGCGTTGGCCTTGCGTCAAGCCGGTATTCCCTTTGAAATCGTCCCGGGCATCAGCTCGGCTATCGCCGCGCCGGCCTATGCCGGTATTCCCGTTACCCATCGCGGCAAAGCCGCCAGCTTCGCCGTGGTCACCGGCCATGGCATGGTTGGCGACGCTACCGATTGGGCCGGGTTGAGTCGGTCGGTGGATACACTGGTGATCTTAATGGGGCTGGGCAATTTGGCGGCGATCATGGAACAGCTCCTGGCCGGCGGCTGCTCCGCGCAGCGGGCGGTGGCATTGATCGAATCAGGTACGCGCAGCGGACAAATCGTCGTCACCGGTACGGTTGGCGATATCGCCGGGCGGGCGCGGCGATATCGCTTAAGCTCGCCGGTGACCATCGTGATCGGTAGCGTCGTCGGCTTGGCCGATCAGCTCGACTGGTTTGGCGGTCGGCCAAGTTCAACTTGCGATGGTTTCGGCTTGGCGGCGGCATCAACTGGTTCGATAGCCGCTGCTTAAATTTTAGCCGCGACGATTAAATTCTAGCAGCCTGTGGTGAAAGTCGAGAAAAAAGAGGGAGAGGAGTAGAGATAAGGATCGACAGGAAGGAAGCATAGTGTAGAGTTTTGTGCATGGCGATGGGACGAAGAAAACAGGAAGATCAGACAAAGATGTGGGTGGCGGTCAGCGAGTTGCCGAGGTCGGCGAGCCATCCGTTCTATGAGAAGCTCAATGGCATGTTGGAAAAGGCCGGCTTCGACGAGTTTGTCGAGACGCAGTGTCGGCGGTTCTATGCGAAGAAGATGGGGCGGCCGAGTCTGACGCCGGGGCGGTATTTTCGTCTTTTCTTGCTTGGCTACTTCGAGGGACTGGACTCAGAACGGGGCATAGCATGGCGGGCGGCGGACTCGATGGGAGTTCGGGGTTTTCTCGGTTTGGCAGTGAGCGATGGGGCGCCGGATCACTCGACGATATCGCGGAGCCGGCGGTTGATCGATTTGGAAACCCACCAGGCGGTGTTCACCTGGGTGATGCAGTGTCTTGGGGCGGCGGGTCTGATTAAAGGGAAAACGATAGCGATCGACGCCACCACGTTGGAGGCGAACGCGGCCTTGCGCAGCATCGTGCGGCGCGACAGCGGGGAGAGCTACCAGGAGTTTTTGACCAAGCTGGCCCAGGCGTCGGGCATCGAGACACCGACGCGAGCCGAGCTGGCCAAGCTCGATCGCAAGCGCAAGAAGAAGGGATCGAACCAGGATTGGGAACATCCCCATGATCCCGACGCTCGGATTGCCAAGATGAAGGACGGGCGCACGCATTTAGCGCACAAAGCCGAGCACGCGGTGGACCTGGAGACCGGCGCCATTATCGCGGTCACACTGCAAGCCGCCGATCAGGGCGACACGACGACAATTCAGAGGACGCTACCCGAAGCGATCGAGCAGTTGATCGCGGTGGCCGCGGTCACCGACGACCGGGTGCGGACGGGGGAGGAAGTGGTCACCGACAAGGGCTATCACAGCAAGCAAGTTGTGCTCGACGTCCAGGCCCTGGGACTACGCAGCTACATCAGTGAACCGGATCGGGGTCGACAGCAATGGATCGAGCAGCATGCTGAGCGCGATGCGGTGTACGGCAATCGGCGACGGATTCGCGGTGAGCGCGGCAAGCGGTTAATGCGGCAAAGGGGTGAGCTGTTGGAGCGGCCCAATGCCCATCTCTACGAGACCGGCGGGATGCGCCGGACTCATCTGCGCGGGCACGAAAACATACTCAAACGGCTATTGGTGCATGTGGCGGCGTGCAATCTGGGCCTGTGGATGCGTACCTTGACGGGCATTGGAACGCCACGCGGCTTGCAGGACCGCTCGGCCGCGCTATGGGCACTCTTTTTTACACTACGGACGCATCTGCGCGACCGACTCGCTAGTCCTCATCGCCCAGCAATCAATCTGAGACTGTTTGCGATGCCGACCCGCCGCTTCGAACTGCTGCCGTTCGTTGCGTGAAAATTGGACTTCTACCACGGGCTGCTAGGGCGGTGGCTTCTTCGACGCTGTAGCGATCGCTGACCGCTTTCATTTCCATATCGTCGCTGAAAACCACGCCGTCGTAGCCCAGCTGATGGCGCAACAGGCCGGTGACGATGGCTTCGGATAGCGTCGCTGGCAGGCGTGGATCGAGGGCGGGGTAGGCGACATGGGCGGTCATCAAGGCTTCGATACGACTTCGGCATGCTTGTGTGAACGGTGGCAGTTCGACGGCTTGGAGCTGCTCCAACGATTTGCGCACCATCGGCAGCTCGAAGTGGGAATCCTTATCGGCGTCGCCATGGCCGGGAAAATGTTTGCCGCAGGGGATGATGCCGCCGTCGCGCAGTCCTTGGGTCCAGGCGGTGGCGCTCTCGATGACTTGCCAGGGCTCAGCGGCGAAGGCGCGGTCGGCGATGATTGGGCTATCGGGATTGGACGCCACGTCGAGCACAGGCGCGAAGTTTAAATTGATTCCCGCCAAGGTTAGTTCGGCTGCCGCGGCGTTGCCGAGACGGTAAGCTAAGCGGGGATCGTTGGTCATGCCAATTTGTCCGGCGGCGGGGAAGTGGCTGAACGGCGCCGGCAGCCGGTGCACCCGGCCGCCTTCCTGGTCGATGGCGATGAAGGGCGGCACGGGATCGAAGGAATGCCAGACGGCGCGGCATAACTTGACTAGTTGCGCCGGCGCGCCGCAGTTCTGTTTAAATAATATGACTCCGGCGAACTGGTATTCTTCGATCAGCAGCTGCTCTTGGCTCGAAAGCGCTTCGCCCTGGCAGCCGACGAGCAGCATTTGGCCGATCTTTTCGCGCAAAGTGTCCATCTTTGCCGGCCATCATATAACCTAGACAAGCTTCCGGCCAACGTGTAAATTCTAATTCTCCATGGCCAAGGCGAAGTATATCGTGGTCGAAGGCCCCATCGGGGTGGGCAAAACCAGTCTGGCGAAGATTTTGGCCGACGAGTTTCAGTCGCGGCGCATCTTTGAGCGGGTGGAGGATAACCCATTTCTGCCCAAGTTCTACCAGTCGCGGGAGACCTACGCCTTCCAAAACCAGACTTTTTTTCTCTTGAGCCGCTATCGCCAGCAGATGGAGCTCGGCCAGCAGGATCTGTTTACCCAGGGCACGGTTTCGGATTACCTGTTCGCCAAGGACCAGATCTTCGCATCCTTGACGCTGTCGGCCGAGGAGCTGAACCTTTACCAGCAGATTTACGCGCTCCTAAACACCCGCGTGCCCAAGCCGGATTTGGTCGTCTACCTCCAGGCCAGGCCCGAGGTGCTTTACAAGCGGGTCAAAAAGCGGGATAAGAAATACGAAAAAAGCGTCACCTTCGAGTACCTGACCGAAGTCGCCCAGTCGTACAATCAGTTTTTTTTCCATTACGACGAGACGCCGCTGTTGGTGGTGAATACTTCGGAGATCGATTTCGTCTCAAGCAGCAAGGACCTGGCTGACTTGATCAAGGAAATCAACGGCATGGGCTCTGGGACGCAACATTATATACCGCTTGGATCCAGGTAACTGGACCGAGACGGATGCCAAAAGGCGCAGGTGGCGGAGAGTTGAGCGGCTCTCCGGCTAGTGATTGGCCTTCCGGATCTGTCTGGAGGGCTTTTTGTTTTTGGAGGGTAGATCATGGGCGACAAGATCACCGTACCGCATATTTTGAAGATGAAGCAGCGCGGCGAGCGCATTACTTGTCTGACCGCCTACGACTATTCCTTCGCGCGGATTCTCGACGAGGCGGGCGTCGAGATGCTGCTGGTCGGCGATTCGCTGGGCTGCGTTATCCAGGGCGGCGCCAACACGCTGGCGGTGACCATGGACGAGATGATCTATCACACTCGGCTGGTGGCGCACGGTTGTAAGCGCGCGCTGGTGATCGGCGATATGCCGTTCATGTCCTACCAGACCGGCACAGCGGACGCGCTGCGCAACGCTGGACGGTTTTTCAAAGAAGCCGGCGCCGCGGCGATCAAACTCGAAGGCGGCGTGGCGGTACAGGAATCGATCCGCGCCATCGTCGCCGCCGGCATGCCGGTGATGGGCCATATCGGTCTGACGCCGCAGTCGGTGCACCAGTTCGGCGGCTATAAAATTCAAGGCCGGGAAAAAAACCGGCGCGAAGCGGTGCTGCGCGATGCCACCGCCGTGGAATCGGCTGGCGCCTTCGCCGTGGTCTTGGAAGGCATACCGCAGGACTTGGCCGGCGAGATCACCGAGCGTTTAACCATCCCAACCATCGGTATCGGCGCTGGCGTCGAGTGCGACGGCCAGGTGCTGGTGATCCACGACATGCTTGGGCTGTTCGACGACTTCGTGCCCAAGTTCGTCAAACGTTACGCCGACGTCAAACAAACCATGCTCGGCGCGGTGAAGGAGTTCATGGTCGAAGTAAAAGAGCGCAAGTTTCCAGCGGAGGAGCATTCGTTTAAGTAGGAATGGAGTGATGGAGTAATGGGTGGTTCGGATTCCGGATTTACCCAACACTCCAGTTTGGACCGAACCCCCCATGCAGATCATTGAACCGATTGCCGATATGCGAGCTTGGAGCGAGGGCGAGCGGCGCCAAGGGCGGCGGATTGTCTTCGTGCCGACCATGGGGTCGCTGCACGAGGGGCATCTCTCTCTGGTGCGCGACGCCAAGAGCCGCGGCGAGCGCGTGGTGGTGTCGATCTTCGTCAACCCGATGCAGTTCGGCCCGAGTGAGGACTTCGCCAAGTATCCGCGCGACTTGCAGCGCGACCGTTCCATGTTGGAGTCCCTCGGCGTCGATGTCTTGTTTCATCCCACCGTCGGGGAGATTTATCCCGACGGCTACCAGACCCATATCGAAGTGGAAAATCTGAGTCTGCCGCTGTGCGGCGCGGTGCGCCCCGGCCATTTCCGCGGCGTCGCCACCGTGGTCGCCAAGCTGTTTAATATCGTCCAGCCCCATATCGCGATCTTTGGCGAGAAGGATTTTCAGCAGCTCCAGATCGTCCGCCGGCTGGTGCGCGATCTCTCCATGAACATCGAGATCGTCGGCCATCCGATCGTGCGCGAAGCCGACGGCCTGGCGATGAGTTCGCGCAACGCTTATCTCACCGCCGAGGAACGGCGCGCCGCCGTTTGCCTATCGCGGGCGCTGTGCAAGGCGGAAAAGTTGGTACGGCGTGGCGAGTCTTCCGCTGCGGCTTTGCTCCATCTCGTCACCGCCGAGATCGCCCAAGAATCGCTGGCGCAGATCGAGTACGTAAAACTCTGTGATGTCGATTCGCTGCAAGATGTCGAGCGGGTCGAGGGCGCGGCGGTGTTGGCCCTCGCCGTGCGTTTCGGCCGGGCGCGGTTGATCGACAATCGCGTCATCAAGCACTAAAATAGCATCCCGTGGCAGACGATATTCAGGCAAAGCCCAAAGTCCGTTGGCGTGACAGCTTGCAGCGCTATTTCTTCGCCGGCCTCTTGGTGTTTCTGCCGGTGGCGATCACCCTGTGGTTCATCGGCTGGGTGATCGATCTGCTCGACAGCGTCTTGGCGGTGATGCCCGACGCCTTCCATCCCAACTCCTACCTGCCCTTCGCCGTGCCGAAGCTGGGCGCGCTGGTGACGGTTCTGCTGATTCTTTTTCTCGGCGTGCTCACCCGCGGCGTTGCCACCCGGCGCGTTCTTGCCGCCTGGGAAAGCGTGCTAGTTCGCATCCCGATCTTCCGCGGCATTTACAGCGCCGTGCAAAAACTCGTGCAGACATTTTTCGGCGGCACCCAGGCCAACCGCCAGGTGGTGATGATCGAGTACCCGCGCACCGGCGTCTACACCATCGGCTTCGCCATGGGGCGGGCCTGGTCGCATCTAGAAGAAATAAAGAATGCCCAGCTGGTCAACGTTTTTGTGCCGACCACGCCTAATCCGACCGCGGGATTTTATTTACTGGTGCCGATCAACGAGGTCACGCCGCTCAACATGACCATGGAAGAAGCGCTCAAGCTGATCACCTCCAGCGGCCTGATCACGCCGGAAGACAAGTACCGCATCAATGGCAACTAAAAAGCCCGACCCAAGCGGCGAACAAAACATCTGCGTCAACCGCCAGGCGCGCCACAATTATTTCATCGACGAAGTCTTTGAAGCCGGCATCGTCCTGGTCGGCAGCGAAGTCAAATCGCTGCGCGACGGCAAAGCCAACCTACTCGACAGCTACGCGCGTATCCACAAGGGCGAAGCCTTCCTGGTCAACTCGCACATCAGCGCCTACCCAGGCGCCAACCAGTTCAACCACGAGCCGACACGGCTGCGCAAATTATTATTGCACGAGCGCGAGATCGAACGGCTCACCGGCAAGACCAAGGAAAAAGGGCTGACCGTGGTGCCGCTGCGCATGTATTTCAAAAACGGCCGGGCCAAAGTCGAACTCGGCCTGGCGCGCGGCAAAAAGAACTACGACAAACGCGAAACCCTCAAACGCCACGAAGCCGCCCGCGAAATGGACCGCTCAATGCGGGCACGGCGCTAGATTAGTTGTCAGTGGTCAGTCGTCAGTTGCCAGACTGGAGGAAATCGCCCCGGCATTGCACTGGCGGCGAGAAACTATAAACTACTCATTAGTAACTCACCTAAGGGGGCGACGTGGTTTCGACGGGGGTAGGAAGTCAGAGTGGCATGCCGGGGTTCTGTTATCCCGTTAAACAAACAGATCTGCAAATATAAACGCAGACGATTTTGAATATCAACTAGCTGCTTAATCGCGGTTAGCGTCTTACCGGTTTTCTCCCGCGGGGCCGGCTAAGATGTCATTCAGTGGGATAGGCCAATTCCCCTGCCGGAGGGGCTAAGGCCGAAATCTAAGCCGGATAGCTTCAGAAACCCTGCCGTTGGGGGATCGAAGAGCGAAACCAAATTGACGGCTAAGCATGTAGTCATAGCTGATGGAAGACTCTCGGACGGGGGTTCGATTCCCCCCGCCTCCACCATTTTGAAGGGCTCGGATAATCTCCGGGCCCTTTTTTTTCGTAATTTCCTTTGCTGGCGCGAGGTTATACGAGGGGGGCTTGCGGGTAGTCATCGACCAATACACCCCATTTTCACCAGTTTCAGCCTCCAGCCAGTCTCTTTTCTCTGTTTGGCTTGCGGGTAGGCGCAGGACCACCCCTAGCAATTTCAATGGGTTACGACGGCCCTTCTGTTGCATCGAATGGTGGGCGGTGGCCCATTTCGAGCAACCAGAGCATCGCCATTGACGCTCACGCATCAAATTTCTCGACGATGGCGCGTTGGGCCTGCCAGTCCAGCGGCAACGGATGGCGCTGAAACCACAGCAAACTCATACACCGGGGCTGCTGCCCGGCCAGCAGGGTTTGGATGATCATCGGGTCGAGCAAGGTCAGCCGCAACAACTCGTTGACCGTCGATGGGTGCAAGCCCTCGCGCTTGGCAATTTCGCTGCCACTGGCCACCACGCCTTGATCGAGCAGCCGCTGCCAGTAAAACGCCCGCGACAGCGCCACCAGCAACGCACTGTCGTGGTGGACCGCCTTGATCTGAGAAC
>CAMDBU010000107.1 GCA_945889495.1 Syntrophobacter sp. SbD2 | reverse complement strand
GTGTGATAAAAACTCCGCTGTGAACTCATCCGTTGTACGCTCATGAATTCAAATTAAAGTCTGCCGCTACCTTTATCAATGCTCACTGCGCTTTCGTTGCGCGAATACTAAATTTGCAATAGGGTTTTTCAGCAGAATCAGTAGTCAGGAGTTTCCGGATTCCGAATTCTTCTCTCCTTACTCCTTACTATCTGCTCCTTACCAGCCAGCCCACCTGTTCATCAATCCATCGCGGAATGTTATGGTAGCGAGATTCGCATCGCTTCGACGGAGATTCCCTTGTCCCAAGCATTCGGCCTCGACTTCGGCACCACCAACAGCGCCCTGGCGCTCGCCCGCACGGATGACAGCATCGAGCTAGCGCGCTTCGGCGCGGGCTCGACCTTTCGCTCGATATTATATTTTGAGGAAGATGAAGCTTCTCGAAGCGGCAAACTGCGCGTGGTCGCCGGACCCGACGCGATTCAAAGCTATTTGCACGCCCGCGAACCGGGGAGGTTGATCCAATCGACCAAGTCCTATCTCGCCAGCCGGCTGTTCAGCCAGACGCAGATTTTCAATCAAGCTTATTCACTCGAAGAATTGATCGGCGTCCTGCTGCGCTATCTGCGCCAGTCCGCCGAAGCTCAGTTCGGCGCGCTGGGCGACAAGCTGGTGGTCGGCCGGCCGGTGCATTTCAGCGGCACGCGCACCCAGGCCGATGACGACTTCGCGGTGGCGCGCTTGCGCAAGGCCTTCGCCATCGCCGGCTTCGATGAAGTCCAGTTCCTCCCCGAGCCGGTGGCCGCGGCCTATAAATATCGCCAACGCCTCGATCACGACGAGCTGGTTTTGATCGCCGACTTCGGCGGCGGCACCAGCGATTTTTCCCTGGTGAAGTTAAAGCCGGCACAAGCTTCGCCAAGTGAATTGCCCGACCAAGTCATCGGTAACGACGGCGTCGGCATCGCCGGCGATACCTTCGACAGCAAGCTGGTGCGCCATTTGGTGGCGCCGATGATGGGCCTGGGCTCGCAGTACAAAAATGAATTCGGCAAAACCCTGCCGGTGCCCAACTGGCTCTACGAGCATTTGGAGCGCTGGCACTATCTATCGTTTTTGAAAACCCGGAAAAACCTGGAGCTACTGCGCCAGCTGCAGTTTCATGCCCTGGAAAAGCCCAAGCTCGACGCGCTCATCGATCTAGTCGACCATGATCTCGGCTACCGGCTGTACCAGGCCATCGAGTCGGTGAAATGCAGTTTATCCGAACAGGCAACCAGCCAGTTTCACTTCAAGGAAGCCGCCATCGCCATCGACCAAGCGGTCGCCCGCGCCGACTTCGAGCGCTGGATCGCCGGCGAAGTCGCCGCCATCGCCGCCTGCGTCGACCGGCTGCTGGATAATTGCAACATCGCCGCCCAAGACATCGACGCCGTCTTCATGACCGGCGGCTCCTCCTTCGTGCCAGCGATCCGAACAATCTTCGAAACCAAATTCCCCAAGGCAACCATCCGCGCCGGCCAGGAATTCACCTCCGTGGCCGAAGGCCTAGCGCTCTACGCGCGCGAGCAGTTGGGTTAGAGCGAAAGCGAAAAGATTTTTCACCACAGAGCCCACAGAGATCACAGAGTCGAAGATTCGGAATCGGAATATCTCCCGCAAAGGCGCAAAGGCCGCAAAGTTCGGAGAATAGAAATGAATATCACGGGTGATCGTTCTACCCTTTCTCTTCCGAACTTGGCGTCTTTGCGTCTTGGCGAGAGGAATATCCGATTCCGAATCCTTTCTCTGTGATCTCTCTGCGCTCTGTGGTGAATTCCCCTTCCGACTATCCCGCGCCCACGCTATTTGCCGCGCCGCACTTCATCGAGATCGCTGGCGCGCGCCCAGCCGATGGCGCCGGTCTTGGTGCGCACCATGTACCAGGATTCGCCGGCGCCGGCGGCTTTGCCGAGGGACACGACCTCTTCGTTACCAGCCAGCCGCGCGATCACTTCGGACTGATTGTCTTGCTGCGCGTAAAGGTTGGCGCCGGCTTTGGCGCGCAGCGCCGACGCCAACGGTGTCGCCGGCTCCAGATTGAGTCCACCGGCGCCGCTCTGGCCGACCAGTTTGCGAAAGACCGCGACAACCTCGCGGCTGGCCCAATCGCGCGAGCCCGATTTCATGCCGATGGCTTGGCCGTTGCCATCGATCAAATAGGTCACCGGAATGCCGTACACGCGATAGAGATTCGACACCTTGCCGTCGCTGTCGAGCGGCACGGTGAAGTTGAGACCATGCTGGCGCATGAAGCTATTTACTTGCGCCGCGCTCTCGCGCTGGTTGACCGCCAGGATGGTGAAGCCCTGGCCGCCGAAGCTTCGGCTTAGCTGCTCCATGGACGGCATCTCTTCGCGGCAGGGGCCGCACCAGGTGGCCCAGAAGTTGAGCAGTACCAAACTACCGCGCTGACCGCTCAAGCCCGAGTGGCCGCCGCCAGCGTCGCGCAGATTGAAATCCGGCGCCGCGCTGAACGGCGCCTTGGTCACGCTGATCGAACGCAGCAAGGCCTCGGTGGATTCGCCGGAACTAGCCGGCTGGGCCAGCGCGAAGTTTATCGGCGCGAACAACAGCCAAACCAGATTGACAATCATCGGCACTTTGCCCACAAGCGAATTCATCGGCGCTCCTCCAAGGAAATGTTCAATCACTCGCCATGCTCATATCGGATCGCTCCGCCGCTGTCGAACCGGCACCCGCGTTGACACTTCGAATCGCAATCGGCTACTGTCGCAGCACGGGAATTTCAAATTTGGGGGGCACCATGGCGCATTGGAAACTAGTCTTGCTAACGCTCTACCTGGCGACCGCCGCTGTCGTCGCGCCGCTCCGCGCCCAAACCGCCCCCGACAAAATCACCCTCGGCACCATCACCCTTTCGCTCAACAATTTGCCGATCTACGTCGCCCAGGAAAAGGGCTTTTTCACCAAGGAAAATATTTTTCTCGAAGCCGTGGTCTTGAACGCCAGCACCTTGGCGATCCCGGTGTTGATCGCCGGCTCGACGCAGGTCTCGGCGTCCTCGGCCATGACCACCATCCGCGCCGTAGAAAAAGGCGCGCCGTTAAAGATCGTCGGCGGCCTGACCAACGCGCCGGTCTACGATCTCTACGCCAATCCGAAAATCAAATCCTTCAAGGATCTCAAAGGCGCCACCATCGGCGTGTCGGGCCTGATCACCAGCGACACCGTGATCATGAAGGAGATGCTCAAGGCCAACGGCTTGGAATACCCGCGCGACTACACGCTACGCGTCATGGGCAGCATGCCGGATCGTTTTTTAGCCATGCAGACCGGCAACATCGCGGCGGCGATCCTGAGCCCGCCCTACACCTTCGGCGCCGACGACGCCGGCCTCGTCAATCTTGGCGCCACCGCCAAGTACACGCCCAACTTCGTCCAGACCGTCTTCAACGTGCGCGCCGACTTCGCCCAAGAAAAGAAAGCGCTCCTGGTGCGCTTCCTGCGCGCCATCCTGCGCGCCGACCAATGGATTCACAATCAAAAAGAAGACACCGTGAGGATCATCGTCAAGCGGCTCAAGTACAACGAAAAATATTCCGAAGCGAGCTGGCGCTACTACATCAACGCCAACGCGATCCCGAAAGACGGCGAGATCAATCCCAAGGGCATGGACAAGGTCATGCAGCTGCTGGTCGAAGACGGCACGCTGGTGCAGCCGGTGCCGAAGTCGGATAAATACGTCGACATGAGCTACCTCGCCGAAGCGCGTAGGACGTTGCAGTGATTTCTTGTTTTCAACCCAACCATGATGACCGACATCGATGAATAGCAGCCGGCCGAGCAATGCCAAGACATGCTTCGACAAGCTCAGCATGAACGGACTCGTTTCTCCCCCTCCGTTCGTCCTGAGCCTGTCGAAGGACTCCGAACTATCTCGTCGGCCACCCGTTAAGCCGTCACGCGTGGGACGCAGTGTAATTTTTTTCCTACTTGCGCTCCAGTTTGTCTTCAGCGCGCCGCTGGCCCACGCCCAAACCGCATCCAAAGCCATCGTCATGGCCTGGGACGGCACGGTGCCGTCCTTCGTCAACGATATGCTACGCGACGGCAAGCTGCCCAACTTGGCCAAACTCATCGCCGGCGGCGCGGTTGCCGACGATGTCATGGCAGGCTTTCCGTCCAAAACCGCGCCGGGCTTCGCCTCGCTGATGACCGGCGCGCCGCCGCGGGTCACCGGCATCAGCGGCAACAGTGTGCCGCGCGCGCCGCGCGGCCAGTTTACGATCTTGGAAAGCCTCGCCGGTTTCTCCAGCGCGCCGCTGCGCGCCGAGCCGATCTGGGCCGCCGCCCAACGGGGCGGCAAAAAGTCCGTCGTGTCGCATATCCCTTCCTACGCCGAAGAGCGATCCGACGACGTCGTCCGCTTCTCCGGCTACAACTCCATCGCCGGCGCCGACGGCATCGTTACCCGCAAAGCAGTAAAGAGCGAAAGTAGCGCGCCCTGGCTAAATTCGCCGGCCAGCGACGCGGCGCCCATTGAGTTCGAATTCGCCATCGGCAAATCCGCGCTGGTGGGCTTGCTGATCGACGATCCCGTCGACCCGCAAATCGGTTACGACACCGCGGTGATCGCCGCCAGCCGCAACGGCCAAGAGATCAAGACCAAATTGAAACCGGCGCCGCCGAGCCCCGCCGGCGAACTTTTCTGGTCGAGTCCGATCGCCGTCAAAGGGTCGAACAATAGCGACGCCAAAGTTTATCTACGCTTGTTCGATCTCAAAGCCGACGGCAGCGATTTTTTTATTTACTACACCCGGCCCATGCGCGATCTCGAATTGACGCAGGACGCCGAGACTAGCCCGACGGTGCGCACCTTCGTCGGCAACGGCGCCAGCATCCTGTATCAAAACGGCGGTCTTGGCCGCACCATCGCCAAAGGCGGCGGCGGTGGCGCCGAAGCGCGTTACTTGGAAACCATTTTGTTCGCTCAGCACCAGTTGATGGAAACCAACCGCTGGGCAATTGAGAATTTACCCTGGGATCTATTTCTCGCCTACACGCCGTTTCCCGACGAGGCCGAGCATGCCTGGCGCGGCCAACTCGACGCCGGCCTGCCAACCTACAAGAAAGAAGTGTCCGACCAGCTCCGCCCCTACTTGGAAAAGGTCTATCGTTCCAGCGACGATCATCTCGGCCTTCTGCTATCCAAGCGCACCGACGACATGGTGTTCGCGCTAATCTCCGACCATGGCATCCAAGCCATTCACAAACGAGTCACGTTGAATCTTTGGCTGCAACAACATGGCTTTGTCGTCCTCGACAGCCAGAATCGCGTCGACCTGACAAAAACTAAAGCGCTTTACCCGGCGGTCAACAATGGTTATCTGCTAATCAATTCAATCGACCGCAAAGGCGGCATCGTCAAGCCGGAGGAACGCGACGAGTTGGTCGGCAAGCTGCGCGAGACGTTGTCGGCCCTACGCGACGGCGAGAAGCCGGTGGTGACCAAAGTTATCGATGCAGCGGTCGAAGGTGAAGCACGCGGCATCGGCGGCGAGGTCGGCGGCGATATTTATATCGAACTCGCCGCCGGCTACGACTTCGACCAGCGCTTGAGCGGCGGCCAGCTGATCGCCGACGCCGAACCCTACGGCACCCACGGCGCCAACCCCGAGCTCGCCGACCTGCGCACGATCATGGTACTCAACGGCCCCGGCATCCGCGCCGGACAAAAGCTATCGAATGTCCGCATCGTCGACTTCGCCCCGACCCTCGCCTGGCTCCTCGGCCTGCCGCAACCCAAGGACGCCACCGGCCGCGTGCTTTACGAAGCCTTCGGCGAAGCGCAACCGACGGGCAAAAGAAATTTCACCACAGAGAGCACAGAGATCACAAAGTAGGGCGCGATAAATCGCGCCTCGGAGAGAAGATCCGGATTTATTAACCGCAAAGTACGCAGAGTACGCAAAGTTTGGAATTGAGTAGGGTGCGCCGTGCGCACCATTTCCCCTTTGCGTACTTTGCGGTTAAATAATTCTTAACTCGGAGGACATCACACATGGCCGCTACATCATCCTGGGAACCGCCGTCCGTCGTATCGCTAGACGAAGTGCTCAAACTCAACGACGAAGTCGGCGCCCTACCCGGCGCGCCCATCGACATCACGGAAGATATTTTTCGTATCCACGAGCTCGCCATGGATTGGGATATTGGCGTGGTGCGCTATGAGCCGCAAGATAAGTCGCGCATCCCAACCGGCCCCGACGGCAAGAAAGTCGGTGTCTTCCTACTCCACGGCGGCGTGTCGGATTTCAAATCGGTGGAGCGCGTCGCCAAGCTGTTGCCAGAAAAGTTCGGCATCCCGGTGGCGACCATGACCTTTCCCGGCCGTTTCTATTTCGACGATGCCAATCACGATTGGCCCGGCGATGTCGAGAATCCCGACGGCTCGGCGCGCACGCCGTTGTGGACTAAGGAAACCAAGATTACCAAGGATCAGTACACCACGGTTCAAGACGGCTCCAAGCGGGAAGACTACGGCACCTTGGTTTCCCTGACGGCCAAGGAAGGCACGGAATTTTACCATCGCATGGCCGCCTGGCCGGCGGCCTTCGAAACGGCGATTAAAGAAACCGCGCGCCGGCAATTTCCCGCCGGCGAATATTCCATCTACATCCACGGCCACTCCACCGGCGGCCCCTTCGCCATGATGGCGTCGCAGCGGGTAGAGAACATCGCCGGCCTGCTCGGCTGGGGCAGCTCGCCCTTCGGCTGGATGTATCCCGTGGTCACTGGCGACGACTGGAATTTTCCCTTCAACCAACTGCGCCTGCGCACCTGGCGCGACACCGCGCGCTACCTGTACGAAGGCATGAAGCATAGCGGCGTCGGCCTGCCGATGTTGATCGAGCTAACCTTCGAGCGCTGGGAGAGCGCCAAGAAGCGGCCCAACTTCAAAGCCGAAGATTTCATTCACAAGAATTCCACAGCCGCCCTCGAAGCGGCGGCCCGCGCCAGCGCCGCGCGCTTGAAATTGTCCAATCGCGAAAGCGACCAATTGGTCCAGCGCTATCTCGGCTACACAAAAGAATTGTCCGACCCCGGCGTCAAACCGGTGCCGAATTTCTTATCGATCCATGGCATCAACGACGACACCGTCACGCTCAAGCGCTGCGAGCGCTCGCTGCCGCTATTCGCCGAATTGACTCCGCCGCCCAAAGTCCGCCCAGTCTCCCTCGGCGCCGGCGTCCACCTCTGGGGCTGGACCGACGAAAAACTCCCCCAAGGCATCGTCCCGCCGGTGGCGAAGCTCTGGCACGACGCGATCATGAACGGCTTCTTTCGAAGAATGGAGTGATGGAGTCTTGGAGTGGTGGAGTATTGGGGTCCGGAAAACCCAACACTCCAGTACTCCAACACTCCACTACTCCAATTGGGTCAAGAGCTTTCCATTGGTCATTCCGGAAGTTAATATCATCGAAGAGGACTTCGCCCATGCCAGACTCCACCCATCTAATTCTCACCGCCGTCGGCCCGGACCGCGTCGGTCTGGTCGAAAAGATCGCCGCCTTCATCGCCCGCCACGACTGCAACATTGAAGACAGCAAGATGGCGGTCTTCTGCGGCGAGTTCGCCGTCATCGTCTTGATCACCGGCGACGGCAAAAACCTCGCCAAGATCGGCCGTGACTACCGCGAGATCGAGAGCGAAACCGGCTTGACGATCTCGATCAAGACCCCAACCATGCGCAGCGCCGCCGAATCGTTCCTGCCCTACAAACTCACCGCCTCCTGCATGGACCACCCCGGCATCGTTTACCAAATCAGCAACGTGCTCAGCGGCCTCGGCGTCAACATCGAATCCATGGAAACCAAAACCTACGCCGCCCCGATCAGCGGCACGCCAATCTTCCAACTGGAAGCCGACTTGGCCGTACCGACCAGAACAAACATCGCGGAGCTGCGCGAGCGGTTTAGTGAGATTCAGCGGCTGGAAAATATCGATATCGATTTGGCGGCAACGAAGAACTAATATCAAAATTGCGCAGGCATGTTGGTGATATACTGACCAGGTATATTGATATTTCGTGTGAGTGGATTTCGTTGACAATACATCGTTTCTAGAAGTTAATGTCACATAACTGTTATTTGGCTACGGGTGAAATCACTGTCCGAATACTCAACGGTTAGAACGCATAGCTATGCCTCGATCCAGATCCAAAGTTATCGGTATCGCGTTACTCCTTTTAGCGGCAATCGTGGCTTGGCCCGCTGCCTCTGAGTTTGTCGCAGTCGATGCTTGTCTCGATGCCGGTGGTAGCTTCAACTACGTAGTCGGCGCATGTGATTTTCAGCAATCGCACCCTTACGCGCCCTTTGTGGGTCACAGCCCTTGGCTTCTGCTCGTGGCGGGTGCGGTCGCGATCGGGGGGCTTTTCGCTCTTGCGAGAAGAGCCCCCCGTGCATGAGCATGATGCGCTCTAACCCAGGTCGAGCCGAACGCCCAACAGCCTTGCTATTGGGTTCCCTTGTCGGTGCGCTCCTCGGCGGCGGCTCACCTGGAACGTTAGCCCGCACAGCCAAAATCCGCGATTTACGATCGGTCGCTGGTTAGCAAGCGCAAGTACGTCATTACAATTCATGCACTCGAAGAAATGGGCGAGGATGATGTCCTCGACGAAGATATCGAGAACGTTGTCCTCAACGGCCGAATCGAGGAACGACAGCTCGACCGCGCAACCAGAGAGCGCAAATACGTCTTCACCGGACCAGACATGGATGGCGCCCCCGTGGGCGTGGTCTTGAAGATGGCTTCGGACGGCAAAGCGGTCGTGATCACGGCATATCGTGAGAAGGATGAAGAATCATGAAATGTGAACTTTGTGGAGCCCAAGCGGCCGTCACCAAGAAGACAACCAAGAACTTTGGCCGTGGCGCTAGTCTCGTTGTGATCGAGGATATTCCCACGATTCATTGCACCAACTGTCATGAGTCCTACGTCACGGCCGATACCGCCCGTGAAATTGACCGAATCCGCAAGAATCGAAGCGGCCGGGACGATCGAAAAGGGGACGGGAGTCTTTTCGTGACTTGGAGCGCCAATGATTCCTGCCGTCGTCCGAAGTGAAGCTAAGAAACTCACGACCCATTTTCCGCGTCTTTTTTGCGTGTTCGCTTCCAAGCGGCGAGCGCGCGCATGTGTTAGAATGTTATTTTGATGGAGGTGATTATGGGTGTTTCCGTTAAGGCCTTGGGGATAGATCGACTAGACGTCGACGATCGGCTCGCGCTCGTCGAGGAAATCTGGGCGACCATCTGCGCCGATACTAAAGCCTTTCCTCTTACCGACGCGCAACGCGCGGAGTTGGATCGTCGGGTGGCGGACGACGATGAGTTTCCGGATAATGTGGTACCTTGGGATGAGGTCAAGGCTTCAGTCCGGGCGCGTTTGGGGCGCTGATGCTTGGCATCGTTTTCCGGCGTGCCGTGAAAAAGCGAGTTTGAGGATGCCGCCGCTTGGTATGACGAACAGCGCTTGGGCCTCGGCGAGGAGTTTATCGTCGAGATCGAGCAAGCTATTGCGAATGCTGCAGCTGCGCCAGAGCAGTATCCAGTTGTCTTCGGCGATATTCGACGCGCGGTCGCGCGTCGCTTCCCTTATTCCGTGTACTTCCGGGTACGCTCAGATACTATGGTTGTTCTCGCGGTGTTCCACGGCCGCCGCAATCCGGCTATCTGGCAGCGCCGGGGATGATTCCAGGTGGAATGAACGGGCCACCAATGACCTGCGATCTTTAAGCACCGCATCGGCCCGCCGTTCACTAAGACGTTAGATCGCGGTTCCATCAGCCGCGGTTAACCCGATTTAACACGGCTAAGAATCTGATCTAAGCACCGACGCTTCCAACAATCGTTGCTTCCGCCCCAGCCACAAACTATTCACCAGCCATAGAATCGAAATCGGCACAGCCACGACCGACACGCCGGTCATCGCCAACCCGAGTGCGCCGAGCCCGGCGTAGGACCAGGCGCCGACCTGATCGCCCAGGCGATAGACCACGGTGTCGATGAAGTTTTTAGCTTTGTATTTATCCTCGCGTGGTACGACGGTAAACAGCACTTCGCGGGTCGGCCGGGCGAAGGCGAAATTGCTGGCGCGGCGGATCACTTGAAACGCCACCAGCGCGGCGATGGTCGGCGCCCAGGCCAAGGTGGCGAAGCCGAAGATGCTCAGCAGCGGCAGCAACGCCAAGGTGAGCGCGACACCGATGCGTTTGATCGTTCGCGCCGTGACGAACAGCTGCGCGCCAAGAGTGAGAATGTTGACCCAAAGATCGACACGGGCGAAGAACGCCGTGCGCGCGCCGCGGTCGGTGAAGTATTTCTTGGCGATCTCGGCCTGCTGGAAATAGAGAAACGTCGATGTGATGGCGTAGAGCAAGAGAAAAATACTGACGTTGATCAGATAGGGCGATTTGAGCGCGCGAGATAAGCCGCTCAGGACCGAACCGCCGATGGCACGCTCTTCCGGCTGGCCGGTTGGCTTGGCGACCAGGGTCGACGACAGCCGCGATAAGCGACCGACGCAGAAAACCGCGACTTCCAGGAGAATCGCCGAAGCCAGTAACAGATAGGCCGCCGGCACCTGTTTCGCCAGCGCCGCGGTCAAACTCGAACCCATGATACCGCCGATGGTCGCGCCGGCGGCGATGAAGCCGAACAAGCGTTTACTCTGTTCGGTGTCGAAGACGTCGACCATCAGCGCCCAGAAAACCGAGACGACAAAGAGATTGAAGATCGACGTCCAGATAAAAAACAGCCGGCCGATCCAGATCGCTTGCTCGCCCGACGCCGATTGGAGAAGCAAGACGAAGCACAAAAGATTGACGGCGAAAAAGCGATAGCTCAGAGCGATAAACTTGACCCGCGGCAACCGCGCCACCAGCGCGGCAAACGGCGGATTGACCGCCATCATGCCGACCAACGTGCCTGTAAAAAGCCACGGCAAATTCTCCACCCCGCCAGCCACGCCCATCTCATCGCGAATCGGCCGCAGAATGTAGTAGGAAATAAAAACTGAAATGATGTAGAGCCAAGACCAACCGAGCGCCCGCAACTCCGCCGGCCGCACATCGATGACGGCACGAAGCCAACCAACAGCCACACCGCCGCGCGCAGCGCTTTCCGAATCCGTCACTCCTTACTCCTCACTACTAACTCCTTACTCGTCTTACAGACTATCGATGAACTGCTCCATGCGCTTACGCATCGCCGCGTCGGGCAGCCGGCCGCGCGCGGCACCGAGATTGTCGACGACATATTCCGGCCGCGCCATGCCGGGCACGGCGCAAGTAATAGACGGATGGGAGACGATATATTTTAGAAAGAACTGCGCCCAGCTGGCGCAGTCGAACTCGCTGGCCCACTCGGGCAACTTTTTACCCTGCACGGCGTTGAACAGCCGGCCACGGCCAAACGGCAAGTTGATCATCACGCCCATGCCGCGGTCACCGGCCAGCGGAATCAGCCGGTCGCCGGCGTCGCGGTTGTCCAGCGCGTAATCGACTTGCATGAAATCGAGGGTTTCTTTTTTCATCACCTGCTCGAAAGCCGCGTACTGATTGTCGAAGGAAGTGGTGATGCCGACGTAACGCACCCGGCCGGCGGCCTTCAGGTCGCGGATCGTCTTGAGCTGGGTGTCGGTGTCGAGCAAGTTGTGCACGGCGAGCAGATCGATCTTGTCGGTGCGCAGTCTTTTGAAAGACGCTTCAATCTGTCTGACGCCCTCGTCCCGGCCGCCTGTGCGCAGGCTCACCTTGGTGGCGAGAAACAGCGAGTCGCGGATTTTTAAACCGTCGACCAACTCACCGACCACGGCCTCCGCCGTGCCATAGGAAGGCGAGCTATCGATCACCTTGCCGCCCAGCGCCTGGAACTGGCGAATGGTTTCGCGCAGCGGCACTTTCTCGCCGTCGTTCTTAACGTCCTCGTAGCGGCGCGCCGTGCCGATGCCGACGATCGGCATCGCCTCGCCGGAGGACGGGATTTTCTTGGTGATCAGCGGCTGCGATTGCGCGCGCAGCGACTCTGAAGGCAGCATGAAGGAAGCGCCCACGGCCAAACCCGCTTTAATAATGTTCCTGCGACTTAACTCCATGACCACTCCTATGCAGCCGACAGTTTCATCTAACACCGGGCAGCGGGCCCCGCAAGGCGACCGGCGGCGGCGGCATGAGATTTTTCAGCATGAGATTTTTCACTTGTGCTGGCGCGCCGCCGGCATTACGATGCGCTCACTTTATTGGGTGGAGGAGAACTACGGCATGTATAAAGTAAATTTCGCCGTCGGTTTGTTGACGATAGTCCTATCCACGACTGCCGCGCCGCCGGTCGCGGCGCAGAGCCTCGACAAAATCCGCCTCGGCAACAGCGGCACCGGCATCAATACTTATTTATTGGACCTCGGCCACCGCACTGGCCTATTCCGCAAAAACGGCATCGACCTGGAGCCGGTCTACGTAAGCAGCGGCTCGCTGCTCAACCAGGCGCTGCTCGCCGGCACCTTCGAGATGATCATGTCGCAGGGGTCCGAGGCGATGATGATGAAACTGCGCGGCGCCGACGTGCGCATCAACGCCGTGGTCGCCAACCGTTTCAATCACGTCTATCTGGCGGCGCCGTCAATCACTTCGATCAAGCAGTTGAAAGGCAAAAAAGTCGCAGTCAGCCGTTTCGGATCGGGCTCGCACTTCCAAACCAACTTGGTCTTCAAAGAGTCCGGTCTCGACCCCGAGCGCGACGTCACCGTGCTGCAGATCGGCAACTCCGGCGCGCGCATGGCGGCGATCATGAGCGGCACCGTCGACGGCACGATCATGGCCGCCGACTTCGTGCCTAGGGCGCGCAGGGAAGGTTTCAATATTCTCACCGATCTGGCCGAAACCAAGATCGAGTATCCGTTCCTCTCGCTGCACATGCTCGGCGGCTATACCGACCGCAACCTGCGCGTGGTCAAGGCCGTGATCAAAGGATTGTCGGAATCGATCCGCCTCTTTCAGTCCGACCCCGCCGCCGCCAAGGCATCGATCCGCGCCTCGCTGCGCACCGACGACCAGGAAACCATCGACTACTCGCTGGCGCGCGCGGTCCAGGTGCTCGACCGCCGGCCGTTCCCGACTGCCGGTGGAATTCAAACCGTGCTCGACGAACTGGGCAAGGAAGCCAAGGGCAAGGCGTGGAAGTTCGACGACTTCGTCGATCTGCGCGCGTTAAGAGAATTGGAAAAAGAAGGACTGTTTAAATAGCCTAGGCCAATGAAAAACCATGGAACATGCGTCGACAGGCCTGCATGACCAGATTTATCTCAACGATTTGAATATCTGATCCGTTCGTCCTGAGCGCCGTCGAAGGACTCCGAGAATTATTTCATCATCCTGCTACGGCCGCGCGCCATGGAGCAACACCAGCGGCGCGTCACCTTCCGGCCCTTTGCCGCGGCTGCGTAAGAGCGGCTCGGCCAGCTTGGGTTGGGCGTCATGAAGCTGGCGCCAAATATTTTCCGTGGTGATCAGATAGCCGTCGCCGGCAGCGATGCGCGCCGCGGTGTCCGCCAGCGGTTGTTCGTCGTTCGCCACCGTGCCACCGCGATAGAACGACAGCGCGTCGCCGTTGAAGCCGCCGTACATCGCCAGTTTGTCGGCCGGCTTGACCCGCCGGTTCACCTCAATCATAAACTCACGATAACTTTTGGTCTCGGCGATTTTCACTTCGATGACGCCGCGGCTTAAAAACGTCATGACGATGGACAGCGCCACCATGGCGCCGGCGGCGGCGACCATGCGGCCGCGCCAGAGATAGTAACCGAAGGCGAGCCAGAATCCGCCCCAGACCAGCGCCGCGGCATCGAACTTCCAGCCCAACTCGGCCAACTGCTGAACGACGACGAGAAAGTTCGCGCGGTCTTTGGGCTTGAGCAGTTTCTCAATCGGCTTGAACAACCAGGATGGATCGTGGGCCCACAGATCGCCCAGGGCGATGAAGACGAGAATCAACGCGCTGAGTACCGCCACGCCAGCCACCGCGCGGAGAATCCAGCGGCGCAGCGCGCCTAAAGACAACTGGCGGCGGCACCAGAGCGCCACTAGCAGCGCCAGCGGCGCATAGAGCGGCAATAGGTAAACCGCGCGCTTGCCCGAAGACAAAGAAAAAAACACCAACATGGCGCCAAACCAAACTTGCAAGAACAACCGGTCGTCGTGATCGGCGCCGCCGCGCTCCTTGAACCAATCGTAAAACATGAACGGATAAAAAAGGCACCAGGGGATCGCCAAACTGAAAAGATAACTGAGATAATAATAGATAGGATGGCTATGACCCGATCCGCCGAAGAAGCGGCCGACGTTTTCCGACAGCAACTGGCGATTGACGAAGCCCTCGCCGCCCCGGATGATCGCGAAGCCGTACCAACTGGCGATCACCGCCACCGCGATCCAGGCGCCGGGATGGAGGGCGAATTTGAAAAACCGTTGCCAGTCGCGCTGGAGGGCGAGATAGAGCGCGATCACCAGCCCCGGCAAGACGATGCCGAGCGGCCCCTTGGCGAGAGTCGCCAAGGCCACCGTCAAGTACATCGCGTAAACCCACGACCAATGGCGCAACCAGCCGCGCTGGATCGAGTAAAAGAGCAACAGACTCAAGGTAACGAAGAAACATAAAGTCATATCGACCCGCGCGTTGATCGCCTGGGCCTGGTAGATCATCGTCGTCGCCAAAATCGCCCCGGCCAGCAAACCGGTCTGGGGACCGAAGAGCTTAGCGCCGAACAGATACAGGCAGAGCACGCCGAGCGTGGCGTAGAGCGCGGACGGAAAGCGGATAGTCGCTTCATCGAGCACGCCGGTAACCTGATAGGTGAGCGCCGCCGACCAATGAAACATCGGCGGCTTGGATGGAATCGCGCTGGCGCGCTTGAGCGGGAACAGCCACTCGCCGCGCTGAATAATATCCTGCACCGCCAGCGCCTCGCGCGGCTCACCCTTGTCGAAGATCGGCGTGTTACCGAGATAGGGAAAGTAAAGCGCGCCGCACAGGGCCAACAAAAGCAACAGATGAAAAACCGAAGGAGAGCGATTGGAATCCGGCGCTGCCATCAGTTTAGATAAATAACCTTTTCACCAGGCCGGTTAAAGTGAAATGGCGAGAAAGAAATTTTCACCACAGAGAGCACCGAGAGCACAGTGTAGAGGATTCGGATTCGGAATGTTGGCCGCAAAGAACGCAAAGAACTCAAAAAATGAATTCCGCAATCTGAATGTAGCGGGTTTTAAACCCGCCCTCTTCCTGATCGACAAGCGTCAAAGGCCGCAAGGGCGCAGCATGCGGCGTCCCTACGATTCCGATTTTTGAGTTCTTTGCGTTCTTTGCCGCTAATCCATCCGATCCGATTACTTCTTACCCAGCGCGTCGGGGTTGAGCACGTTGCTGGGCTTGCCGGCGGCGAAATTGACCAGGTCGTCGACCACCGTGGCGTAGTACTGCTCGTAACTTTCCCGCGTGACGTAACCCAAGTGCGGCGTGCAAGTTACATTGGCCATCTTGGTGAGCGGCTCGTCGGCGCCCACCGGCTCCTTGTCGTAAACGTCGACGGCGGCGAAGCCCGGACGTCCGGCCTTCAAGGCCTCGACCAACGCGCCCTTGGCGATCAACCCTGACCGGCTGGCGTTGACCAGCAAAGCCGTGGGCTTCATGCCGGCTAAATCGGCACTGGTAATAATGCCGCGGGTGTCTTTGTTGAGCGGCAGGTGAAAGCTCACGATATCCACTTCGGCGAAGAACTCGGCGCGGCTCTTGGCGACTTCGAAACCGGCCGCTTTGGCGCGAGCGGTGGAACCCTCGCGGCCCCAGCAGATCACTCGCGCGCCGAAGGCTTTACCCACCGCCGCGACGATGCTGCCGATCTTGCCGTAGGCATAAATGCCGATGGTCTTGTCGTTCACACCGGTGCCCAAGGTCGACTGCCAGCCGCCGTTTTTGACGCTGTTGAGTTCCACCGGCAGATTGCGCAGCGCCGACAGGATCAATCCCCAGGTCAGCTCCGCGGTCGCGTTGGAGTTGCCCGAACCGCCCGCCGACACGACGATGCCTTTTCCCGAGCAAGCTTCGAGATCGACGTGAGTCGCCGCCCGGCCGGTCTGCGCGATCACTTTGAGCTTAGGCAACTGCTCGATCAGCTCGCGCGGAAAATACGACCGCTGCTGGGTCAGGACCACGGCGTCGAAGTCTTTCAACTTCGCCGCTAGACTCGCGACATCGTTGGCGGTGTCGGTGAACACCGTCACCTCATGGCCGGCCAGCTTGGGAAAGCATTTCAAAGTCTTAAAAGCATTTTGATAATCGTCGATGACGGCAATTTTCATCCGGCTTCTCCCTTTTTGTGTTTCGTGCGTTTCCGATCGTCCTGAGCACCGTCGAAGGGTGCGGCCAGTCCCGAACTCAATCAAGCCCATACAGCCGGCGCGGGTTTTCCAAGAGGATTTGCCGCGTGGTCGTCGCGGACAAATCTTCGCGGCCGATAAACTTGTCGAGGTCGCCGGAAAATTGGTCCCAGGGTTTTTCATGGGGAAAGTCCGATGGCCAGATCAACTGCGAGCTGCCCATGAGCGACGCCACCGAGCTCAACGTCGACTCGCCGACTTCGCAGGAATAATACAGATTGCCGCCGCGCATGATCTCCTTGGGCGAGCGCGTCGGTTTGTGCGGCCAGCGGCCGATGCGGTGCTCGTAGCTCTCTTCGAGACGGTCCATTAAATAGGGCACCCAACCACAGCCCGACTCGAGAAACACCACGCGCAGCTTGGGAAAGCGCTCGAAGACGCCGTGAATCATCATGCTGGTCAGCTGCTGCATCTGGGCGAAGGGATGGCTCAGCGGATAGACGCCGGCGAAGCTGGTGAAATGATCCAAGCCTAACTCCGCCGCCGAGCCGGCATGAACGCCGAGCGGCACTTTCAAACGCTCGGCGACGGCGAAGATCGGATCGAACTGCGGCAAGCCGTAACCGCGCATGGGGTTCATCACCGCCGCCAGCATGCCGCCGACCATGCCCAAGTCGCGCACGCAGCGTTCTAGTTCCTTGGCCGCCTCGGCCGGCTCTTGGATCGCCAGCAGCGCGACGCCCTTGAAGCGCGGATTGACGCGCAGGAAATACTGGTGCAGCCAGTCGTTGTAGGCGCGCGCCATGATCACCGCCCAGTCGGGATCGTGGATCAAACCGATGCTCAACCCCGCGCTGGTGTAGAGCACGGTGGTCGAAATGCCGCAGTGATCGAGGAACTTGATCCAACGCTCGGCGTCGGGATGCTCGCGCTGTTTCGGCGTCAACGCGCCACGCATCCAACCGTCGCGCGGAAACAACACATACTCGCGCTTGCCCTCTTCCTTCTGCAGTCCGCCGGGCAAGAACTCGCGCAACTGCTTGATGTCCTCAATGACATGTCCATCGGCGTCGATGACCGGAAATTCTCGTTTCACGGTTGTTTCTCCTTTTAAGTCGACGAATGTTTCGCGCCACGAAGTTTCATTATACAAGGGGCGAAAAATCTTTCGCCCCTACCGCAATCAACCGGAACCTTCGTGGTGAAGAGTCTCTTTCCGAACTTTGGGTCCTTTGCGTTCTTTGCGGCCAATCCCTCCGACGACTCCCCTACTTCAACTGCGCGATGTAGTCGCGCAGCCCCGCTTCCAATTTGTACTCCGGCTTGTAGCCCAGGTCGGTCTGCGCCCGGGTGATGTCCATGCGCGGCCGCGCCGGGGTCATTTTGCCGCGTTTCATGTCGATGGCGGGAAAAATCGCTTTGAGCGACGCTTCGACGTCTTCCACCGTGGTCAGCCGGCCGCTGCCCAGATTGTAGACGTTATGCGGCAGCGGCGATGTATGGACAGCTAACGCAATGCCGTTGGCCAAATCCTTGGCATAAATAAAATCCACGGTCTCGTAAACGTTCAACACCACGGGTTTGCCCGCCATGGCGTCCCACACCGCTTGCTGCACCGCCACGCCGGGACCGCCGGCGACCGAATAATAGCCGTAGACGCCGGCGAAGCGCAGCAGCGCTAGCTCGATCTTGTGCTTCGCCGAGTAGGTGCGCAGCACATGCTCGCAGCCGATCTTCGACGCGTTGTAGACCCGCTCGCGACAATCGATGGGCGAATCCTCGCGCAACAGCTCCTTGGGATCCTCGCCGGAGTAAACCGCCTGGGTGCTGGCATGCACCAGCCGGCGCACGCCGGCGAGCCGCACCGCCTCGGCGACATTGATCGCCGCGACCAGGTTAATCTGAAAGCCGGCGTAGACATTGTTGATATTGGCCTCGCCCACCGACGCCGCCAAGTGAATGACGCACTCAGCCTTGGCGGTTTGAAAGGCATCGACCAACGCCGCCAGATCGCGAATGTCGCCACGCAGCACCGGCACATCTTTACCGGTGACTTTGCGAATATAATCCGGCCGCGGCGCGAAATCGAAAAACGTCACCTCATCGCCGCGGTCGAGTAGTTCTTTGGCTGTGTGGGTGCCGATCAGGCCGGCACCGGTTATCAGTACGCGCATGGTTGTCCTCCGTGAGATCTGAGTAAGGAGTTAGGAGTAAGTAGTGAGGAGCTTCAGCCTTCAGCCTTCAGCCTTCTGACTCCTGACTACTAACTCCTAACTTCCCCGTCAACGTTCAATTTATAAAACCGCCGCGGATTGTCGAACAAAATCTGCTTCGCCAGCCCCTCCGGCAAGTCTTTGCGATTTACCAATGTATCGATATCACCGCTGAACTGCTCCCAGGGCCGCTCGTGGGGAAAATCCGAGGCCCAGAGCAATTGCTCCGCGCCGATCATCTGCGCCACCGTCGCCAAGGTGCGCTCTTCGCGCTCGCAGGCGTAGTAAAGATTACCGCCGCTCATGATCGCGCTCGGCGATTTCTCCGTCGGATGAGGCCAGCGTTTGCGCCGGTGCTCCCAGCTCTCGTCCAAGCGATCGGCTAAATAAGGCACCCAGCCGCAGCCCGACTCAAGAAACGCCACGCGCAGCTTGGGAAAGCGTTCGAAGACGCCGTAGATCATCATGCTGGTCAACTGCTGCATCTGCGCGAACGGGTGGCTCAGTGGATAAACCCCGGCGAAGGATTGCATATGTTCCAACCCCAGCTCCACCGCCGGACCGCTGTGCACCGCCAGCGGCACGTCGAGCTTTTCCGCCATGGCGTAGATCGGATCGAACTCCGGCAAGCCCAACCCTTTCATCGGACTCATCACGCCGGGCAACATGCCGGCGACCATGCCGAGCTCGCCCACCGCGCGCTGCAATTCTTGGGCGGCCGCTTGGGGATGCTGCGGCGCCAACAGCGCCACGCCTTGAAAGCGCGGGCTGACGCGCAGGAAATCATGGTGCAGCCAGTCGTTGTAGGCGCGCGCCAAAGCCACCGCCCAGTCGCCGTCGCGCTGCAAACCGATGTTCAAACCTTCATTGGGATAGAGCACCGTCAGCGCGATCTCGGTGGCGTCGAGAAAGCGCGTCCACAATTCAACACTGGGATGCTCGCGCTGCGCCGGCGACAACGCGCCGCGCGCCCAACCATCCCAGGAAAACAGCGGATACTCGCGCTTGCCCGGCACGGCGCGAAACTCCGGCGGCAGGAACTCGCGCAGCTCACGATCCTTTTCAAGAATATGGCCGTCAGCATCGATGACGGGGAATGATCTTTTCATTGCTGCAAGCTCCCGAGCCGAGATCGGCTCGCCACCGATAAATTTGGCGGCTCAGTTCTTCTACTACCGGATGAGTGATTTCGTCAACTTCACTAGTTTAAAAATGCCGCAAATTCCTTCCCAGCATAAACATTGACGGCTTGGAGACCCATTCAGACCGGTCCGCCAGCAGCGCTAGATTTGCCTGCGCCTGGTTGATTTGCACGAGTTGCATAGTTCATTTGCCCATCAGTAAGGGCAAATGAACCGGCACCGATTGGAGGAAAATTTTCCCGGCGCACATATTTTGCCGTGGTGAACTTTTTTTCGACTTCTAAACTGTCACGATCTCAGCGGAATTTTCACCGAAGATACCTTTTCATGCGGACCTTGGGAGAAACTAGTTAACCTGGCCTCGCTGTTGCATCGTCACCGGGAGATTTTCCCGCGTGCTGTAGGAAGCAGTCGCAACAAGCTCAGCGAAAACCACGACTCCGGTGCTGACGATGGAGCACTGGCCTGTGAAAGGTCGAGATTCGACGCCACCAATCACGACCAGCGCAGCATCGCCAGTAACCGGCACCAACCTAGATGGGGGGACAGAGTATGAGACGACAGCGAATGAACTGGGCGGCATTATTTTTCACAAGCTTGGTAATCGCCATGGGCTCGCTTCACATTGCCCAAGCCGGAGTTGACGACCTGCGCGGCAAAGAATGGCGCCATTTGAATGAAGCCACGGGCCTAACCTGGAACCAAGTGGCGCAACTTTGTCCTCAGGATGGGATTAGCCCTTGCGTTGGCTCGATCAATGGGCGGAAACTCACCGGTTGGGTATGGGCAACCGAGCCCCACGTCGTCGAACTGTTCGGCTACTACGTGCCAGAGATTTTGACCAGCCCCGCTTTCAGCGTGGCGGGCACCCAATACTTCGCCCTGGCGACACAATTTCAATCGACCTTCGGCCTAGCAGCCCGTGGTGAAAGTCGAGAATGAAGTGGGTAACCGAGGCGATGAGGATCGACAGGAAGAAGAGATCGTGTAGAGTTTATTGCATGGCGATGGGAAAACGAAAACACGAAGAGCAGAGAGGGATGTGGGTGGCGGTGA
>CAMDBU010000106.1 GCA_945889495.1 Syntrophobacter sp. SbD2 | reverse complement strand
TCACCGCAACCCACATCCCTCGCTGCTCTTCGTGTCTTCGTTTTCCCATCGCCATGCAGAAAACTTTAGTACGTTATGTCGTTAGTGTCGATCTTCATCACCACGGATCACCCACTTTATTCTCGACTTTCACCACGGGCTGCTAAAGGTGATGAGTCATCCTCAAACCGGAACCCAAATTGTAGCTCTGAGATTTCTTGTGCTGTTTGACGCGTCATGCGGTTTCTTCCTTGACTCTTATCAGATTTGCGCTCGGAAAACCGGCTGGGTCGGAGTCGGCACAACTTAGAGCACAGCCCCGCACCGCTCCTCTCCAGTTCAAAAGTCCAAGGTTCAAGCGTTCCACCACTTCGAAACAGATCCAAATGTTGCAATCGTTCAATCGGCGCGCTTCGTTCAAGCCGTTTTGCTGCGAAGGGGCAACTCGGCGCAAATTTGCGTTACTCTACTGAAATCACTGGCCATCTGACAAGAGACGGATCGCGGGGGGACAGCCAAAGGCGAAAAGATGAGGGATAAACGCCGGGATCGTGTTTGTGACTGACAACTGCCTGCGCGTGGGACGGAGATAAGCACTGTAGCTGTGTAAAAAGCTATCTTAGTTATCACACGCGATTCGTTTCCTAAGAACCCAACAGTATAATTCCGACGTGTTTTCTTATGCTCTCCTAAACAGTGGTATCACGTCCGCGCTGACTTTTAGCCCATCCAGATAATCCGCCCAAGCCTGCATCATCTTGCGCCGCTCCGGCAGATGCTCGGCGAAGTTGTAAGCTGCGCTCACCGCGTTGCGCTCCGCGTGGGCGAGCTGGCGCTCGATCACTTGATGATTCCAACCCTGTTCGTGCAGGAGTGTTGACGCCATGCTGCGGAATCCGTGGCCGGTCATCTCTTCCTTTGGATAACCCATGCGCCGCAATGCCGCCAGTATCGCGTTTTCACTCATGGGCCGCAGGCGAGACTGCGCGCCAGGGAAAACATATCGCGGAGCATCTGGCTTGGCCGAGATCGCACGGTTCGTCAGCGGTTCCAACTCCTGCAATATCTCGATGGCCTGACGGGACAGTGGGACGATGTGCTGTTCACGCATCTTCATGCGCTCGCCGGGAATACGCCATTCAGATTTGTCTAAATCGACTTCCCGCCACTGCGCCTTGCGCAATTCACCCGGCCGCACGAACACCAGCGGCGCCAGCCGCAGCGCGCACTTGGTCGCGAAGAACCCTTCATAGCCATCGATCGCCCGCAGCAACCCGGCGACGCGCTTGGGCTCGATGATCGAGGCGTGGTGCTTTTCCTTCGGTAGGGGCAAGGCGCCGCGCAGATCGCTCGTCGGATCGCGCTCGGCTCGGCCGGTGGCTACAGCATAGCGAAACACCTGCCCGCAGTTCTGCTTGGCGCGGTGAGTGGTCTCCAGTGCGCCCCGGCTCTCAATCCGGCGCAACATGGCCAACAGCTCGGCCGCTTTGATCTCCGCAATCGGCCGCTTGCCGATCCATGGAAAGACATCCCTTTCGAGCCGTCTCAAGATGCGCTCGCTGTGGCTCGCCTCCCAGTTCAGCGAAAACTTGCCATGCCACTCCCGCGCTATCGCCTCAAAGCTCTCTGCCCCCGCCAGGGACTGCTTCTCCGCCTTGCGCGCCTCACCTGGATCGATCTTATCTGCAACTTGCTTGCGGGCTGTCTCGCGCTTCTCTCGCGCAGCCTTCAAGGGCACGTCAGGATAGACGCCAAAGGAAATGCGCTTTTCCTTGCCGCCAAAGCGGTACTTCCAGCGCCACCACTTGCCGCCGGCCGGGCTGACCTCCAGATAGAGGCCGCCACCGTCGAACATTTTAAGGGTCTTTGTTTGGGGCTTTGCCGAGCGGATAGCAGTGTCAGTCAGCGGCATTTGGGGGCAACTCACTTTCCAGGTCACCCAGTTGCCCCCAGAGTTGCCCCCACTATGGGGGCAGCTTTAGTGGAACAGCATGGGACCATGCCGGACACTATATCAGAGAAAACTGTTTAGCTACAATGGCTTAAAGGACTTATTAGGATTGTGTTGGAAAGGGAATTGGTGGAGCCGAAGGGAATCGAACCCTCGACCTCTTGAATGCCATTCAAGCGCTCTCCCAACTGAGCTACGGCCCCACGGAAACTTGGGTGGATGTGCGAAGGATGCTATCGAAACTGTCGGCTAATATCTAAGTTACGTTGGCAAAAGTCAATGTCCGGTGGACCGCTTCCGAAAACGTTTTGAACGAATTGAACGGTTTGAACGAGTTCCAATCAATTCCGGCCGCGCACCATCTCCTCGGCATGCTTGCGCGTCTGTTCGGTGATCTTGACGCCGCCGAGCATGCGCGCGATCTCGCCGATGCGCTCTTTGTCGGAGAGCTTTTCCACCCGGGTGAAGGTGCGCCCCTTCTCGACTTCTTTTTGCACCACGTAGTGGCAGTCGGCCATGGCGGCGATCTGCGGCAGATGGGTGACGCTGATCACTTGGTTTTGCGCCGCCACTTGCTTCAATTTTTTGCCGACGATCTCGGCCACCCGGCCGCCGACGCCGCTGTCGACTTCGTCAAACAGTAAAGTCGAGACCACCCCCGGCGTCATGACGAGCGACTTAAGCGCCAACATCAAGCGCGACAGCTCGCCGCCCGAGGCGATCTTGGCCAAGGGCTTCACCGGCTCGCCGGGATTGGAGGAAAAATAAAATTCCACCTGGTCCATGCCGCGCTCGGTGAGCCGCTTGCCGGCGATGAAAAATGGCGGCGCGTCGGCTTTGTCGTCCTGGCTGGCGAAGCGCACTTCGAAAGCGATCTCGGCCATGCCCAGGCCGCGCGCTTCTTTTTCCAGCTCGCGGCGCAATTTTTTTGCCGCCCGCTGGCGCTCATTGGAAAGCTTGCCGGCGCTGTCCCAGGCCCGGCCGCGCGCCGCGGCGAAGTTTTTCTCCAGGGCAGCGATTTGCTCTTCGCTATTTTCCAGCCGGCTGAGCGATTGCTGAATCTCCTTTTCGAGCTTGATGATATCGTCGACGCTAGCGTTGAATTTGCGCTTGAGCCGCTGGATTTCCGCCAGCCGGTCTTCGAGCTGTTCCAGCGCGCGCGGATCGAAGTGCACGCGGTCGGCGTAGCGGCGCAATTGCGCCGCCGCTTCTTGCAACTGCGCCAAGGAAGATTGAATCAGCTCCTCAGTCGGTTGCAGGTTGGTGTCGATACCGGCCAACTCGCGCAGCTTGGCGGCGTATTTGCCGAGCCGGCCGACCAGCGCGGCGTCGCCTTCGTACAAAAGCTCCTCGCCTTCGCGGCAGCCAAGATTGAGTTTCTCCGAATGGGCGAGAATATTTTTCCGCGCGCGCAGCTCTTCCTCTTCGCCGGCCTTGAGTTGAGCGCGGGCGATTTCCTCGGCTTGCGCTTCCAGATTGGCGCGCTCACGGCGCCGCTGGTCAAGCGAATCCTTGGTGTCGTTAAGCTCGTTCCACGCCACGGTCAAGGCAGCGCAGGTTTGTTTCATCGCCAGCGCAAGGGCTTCGACTTCGGCGAAGGCATCGAGCAGGTTCAAATGGGTCTCGGGCTGGAGCAAGCTATGATGCTCATGCTGGCCGTAGATATGCACCAAGGCGCCGCCGATCTCGGCCAGCAAGTTGAGCGGGCAGAGACTGCCGTTTAAATAAATCCGGTTTTTACCCGAGCGATTGAGGATGCGCTTGATCACCAGCTCGCCATCGAGCTCGAAGCCGGCGTCGGCGAGCTTGGCCTCGATCAACTTGGGCACGCCGTCGAACAACGCTTCCACCGTCGCTTCGTCTTCCTTGTGGCGGATGATATCCGAACTGCCGCGTTCGCCGGAAACCAGACCGAGAGCGTTTAGGATAATCGACTTACCGGCACCGGTTTCGCCGGTGATGATGTTCAGCCCCGGCCCCAACTCCAGCGCCACTTCGTCGATGACGGCGAAGTTTTTGATCCGTAACTCGCGCAGCATGGTTGGTTTAGCGTTCGCCCCATTTAAGCTTTTCGCGCAGGATCTCGTAGTAACTGCGCGACGGCAGCTTGATCAGCGACACCGGCAAGCCAAAATCGCGCGCTTCAACTTTGTCGCCGTTGTTGAGGCGCAAACCCTTCTGCCCGTCCGGGCTCAAGATCACTGTGTCGCCAGCCGAACGCAATGTGACATGGATCGCCGCCTCGCTCGGCACCACGATGGGCCGGTTGGTCAGCGTATGCGGACAGATCGGCGATAGCACGATGGCACCCAAGGTCGGTTCGAGAATCGGGCCCGCCGCGGCCAGCGAGTAAGCCGTCGAGCCAGTGGGGGTGGAGATAATCAAACCGTCGGCGCGGTAGGTGCACAGATACTCCGTGCCGACATAGGTTTCCAAATCGATGATCCGGCTGCGCGCCCCCTTGGCGATGACCACGTCGTTGAGCACGCGAAAGCGGCGCATGCGCCCCTTCTTGGCGATCACCTTCACTTCCAAAGTCATGCGCTTTTCGACTTCATAATCGCCGGCGAGGGTTTTGCTCAACACCGACTTCAATTCGCCCACCGCCACTTCGGTGATAAAGCCCAAGCCGCCCATGTTGACGCCCAGGATCGGCACCTCGGGGCGCTCCACCAAGGGCGCGATGTTGAGCAGCGTGCCATCGCCGCCCAGCGAGATGATCAGATCGGCCGCCAGCGCCATTTCCTTCTTGGTGCAGGAGCGCGCGCCGCGCGCCGCCAGACCGTTCTCGACGCAGACCTTCTTGCCGCGCTTGTGCAGCCAGGGAATCAGCCAACGCACCATCTGCGCGGCCTTGGGTTCATGATATTTGGCGACCAGTCCGACGGTGCGAATCATTGGCGAAGCATCTCCATGCGGGAGAGTATCACATGGCAAAAAAAAAAGTCCATGACGGCGAGGCAGCGAAGTGATCCAAGAAGACAAGAATCGAGAATTCGGATAATCCTCGCGCCAAGGTCGCAAAGATCGCAAAGCAAATTCGGAAATCTATTTTTTCTTCCTTGGCGGCCTTGGCGTGCTTTGCGCGAGATATTCCGAATTGCGCGGGCGGCAAAAGGTTAGTCAAACAACCAGATTGCGCAGGCGGGAGCTCAGATAGTCGACCACCATGACCAGGGCGATCAACACCAAGACGATGGCGGCGGCTTCTTGGTATTGGAAGGTGCGGAAGCTGGTGTTCATCAGGTAGCCGATGCCGCCGGCGCCGATGAGTCCTAGGACGGAAGCGGCGCGGATGTTGGTCTCGAAGCGGTACAGCGTGAACGAGATCAAGTCAGGCAAGATCTGCGGCACCACGGCGAAGGACAGCGTCTGCGCGTAACCGGCGCCGGTAGCGCGGATCGCTTCGACCACCCCCTCGTCGATGTTCTCCACCGACTCGGATAATAGTTTGCCCAACACCGTGGCGGTGTGAATCGCCAAAGCGATGGTGCCGGCGAAAGCGCCCAAGCCGACGGCAGCGACGAACAAGAGACCCAAAGCCAAATCGGGAATCGTCCGAACTAAATTCAGCACCAAGCGCACCGAGCGATAGACCAGCGGATGTGGCGTGGTGTTGCGCGCGGCGAGAAAACCCAGCGGGAAAGCGACCAACAATGCCAAAAAAGTTCCCGCCAGCGCCATTTGAATGGTCTCCAGCGTCGCCCCCATCACGGTCTGAGGAAAAGTATTGTCCCACCAGCGCTGGCGCGCCCGCGCCTCAGCCTCGGCCAGCGGCGTTGGCAGCAGCAATTCACTCCAGGAAAGTTTCTCCGGAAAATAATAATGCTTGGCCTCGGTGATCTTGGAAAAATCCGGCGGCAACATGCGCGCCAAAGTCTGGCCGATCTGCGGGATCCCCTCGACCAACTCGCCGGGGCGTATTTTCGCCCCATGAAACGCCCAGGCTAGAACCAAGACGAACAGCGCCAAGACGACAAAGAACCGCGCCCCCCGTTTGGGCCGCGCCGGCGCCCGATCCATGATGTCGCGGGCTAAATCTAAGTTACGATCCGCGGCCAATCCATCGCTCCTTCTACGATTCCGAATTCTTTCTGCCCTTTGCGTTCTTTGCGGCCAACACTCCGAGTCCGATTCCGCTCATTCACTATTTCGCCTTGGCCAGATACTCCGCCTCGTTGTACTCGTCGGTGGCGAGATTCTTGAGACCGATCTTCGCGTAGAGTTCGCCCAACACGAAATGCAGCGTCGGCTCATCCGAGTCCGCGGCGATCGCCTCGGTCAAGATTTCCCGCGCGTCATGGAAAAGTTCTTTCGACATGAGCAGGTTGGCCTTGAGCACCGCCAGAGTGGTTTTCGACACCCCGGCCATGGCGCTCAGCTCCGTCAAACGTTCTTTGATCGCCTGCACGTCCGCCGCGCCGAGTAATTTAAAAGTGGTCCTACTTGGCGCCACGCCCTTTTTCTCGATCGCCCAAGAGTATTCGACATTGGGCTGCAAGCGCGGCGCCGAAGCTGGATAGGCGATCTTGGTGAGGTTGATATTCTCAGCGCTCCACAGCTCGCCGCTTGGGCCAAAGACTTTCACCGTGCCGGGCTGCTGGTCCATGCCGATCCATTGGAAGGTCGGCGCCTCGGATAAGATCTTGCTGTTGCGCGGCGACAATTGGGTCGGCGGCTGGGCCTTGCCGCGCACCGACAGCGCGACATAGGTGGGCGGTTTCTTTTTGCCCACTAGCAAGTTGGCGACTTCGGTAACCCGCGATCCCGCCGCGCTCCCCTTGGCCGCCGATGGCCGCACTTCGAAGCTAGGATTTTTTTCATCCACGGTCACCGTGCGCGAGCCGTCGGTGAAAAAAATCACCGCCACCGCATCCTTGGTGGTCTGCACGACGTTGCCAGCATAGAGCGATTGCAACACCGCCGGCTTGGCCGGCGCCGCGCCGCCGCTAGCGCGCAGCTGAATATCGCCGCGATTGAACTTGAGCTCGGTGATCACCGCAACCGCATCTTGAGCCTGTGCCCAAGCGGCCCAACTTAGAGCAAGCCCAAACCATCCAGAGAAAACTATCCGGCGTGACAATTTCATAGCGCTCCTCCTATAACTTGATTAGCACCAGCCGCCGTTACTTCGAACACTTCCACCGGTTTTTCCCGGCCCTTGACCGGCACTTCGCCACAGCGGCGCAGGGTGAAGGCGCCGTTAAGTTGAGCGACGGTTTCGCGGGTCGCCAGGATCGCCGTGCCGAAATCCTTATTCAACCCCTCGACCCGCGACCCAGTGTTTACCGTATCACCTGTAACATCGAACTTCCTGCGCTCGCCGGTGCCGACGATACCGGTGACCACTTCGCCGGTGTGCAGGCCGATGCCGATGCGCAGCGGCGCCAGATCGTTCTTGATCCAGCGGGCGTTGAGCTCGTCCAGGCCGGCCAAGATTTCCACGGCGCTATGAGCCGCCGCCTCGGCATGTTTGGGATTGTTCTTGGGCGCGCCGAACACCGCTAGCACGGCGTCGCCGATGAAGTCGAATATCATGCCACCATGGCGCTCGATGACCTTGCCCATCATGGCGAACAGCTCGTTCATGCGCAGCACCACCGCCTCCGGCGCCAAGCCTTCGCACATCGTCGTGAAGTTGCGCACGTCGGTGAAAAACACCGTCACCACCTGTTTACTGCCGGTGAGCTGCTCGTCCTGCTCGACGATCTGCTTGGCGACCTCCATGCCGACATATTGGCCCAGCGATTTGCGCACATGGCGTCCTTCGAAATACTCCGCCGCCAGCGCACCCCAGCGGATCGCCAATAGCGGCGTGACGAAATCCACCCACAAGCCGAGATAGACAAAGGCCAGATAACTGAGCGGCACGAGCAGCAGCGGGATCGCCGCCAGCGCCAGAATCGTCACCACCGTCGGGCTGAATAACGTGATCAGCAAACTGGAAATCACCGTGAACAGCAGCAGCAGGCCGAAGGCGAACAGTTGACGCGCCGGGGCGATGCGCGAGCGGGTGAGAATGGTGTGAATCATGTTGGCGTGGATTTCCAAGCCGCTGAGTAAACCATGGGGCGTCGGATAAAAATCCCGGCTCTCTTGAAAGCTGGCGCCGATCAAGACGATCTTGCCGCGAAACGGATTGTCGGCGGCTAACGGCACGTTGGCCGCGGCGAGCGCCGCCAGCGGCCCGCTCGGCAACGCCGCGAAGCTGCCCCGGCCGCCGGCGAAGTTGATGCGCCAGGTCTCATCGGCGGCGATCGTCATGGCCGACTTGTCGGCGCGCGCCTTGCCGTCGAGCCGGCTCCACTCGGGCAGAGTTAAATTAATTGTGCCGCCGCCATTGAGCGCCTGGTCGAAACTCGCCGCGTCATAGCCGGCATAGCGCGCCGCCACCGCCAGTGCCAGCGAAGGCAGAATCTTGCCGTCGCTGCCGCGTAGCACCAGCGGCACCTGGCGAATCAAGCCGTCGCTATCCACCGGCGCGTTGGCGAAGCCGGCGATGCCCCACAGCCGGGCATCGAAGAACTGCGAGCGGCGGAAAACCATTCCCTGGTCGTCCTCTTTGAGCGGACGGACGTAAAACACCGGCACCACTTTGCTATTGCCGCCGTCCGCGGCGCTCTCAACGGCGGCGAGCAGGCGGCTGTCCTCGGCGCCATCCGAGGCCACTTTGAACTCGATGTCGACGCCGATCGCCTTGGCGCCGCCGCGGGCGGCCAGTTCGATAAGATTGGCGATATAGCTGCGCGGCAGCGGCTGGCGCTCGCCGAGCTTTTCGAAAGCGTCGTCGTCGATTTGGATTAAGACAATTTCCGCCGAGCGCTGCTGGCCGCGCAGGAGCATCAAAAAATCCAACGCTTTGGCCTCGATCACCTCCAAGTAACCCAGGTACGAAGCGATCGACAGCAACACGCTGACGGCCACGCCCAACTGGAGCGATTTATAAAAACGCCGGCGCCGGCGCGTAAGGGTGGCGAGGATGTTCATGGGAGTGATATGACTCTATCCGCGATTAGCGACAATTTCATCCCGCTCGAATACTATTGCCTGACGCCCATTGCCTATCCTCACTTCCCCTCCCCGACCAAGATAAACGGCGCCCAGAAGTAAAGATGAGAGGTCGAGAAAGATACAGGCGAAAGGACAGAGGCTGGAGACGGAGAGTACTCCAGCGCCAATCAACACTACACAAATACGACCCCAAGGAACGAAAAGTCCGTAGCTCATGACCGACTCCAAGTCACCGATACTGAAATCTCACCGCCGGCAGCATCGAACCGGTGCCGGTTATCACATCGGTCACTTTCTGAATCTCCTTGCCGTCGCTCAACGTATGGGTCACCGACTTGCCCTTCGTGATACCGCCGACGTTGTGCGCCGTTTCGCCGGTTGCAAGCCTCAAATACGCCATGGTAGCCTTCGGGACAGAGGCAACCCCATGAAGAACGGTCATGCACTGGCTTTCGACCGGAAAGCCCAAGCAATCTATCAAAGAAAACTAAAACCCAAGCTCGAAGGAAGATACAAGGGCCGCATTGTCGCAATCGATGTCGAGTCGGGTGATTACTTCGTCGGTAAAACCGTGCTCGACGCGATCGAAAAAGGCCGGCGCAAGCACCCTGGGAAAATTTTCTACGCGGTTCGGATCGGCTTTCCGGCCGTCCATTCGCTACGTCGCCTATGGCCATACGGGGCAAAGTAACCGCGGCGCGCGAACCCGTCGTGGTTTTCCAAACCCTTCCGGATAAGCGCAGAATCTCAGTGATCGTCGACACCGGTTTCTCCGGCGAGTTGTGTCTGCCGCCGAGTCTGATCCTCAGCATGGGATTCGAGCGCGTCGGCAGAGAAGCCTACGTTCTGGCCGATGGGCAAATTGTCCATGCGGATATTTATAAAGCTGAAATTGATTGGCTCAATCGTAGCCGAGCGGTTGAAATAATTGCCTTGGACAATCCGCAAGGACTGTTGGGAACTCAACTCCTCCGAGAATGTCAGCTCACTGTTCATTTTGCCAAGCGAACGGTTCATATCAGTCGAGCGCGAAAATAATGTCACCACGCTGCACTACCGGTGCTCAAAATTCACCTCCCGCGGCACCGACCCAGCGCCGGGAATCGTGCCATCCATAGCGATCCCAATAGACGGGAGACCGGCAAATTTCTTACAAGCGACCTTCGTTCCCAGCTATAAACAGCTGCATAATCCGAAACCGGCCGCCGCTGCAAGCAGGCCGGGCGAGAAATGGCCTGGATTCCGCCTGCGCCGGAATGACGGGAAGGGGGAGCCGTCCGCCCAGGCCCTTCCGCTAGCGCCAATGGCCGGTCAGCGAGAAACTTAAGCTACTCCCTGTAAGATTCCCCGCCCGCTCCCGTCTATTGGGCCGAAAGCTGCTGAACCATGCTAAATCGGATTGGGAGGCTGGCCATGAGACAGACATCGCGCTCTGACGGACTCTTTCTCGGTTGCGCCGTCGGTTTGACCTTGCTGGCCGGCTTGGCCGTCGGCGTGCCGGTGAGTCTCTATGGGCCGCTGGGCGCGCTGACCGATTACCTGATCGAGTTGACGGTGCTGAGCGCGGTGTTTGGCGCCTACCGTCTGGCCGAGCGGCTGCAGAGCTACCGCGCCGGGAAAGCCGCGCTCCGCCGCGGACTTCAAGAAAGCCGCCTGAGCGGCGCGGCCGTTGCTCGGTCGATCACCCAGAGAATCATCTGGTCGCCGGCGACGAAGTATTCGAGCAGCGTGGTATCGGGCGCCGCGATCCCCTTCTCGGTCTCGCCCTCGCTGAAATAATGGTAGCCGATTTCGCGGGATAGGTTGGCGTGCAGCAACTGCCGGCGCAGGGGTACTTTGATCTGCTTGAATATCGTGAGTGAGGTTTGCATCCCGGCACGACCAAAGCCGCGGTTCACCCGCCTTTGGAATCCGATCAATTTTGGGTCCGCCTCACGTGATCCAACTATGGAAGTGGGCGCGGGATTGACCGCCGGAAATCATTCTCCTAGATTGACCCAAGCGCGGCCGATCTGACGGCCTTCGCCTATTGGAGTGCTCAGCAATCGGAGGTTTCCGTGCAACACTGGATCATCGCGATCGTCATTATGTTCTACGCGGCGCTGGGCGGCAGCCTTGGCCCAGCCGCCAACGCCGCTGAATCGCGCGCGCCGGAAGAGCTGAGAAAAATTCTTGACGCGCCCGCGCCAGACCCGGCCACGCCGAAGCCGGCACTACTCAAGATTTATCTGGCGCGCGCCCAGGCCGCCGGTGCCCTTGGCAACGTGGACCGGCAAATCCGCGAGCTCAACGAAGGGATTCGCGTCGTCGGTCCCAGTGAGCCACAATCCTATCTACTATACGACTTGGCCGGACGGACGCTCACCGAGAGTGGCAATATGCCAGCGGCCAGGCGCATGCGGGAAAATGCCCTCCAAGTCACCACCGACCGCGGCAATAAGTTTTATCAATCTAACTTCCTGGCGGGTATCGCGGTGCGCCTGCTCGACAAGGAGGGCGCCAAAAAATATCTTGCCATGGCGGATGAATTGTTCACCGCGGTTCGAGCGACGAACCGAGACTGGCCGCAATTTCGCGACCTTTGGGAAGCTGTCCTGAGCGATGCCAAAGGCAATGTGAATAGCATGCTTGGATACCCCAAAGACGCCGAGTTGAACTACCGGACTTGCGTCACGGCGATCCGATCTTACCTCGAAAAGATTCGCAAAGGTGTCGATGGCATATGGTACCCCTATCTGCCGCGCTGTCTGAGCCGGGCGATGGAGCACGCCGCCATCGTCGGCAAAGTCCGCGAAGCAGGGGCTTATATCAACGATGCGCGCGACGCAGCGCGTCTTCTCGCCCAGACCCAACAGCGCGAAAATTTCGAAGCAGCCCAGGTGTCGCGTCCGATCGCCCGGGTCTATTTGGAACAAGGACTGATTCGCGAAGCGACGGGCCTGCTCGAAACCGCAATGGCCCAGCTGCAGAAAGCGCCCGGCGGCGAAGCCGGCGTTGGGGTTTCCGACATGCGCTATCTGCTGGCGCAGAGCGAGATGGCCCAGGGGAATTGGCTGAAGGCGGACGAGATATTCAAAGCCTGGCGCGATGGCCTGCGTTTGAACAAGCAGCAGGTCACTCTGACCGGAACCATCTCTCCCGAGTGGGCTTATGTCACGCTGCGGCTCGGCCGTACCAAGGAAGCCTTGGCGATGGCGACTAGCGTGCTCAAGTTTCGCGAAAATTACGATGATGAACTCTCAGTGAGATTGCATGAGGGGCGCGCTTTTCACGCGCTTGCGGCCGCGGCCGCCGGGCAACGAGATACTGCAATCAGGACACTTTCGGTGGCGATACCGAAGATATTGGAGGTCCGCCGCGACAAGAACACCTCGGGCGAGGACGGTTATCTTTCATCGGCGCGGCTCAATTGGTTTTTGGACGGGTACATCGCGCTGCTCGCCGACCTGCACCAGAAAGGCGGCCAGGTAGAAGGCATCGAGCCCACCGCCGAAGCCTTTCGCATGGCCGACGTCGCGCGCGGCAGCAAAGTTCAGAAGGCGCTATCGGCGGCGATTCTGCGCGCCGGCAACAACGATCCGAAAGTTGCCGCGGCGATGCGGCACGCGCAAGATTTGGAATATGCCGTCAAGGTCGCATCGGAATCGCTGACCATTCTGCAAAGCTCGGAGAACAATCCGGAAAAGCCGCAAGCGCTGGCCAAGGCGCAAGCCGAGCTTGTCCGGGTGCGCCAGGAAAATGAAAAAGCCCAAGCCGAGCTCCGGCAGAAGATGCCTAACTACGTCGAGCTCATGGAGCCCAAGACCCAGACCATCGCCGACACCCAAAAACATCTGCGCGCCGACGAAGCGCTGATCTCCATCTACACGACTCAAGACAAAGTCTTGGTCTGGGCGGTGAAGGCGACCGGGCAACCGTCGTTTAACGTCGTCGACTTGCCGCACGCCGCGCTGGTTGAAAGCGTCGCGCGTTTAAGAAAATCCCTCGACCCGAGCGACGTCGATATCAGCCAACTGCCGAGCTTCGACTACGACACCGCCTACGATCTCTATCGCAAACTGTTGGCGCCGGTGGAAGCCAGCTGGAAGGGCGCCAGGGAGTTGGTCATCGTCTCCCACGGCGCCTTGAGCGAGATCCCGCTGTCGGTGCTGGTAACGACGCCTTTCAAGCCGGTCAAGACCAGCCAAAGCGGCTTGCCATTCGCGGAACATGGCGAAGCGCCCTGGCTACTCAAGCAAGCTGCGCTGTCCTATCTCCCGTCGCTCAGCGCCTTGGCGAGTTTGCGCACCACGGTGACCCAGCCGGCGGCGAAGAGTTTCATCGGCTTTGGCGATCCACTGTTCAAAGAGAACAAATCATCGGCGGGTGCTGCTCCGGCGATCGCATCGCGCGGCATCGTGCGGCGTAATGCGCTGGCGACCCGAGCCATCGATAGGTCCTCACTAGCGCCACGACGATCGAGCAATCTCGAGCTGTTAGAGCCCTTGCCCGACACCTCCGAAGAAGTTCGCGATATCGCCAAGATTCTCCGCGCCGACGACGGCAAAGACGTTCACCTCGGCCGGCGCGCTTCGGAAACCCTGGTCAAGCAAACCGATCTATCGCAGTACCGCGTCGTCATGTTCGCCACCCACGGCCTAGTCGCCGGTGAATTGCCCGATCTCGCTCAACCAGCGTTGGCGCTCAGCAATCCGACACTGACTAACGAAAAAGACGACGGCCTGCTGACCCTGGCGGAAATTCTCGAATTGAAACTACGCGCCGACTGGGTGGTGCTCTCGGCCTGCAACACTGCCTCCGCGGACGGCCAAGCCTCTGAAGCTGTCTCGGGTCTCGGCCGCGCGTTCTTCTTCGCCGGCGCCAAGGCCTTGCTGGTCTCCCACTGGCCGGTGGAAACCGTCTCGGCGAAATTGCTGACGACGGAATTGTTCAAGCGCCAAACTGCGGAAACCAAACTCAGCCGCGCCCAAGCGCTGCGCGAAGCATCGCAAGCGGTCATGCAGCAATCGGCCGGGAAATCTTACAGCTACGCCCATCCGATGTTCTGGGCGCCGTTTGTCGTCTTCGGCGATGGCGGCTAGGTCAACTAGGTTGGCCGTTTGCAAAGCTAACCCCGAATACAGTATGTGAAGCCTGCACCGACACGGAAGTCATTTTGCGTCCACCGGCAGGTCCGATGTTTGCGCCAGAACAACTCGCCGAACTCCTAACCTTACCCTTCTTCGCTGGTCTCGATCCGGCGACGCTCAACCAGCTACTGCCCCAATTGGAGCCGGTTCATCTGCCCGGCGGCAAATTATTATTTAACGCCGGCGCGCCCGGCGACTCCATGTACATCGTGCTGTCGGGACGCTTGCGCGTCAGCGCCGAGGGACGCGATGGCAGCATGGAATCGCTGCGCGAGCTGGCGCGCGGCGACACCGTCGGCGAACTGGCGCTATTAACTGGCGAAGCACGCTCGGCGGCAGTGCACGCGATCCGCGATAGCGAGTTGGTAAAGATTTCCCAGACGGCGTTTGAAAGCGCGGTCAAATCCGATCCTAAACTGCTAAATCAGATCGCCGTGCAGTTGGCCGGCCGTGAGCGGCAGGGGCGCGACGCCAATCTGTCGCGGCGCAATCTGCGCACCATCGCGCTGGTGCCGGCGCGGGCGGATGTCCGGTTACGTGAGTTCGGCGAAATATTGACGGCGGCCCTGCAAGCCACTGGACCGACAATCTGTTTATCTCAAGAGACGCTGCCAACGTCGAATGGCGCGGCACTAAGCCGGCTCGAATCGCGTCACCGCTTCGTCCTCTACCAAGCTGACTCGACGATTTCGCCATGGACCGAACTATGTCTCCGCCAAGCCGATTTGATTGTCGTGGTCGGTTGCGCCGAGAGCGATCCTGCGAATTCCGACTCGCACCTGCTGCGGCAATTTCTCAAGCAGCACCACATCGCCACCGCCATCGAACTGGTGCTGCTCCATGACGGCAAGTTCAACCCGGCCACCGGCGCCGCGCGCTGGCGTGGGACGATGGATTTCACCGCCCACCATCATGTCGCGCCGGCGCAGTCCGGCGGCATCGACCGGCTCGTGCGCAACTTCACCGGCCGCGCCGTCGGCCTGGTGCTGAGCGGCGGCGGCGCCCGCGGCTTCGCCCATATCGGCGTCCTGCGCGCGCTGCACGAACGAAACATTCCCGTGGATTTTATCGGCGGTACCAGCATGGGCGCGGTGATCGCGGCGCAATATGCGCTGGGGTGGGACTGGCCGACCATGGCGCAGGTCAACCGCGCCGAATGGCCGCGCTGCCACCCGCAAAAAAATTACACCCTGCCGCTAGTGGCGATTAATTCGGGAAAGAGAATGGACGACATGCTCGCGCGCATGCTCGGCGACGCAACGATCGAAAACCTGCGCACGGGCTTTTTCTGCGTCTCCACCAACCTGACCCGCGCCCAAGCACAGGTTCATCGGCAGGGTTCGTTATGGAAAGCTGTGCGCGCCAGCGTGTCGATCCCCGGCATCGGCCCGCCAGCGATAGAGAACGGCGAGATCTTCGTCGACGGCGGCTTGATCGACAATCTGCCGGTGGACGCGATGAAAAAACTTTGCCAGGGCCAAGTCCTGGCCGTCGATGTCAGCGAGCAGGCGGAATTCAAGAGCACGCTAACACAAAGCTACAGCGTGTCGGGGTGGAAACTTCTCTGGCAGCGGCTCAATCCATTTGCCGACGCCCCCGACCTGCCGAACATTTTGCAGACCTTGTACCGCACCACCACCGTCGCCGGCGTGCGTGCCAACGAAAATGCCAAGACCCAAGCCGATCTCTGCTTCCAACCGCCGGTCAGCCAGTTCGGCGTCTTCGAATGGCACAGCGTCGATAAGATTATCGAGGTTGGCTATCGCTACGCGATTGAGAAGCTGAATGACCCCGCGACTATGGCGAAGCTGGCCAAGACTGTCGAGGGTAATGGTGAGTAGTTCAGCAAGCTGGGCTATCGCCCAAACGAACACTCGATGCAGTTACCCGACTGCATCCGCGTCGCGATCAGACATTGACGCTGCCACCGACGATGTATACCATTGAAAAAAATCACCACCGAGAGGCACGGTATGTCTATTGTTAAAGTAACCGAGAAGGGCCAACTCACACTGCCCATCGCGTTGCGGCGAAAACTCAAGATCACGAAAGATGACTACCTTTCGCTGGAAGCGGAAGGAGACGTTGTGACCCTCCGCAAGGTAGGAGAACGAAAACTTCTCGGTTCGAAGGATCCGATCTGGGACTTGGTTGGCAAAGGATCAAGTGGAACTAAAGATGTCTCCACCAATCATGACCGCTATCTCGCGCAGGGAGAACGCCGACGGTGGCTCAAACGCTGACCGACACCAGCGCGATTTACGCACTGATCGATCGGGACGACAGCAATCACCGCAAGGCGGCGGCCATTCTGCGCGCGGCGGTGCGTCAGGGAGTCACCCCACTGATCACGAATTTCATCGTCGCGGAATCCCACGCCTTACTGTTATCGCGGTTAGGCGCCGGCATCGCGCGAGATTGGCTAACCAAACAAATCTGGCCGGTCGAGCCAGTGACACCAGCGGACGAAAAAAAGGCCAGGGAAATCATTCAGCGCTATACAGACAAAGAGTTTTCCTACACCGACGCCACAAGCTTCGCCGTAATGGCGAGACTCGGTATCCAGACAGCTTTCGCATTTGACGTCCATTTCAGACAGTACGGGTTAAAACTCCTGGCTTAGCCAATCGCCTGTAGGCCGTCACTTCCCTTCCCCCTCCCCCACCAGGCCCCGCACCACCGAGACGATGCCGGTCACCACGCCGGTCACTTTCTGAATCTTCTTGCCGTCGCTCAGCGTGTAGGTCACTGAATTGCCTTTGACGATGCCGCCGACGCCGCGCTGCATGATCGCTTTCTTCCGCAGCAAACTTATTATATTCTTAACTGAACGAGGTAGCCCTATGCCGTCGACAGCAACACAATTAGATCGCCGTGTGACCGTTCTGGAACGGGAGCTACGGAAAGTCCGCTCGGAGCTAAGCGTAGTACGGAAAGCGTCCGAACAGCCATGGTGGCAACGGCTTGCGGGCAAATTTAAAAACGATCCGCTCTTCGACCAAACCGTCGAAGCGGGGCAAGCATACCGCCGTTCGCTCGCCGGCCGTAAACGATAATGGTCATTTTGGATACCGACCATCTGACGGTTATCCAACGCCAAAACGCTCCCAGTTTCTCGATTCTCTCCGCTCGACTTCGGCACCTGCCTGCGAGCGAGATTTGCACGACCATTGTCAACGTCGAGGAACAAATGCGCGGTTGGTTGGCGATGGTCCGGCGCTCGAAGAAGGCGCAACAAGAGATCCTCGCCTATCGCCAGCTGCATGAGTTGTTTGGCTTTTTTGCAGAGATTCCAGTTTTCGATTTCGACGAATCGGCCGGTGAGAGATTGACGCAACTGCGGCGCTCGCGCATCCGGCTGGGCTCGATGGATCTCAAGATCGCGGCGATAGCCTTGTCTCGACAGGCAACTCTCCTGTCGCGCAATCTGGGTGATTTTCGCCAAGTCCCCGCCCTGAAAGTTGAAGACTGGACACAGCCAAGTTAGTCCCATAGACGCCACTTTTCGCCCGCTCTACCCATGCTGAAAACTCACTGCCCGCACCACTGACCCCGTCCCCGTCACCACGTCAGTCACCTTCTGAATCTTCTTCCCATCGCTCAACGTGTAGGTCACTGAATTGCCTTTGACGATGCCGCCGACGCCGCGCTGCGTCTTCACTTCCCCTCCCCGACTAAGATAAATGGCGCCCAGAAGTATGGGTGCGATGTGGAAACAGAGTCTTGAGACAACGACTTCGCAGCCGGTTTGACCGCTGGCACTTCGCCTAGCTTGCCGACACCACCGACGCCGCGTCTTGCGAGCAGGTCACTGTTGACGTTGCCGCGAATCAAGCTCAGCTGCGCTTGCCGCAACGCTTCGACCTTCGTCATCGTCTTGAGATTCTTGTAAAAGCTCGCCATCAACACCGCCGTGCTGCTGTCATCGATCTTCCATAAACTGGCTATCACCGACGGGGTCCCGGCATAGATAAATGCTCTTGTTAACCCGACCAGTTCATCCCCAGTCGAGAGCTTTCCGAGTCCCGTGTCGCAGCCGCTGAGCACAACCAGGTTCGCTTTGAGATCCATCCCGAAGATCTCTCTGACTTCGAGCCTGCCGTCCTCTTTGCCGTCTTTGGCTAGCAGCACAGCCGACGATAGCGGGTCGTCTTCGTTTAGCTGGGCATGGGTGGCAAAATGCAGGATGTCGTGATGGGCAGATAACGCTTTAGTTTTCTCCTCGGTGGCTTCTTTCCTGACAAAAACATTGGCTTCGGGATAAATGGATTTCACTTCCCGCGCTTCGAGTTCTGCGAACTCTAAGTCCTTCTCCGGATCACCGAGATCGGGATTTCCAAAAGCCAAAACTCTGTCCCGTCCCATGGTCCGCTTTTCCTTTACGAACTGAAGCAAACTGGCGCTAGATAGATACGAGATCGGATAGTTTTCGATCAGATACTTTCCGTCAGGATCAGACAGAGCTTGAAACGGCAGATAGTGCAGTACATCGTGCGGCACAATGATTAGCTCTTTGCCGAAAATGTGGGGAACGAGCGGCTGAACGAGTGACTTAAAGAGAGAAACCGAAGATTTGTTCAGCTCCCGCGCGTCGCCCGTATTCGAAATCATCTCGCGTAGGGATTTTATTTGCTGGGCAAGTTCCTTCTTCGACAGCCCCACTCGCCGGAAGTTGAGCTTGTCTTTCTCGACAACCCAGACGAAAACTTCACTGTCCGTGACAAAATATTCGATCAGCGTTTGCCCTGGATCGATCAACTCCTGAACTTGTTTCAGCGTCAACGGCTCAACGCTCATCAACGACGCTTGCTCTTTGTCCTGTTTTCTAACCTTGGCAAGGAAGGCATTGTAACCCTGTTCGGCAGCGACGAGTTCTTTATCTAATCTCGCTCCGCTGGGTCCGTCACCCCCTTCACTCGATAGCCGCGCTCTAATCGCGGCGATTTGTTCCTGTAAAACCCTTTCCTCTTCAAGCAAGCCGCCGTTCAGCCGTGACAGGTAGGCTTTGCTACCCACCAAATCCAAGAACGCTCGCGACCGGGCGCGCTCACTGACACTGAATGCTTCTTCGGGTTGACCAGATTCCCAAAGAACACCTATCATGCCAATATAGGTATCTAACCCTCCTTCAAAAAAGGATTGTCGGAAGTCATCAGATTGAAGCAATGACCTAGTCGATTCGATCCGTCGAATTGCCCTCTCATAATAATGGATTGCCTCGAAAGGCTTTCCGGTCAAGCGGAAAACGTCACCAATTCGAGTGCTCGCCCTCCTGGCTGCGGTTGGATGCTGAAAACTTGCCAAGGCTTGAGAAAAATCTCCCCGTTGGAGATAAGCTTCCCCCATGCTCATATGGAGTTCACCTTCATAAGCGTATCTCAGTCCCCAGTCTCCAATGAGGCCAAAGGCACGTTGATAGTCTTCCTGGGCTTCATCCAACTTCCCGGCACCGAGATAAGCATCCCCGCGACGATTGTACCTCAACACCACAGATGCCTTCATCGCTTCCGTCCTAATTACACCAAGCTCGAAGGACTGGGAATAGGCATACACAGCCGCCTCAAATTCCCTTCGACGTAGCAGGTCGTTACCCAGCTGTAAAAAGAACGTTCCTCTATAGCCGACTCCGGGATTAGCGTTAATCACCGCCAGTCCTTGATCTATAAGCTCCCTTGCCTTGTCAAACTTTCTTACGTGCGTGTAGGCCTCAATCAGTATGTGAATCGCGAAGACTTGATGTTGGGTGGCCTTGCTTTTCTCGGCGGCGTCCAACGCCTTTTGTCCGTAGATAATCGCCTTCTGAAGTTGTCCGGTCCACTGGGCCAACCGTGACGCTTCTGCGTAGGCAACACTTGCAGTTCCCCAATCGTGCGTAGGAAACCAGCTGGCTGCTGCATTTTTTTCTGCCTTCTGCCCCTGAGTTTCGTAAGCAGCCAAAGCTTCCGCCAGCTCGCGCCGCAAAAGAGCGTTGTAGGAAGTAGCATACGAGGGTTGATATTTCGGAACGGTGCAACTTGAGGTGAGAACGAGTGTTGCGAGTGAGAGACAAACGATATTAAAAGAGTGCATGCTCCGACTCTCAATTGAAAGTTAGTTACCGATGCTCAAAACTCACCGCCCGCACGACTGATCCAGTGCCTGTCACCACATCCGTCACTCTCTGAATCTTCTTACCATCGCTCAGCATGTAGGTCGCCGTGGCCCCTTCGTGATCACACCGACGCCGCGTTGAATGGAGCCAAAATTAGCGCTCACTTCCCATCCCCCACCAGAATAAACGGCGCCCAGAAATAAGGATGCGAAGTCGAGACAGAGAGAGAGTTTTGAGACAGAGAGTTCGGAGCCGGAACTTCGCCCAACTTGCCGATGCCGCCGATGCCCCGGCGGGCGAGCAAATCGCTGCTCACGTTGCCGCGGATTAAATTCAGCTGCGCTTGTCTGAGCGCTTCGACTTTCGTCATCGTCTTCAAGTTCTTGTAAAAGTTCGCCATCAGGTGCGCCGTGCTACTATCGTCCACCTTCCAAAGACTCGCCACCACCGACGGTGTACCGGCGTAGATGAACGCTCTGGTTAATCCGACAAGCTCGTCGCCGGTTGAAAGCTTCCCCATTGCAGTTTCACAGCCGCTGAGCACCACGAGATTGGCCTTAAGATCCATACCGAATATCTCTCTCACTTCGAGTCGGCCGTCTTCGTTGCCGTCTTTGGCTAGCAGCCCGTGGTGAAAGTCGAGAATGAAGTGGGTAACCGAGGCGATGAGGATCGACAGGAAGAAGAGATCGTGTAGAGTTTATTGCATGGCGATGGGAAAACGAAAACACGAAGAGCAGAGAGGGATGTGGGTGGCGGTGAG
>CAMDBU010000105.1 GCA_945889495.1 Syntrophobacter sp. SbD2 | reverse complement strand
CGACGCACACACTTGGCCTATACCGAACGCCAGCTAAGAAGCAGGGGTTCCGCTACGGTCCGATTTCTACCTTGGAGGCTGCTACCAACAAACCGACCTGACATTTTCGCCTTGCCGTTAACATGACAGATTGACGTTGCTACGACACTCGCCAGGCGCGCGGGATCAACGCGACGATGCGAACAGGGAAAGAATTTTTTGCGCCGCCACTTCGGCGCCGTTCAAGTCGACTGGCGGCCAGTGCGGCGGTCGCGCCAGCAAACGGTCGAGGTGGGGTTGCATGTCGCCGCCGAGCAGGTCGGCGTTGGCGATGAACGCCGCGGTGGCGCATTCACCCAAGGCTTGGACCAGCCGGGGATACTCGGCAAATTCGCCGCGGTCGGTGTAGAGGATCGGCAAGCGCTGGGCCAGAACATCGGCGACGATACCGTAGCCCGGTTTGGCCACGACAGCGTCAGCGGCGCGCAAGAGATCTACATAATCATTGTGGCTGACCGGGATGGTCAAGAGATTGCCGTCACGTTGGCGCGCGCTGCCGGTGGTGACGAAGTAATAATCTTTTTGCTGCGCCAGTCTTTTCCAGGGTAAACGATCGAGACCCATGCCGCCGAGACTCAACAGCACGATGGCCGCCGATTGCGGCAGGGTAAACCGGCGCCGGGCTGCGCGCTTGGTGAGTCGTGAGGTTCGGCTGATCCACGGGATCGCTTCTTGACGCGGAAACATGGTGCTAGCGCAGGGATGATATGGTAGGGTGAGCGCCAGGGTCGCTTGGCTGTAACCCCGGATGATCGTCTCGATCACCGGCGCGAACCCTGGATACTGTTCGAGGTAAGCTCGGTAGATGAAATCCCAGGTGAAGTTGGCGATGGCCACCGACGGCACGCCGGCTTGGGCGGCGATCTCGAAGGCCAGGGGCGGCGCATCGCCGACGATAAGATCGATGTCATGGGCTTTTATAAATGACAGCTCGGTGTCGATGAGCGGTTGGGGGTCGCTGTAAAGCGCTTGGCAGGCGGCTAAAGTGTCTCCCAACTTCATTGCCAAGCTGTCGGTTTGGATGATGCCGACATCGAGGGTTTGTTGGGAATAGTCGATCGGCGTCTTCGGGTCGTGAAATAACCATTGCGGCGCACTGGTCCGGACATAACTCCGCAACTCAGGTTCAGCCTGGGCGAGCGCGCGCATCACTTGCATAGCGCGCACGGCGTGGCCAAAGCCATGGCCAGTGACGTAGTAGAGAATTGAACTCAAGACGGTTTCGATTGTAAGTACAGAGTTGACGCAGGCTAAGCGGCGACGCCAAGCTTGTCAAGTTTCCGCGGTGAATTGCGACGGACGAAAGGAGATCGTGAACCATGACCGGGACCATCAAGAAAATTATGCGCCCAAAGGGGTTTGGATTTATCAAACCTGACGACGGCAGCGAGGATGTATTTTTTCATCGCGGCAGTCTGGCGCCGCGCGGCCAGATCGAAGATCTGAACGAAGGCGACACCGTGCAGTTTCAATCGCGCAAGGGCGACAAAGGCCCGGTGGCGTTCGATCTCAAAGTGCGCTGAAAGCATTTGCCGATGGCGCACCAGCATACCAATCGGTTAATTCACGAGACCAGTCCGTATCTGCTCCAGCACGCCCATAATCCGGTGGATTGGTATCCCTGGGGTGACGAGGCGTTCGCCAAAGCCCAGGCGGAGGACAAACCGATTTTGCTCAGCATCGGTTACTCGGCCTGCCACTGGTGTCATGTGATGGAGCGCGAGTGTTTTGAGAATGAAGCGATCGCGCGCTTGATGAATGAGCTCTACGTCAATATCAAAGTCGATCGCGAAGAGCGCCCGGATCTCGACGAGATTTACATGAGCGCGGTGCAGATGCTCACCGGGCGCGGCGGTTGGCCGATGACCATGTTTCTCACCCCGGAGCGTAAACCATTTTACGGCGGCACTTATTTTCCGCCTGAGGATCGCGGCGGCATGCCGGGTTTCCCGCGCATTCTCATGGGCGTGAATCAGGCCTACCGCGAACGGCCGGTGGATGTCGAGAAAAGCGTCACGCAGATTCTCGACGGCCTACAGCGCATGGCTACTTCGGTGGCCACCGAGAAAGATTTTGTCAAGACCATCATCGGCGATTGCGCGGCGAAGATCGGCCAGGCCTACGACGCCGACAACGGCGGCCTCGGCCAGGCGCCCAAGTTTCCCAACCCCGGCGTTTACGAACTGTTCTTGCGTCACTACCATCATTCGAAGAGCGCGCGCTATCTGGAGATGGTCGTTCATACTTTGACCAAGATGGCCCGCGGCGGCATTTATGATCATCTCGGCGGCGGCTTTCATCGCTACTCCGTCGACGCCAAGTGGCTGGTGCCGCATTTTGAAAAAATGCTCTACGACAACGGCCAGCTGCTGCGCATCTACGCTCTGGCGTACAAGCTGACCCAGGAGGAGCTATTTAAATCGGTGGTCGAAGACACGGCGAGTTATTTATTGCGCGAAATGCTTCAACCTGAAGGCGGCTTTTATTCCACCCAGGACGCCGACAGTGAAGGTGTCGAAGGAAAATTTTTCGTTTGGACCGAGGCCGAAGTGTTGCGGGTCTTGGGTGAAGAGGACGGCGCGATCTTTTGTCGGATCTACGATGTCACTGAGGCGGGCAATTTCGAAGGGCTAAATATTTTGCATCCGATCCTGACCATCGAGCAGGCGAGCAAATATTTTCGCAGAGAGGTTCAAGACCTCGAACAGCTGATCACTGAGGCCAAGGCGAAACTATTTAGTGAAAGAGAGAAGCGCATCAAACCATTTCGCGACGAGAAAATCATCGCGGCGTGGAACGGTCTCATGCTTTCGGGTCTCGGCGAGGCGATCAAGATTTCTCCCAAGCCGGCCTATGTCGAGGCCGTGAGAAGAACCATCGAGTTTATTTTCACGAAGATGTGGCGCGATGGCTTGCTGTTGCACACTTACAAAGACGGCCAGGCTAAGCTATTGGGTTACCTCGATGACTACGCCTTCGTCGCGGCGGGCTTACTCGATTGTTACGAGGCGCTATTCGACCCTTCGATGTTGCGCCACGCCATCGAGCTCAGCGAAATCATGCTGCGCGAATTTAGCGCTGAGCAGGAAGGGGTGTTTTACTACACCGGAAATTCCCACGAGAAACTGATCAGCCGAGCCAAGCCGATTTTCGACGCTTCGGTTCCGTCCGGTAACGCCATGGCGACGCAGCTGTTGCTGCGGCTCTATCACATGACCGGCGAGGAACGTTATCGCCTCCAGGCAGAGAAAATCCTCCGCGCCTATTATGAAGCGATGGAGAGTCAGCCATTCGGTTTCGCCCATCTGTTATGCGCGCTCGATGGCTACTTGGAGAAAGCCAAAGAAGTAGTCGTGGTCGGTGAACTAGACGACCCGCGAGTGGTCGATTTGCTCGGCAAGATCCATTCGGTTTACCAACCGAACCTGACGATTCAGTTGGCGTCGCCGAGCGAGCCCTTGGAAAATATATCACTGCTGTTGCGCGGCAAGGGGCAAGTCGGCGGTCAGCCGACGGTCTATGTTTGCCACAATTTCACCTGCTCGGCGCCGGTTACTAGTTGGCAGGAGCTGTTGCCGCTGATCGCGAACTAGGCGTAGTTCAATCGCAGCGGCGTCAATTCACCACGGCTTTCGCGAGTGCTTGTCTAGATCGATCTGAACTCCAGTAGTTTGCGGCGAGGTTGGTCATTCAACGCGTACTCGGCACAATCAGCCGGAATGGAAACTATCAGCTACGACGAGACGATCCATTTTTTGGTAATGGTTTCGACGATTCGTTCTAAGTCGGCGGCGGTGTAATATTCGATTTCGACTTTGCCTTTGGCGCTGCGCGCTTTGGGCATGAGGCGCACGCGAGTTCCGAGGGTGCGTTGCAATTCTTCGACGATCGATTTCAAGTCAGGGTCGAGCAGCGGGGCTTGACGGCGGCGGCGCCGTCCAACCAACAGAGTGCGCACCATCTTTTCGGTTTCACGAGTCGACAAACCCTTGGCAATGACTTCCCGGCAGGCCGAGAGGATCAACGGTTCGGTGTGCAAGCCCAACAGCGCGCGCGCATGTCCCGCCGGTAACTTGCCCGAGGAGACTTCCTGCTGCACTTCGTTGGGCAAAGTGAGCAGGCGCAGCGCGTTGGCGATCGCCGGCCGGCTCTTGCCAACTTTCTCGGCCATCTCTTCCTGGCTCCAATGGAATTCCTCTTGGAGACGGCGGTAACCGTTGGCCTCTTCAATGGAGTTGAGATCCTCGCGCTGGAGATTTTCCACCAGGGCGATCTGCATTGCCTCGTGATCGCTGGCGTCGCGCACCACCACCGGCACATGGCTGAGGCCGGCGCGCATGGCGGCGCGCCAGCGGCGTTCGCCGGCGATCAGCTCGAAGCCGTCATTCTTGGGACGGACGATCAGCGGTTGGATGATGCCTTGATTGCGAATCGACGCCGCTAGTTCATCGATCTTGGCCTCGTCGAAACTGCGCCGCGGCTGAAACGGGCTACTGGTGATGCGGTCGACGGCGACTTGTTTGGGTGAGTTATCCGCCGGCGCTTCTACTTTGGCTTCCGCGACGGCGGGAATCAGCGCGCTGAGCCCTCTACCCAAGCCCTTTTTCTGTATCGGCATCGCGTTCTCCACGATTGATCAACTCCTTTGCTAGTTCTTTGTAATCCAACGCTCCAGTCGAAGTTGGATCGTATAAACAGATCGGTTTACCGTAGCTCGGACTCTCGCTGAGCCGGACATTGCGGCGCACGATGGTGTTAAACATCTTGTCGGGAAAGTGCGAGCGGATTTCCTCCAACACCTGATGCGATAGGCGGTTACGGCTGTCATACATGGTGATGACGATCCCTTCCAGATGGAGGGCCGGGTTCAGCCCTTTTTGCACAAGGTTCATGGTTTCGAGGATCGCGCTTAAACCTTCCAGGGCGTAGTATTCACTTTGAATTGGAATCAGCAGCGAATCAGCCGCGGTCAGTGCGTTGAGAGTAAGTAAGCCCAAGGATGGCGGGCAATCGAGCAGCACATAGTCATAGTGCGCCACTACCGAAGCCAGTGCCTCTTTGAGGCGATACTCGCGGCGTTCGGCGCTGACTAGCTCCACCTCGGCACCAACGAGGTCCTTGGTCGCGGGAATGATCAGTAGCTCAGGGATTTCGGTTTGGCACAGCACTTCGCCAACGAAGCGGGTACCATCCAAGACATGGTACAAGCTTGCGGTAACTTGAGTCCGATCGAAGCCCAATCCAGTGGTGCTGTTTCCCTGCGGGTCGATATCAACCAAGAGCGTTCGTTTGGATTCCAAAGCCAAGCTGGCAGCCAGGTTAATCGACGTTGTGGTCTTGCCCACGCCGCCCTTCTGATTAGCTATGGCTATTACCTTACTCACAAATTATCTTTGTATATCAGCTAGTTGAATAATATAAACACTTGCTTATTCATTACCACAAAGAAATCTGAATGAAAAGAACTTTCTGCTGTTTCACGTGAAACTGAGGCGGTGCAAGCAAGCCATTTGAGCAAAAAGTCTACTGAATAGAATTCAGAGAACTTGCAGCTCAATGGGTAGCAGAGTGATTTTTTGGCGAGCTTGTTGGCAAGACTTCTCGATGGCTAAGCGCTCTTCCGTTTCTTCAGGTAGAAAGACAGCAGGGTTATCGCGGCTGGCGTGACACCGGAAATTCGTGCAGCTTGACCCAACGATCTTGGCTGAATGCGCAGCAATTTTTCCCGGACCTCCCGCGAGATACCGCTAATCTGAGAATAGTCGATATCCTCTGGTAGCCTGACATCTTCCATCTTTTGAAATCTTTCGACGATGTCGTTCTGGCGGTTGACGTAGCCCTGATATTTGATCGTAACCTCCACTTGGGAATCCACGTCGCGTGAACAATTGATCATGTCAGGATATATAACTCTTATATCTGACAGAGAAATCTCTGGTCTACGTAAAAGTTGACTCAATTTTGTCGGGTTATGGAGCGGCCCTTTGCCGATACTCTCCAAACGGGCGTTGGTCTCGCCATCGGCGTTCAATTGGTTGTCGTCGAGGTATTGGATTAGATCATCGATGGCGGCTTTTTTTCCTTGATACCGCTGATATTCGGCCTCGCCCGCCAAACCGATCCGGTGCCCGATTGCACTCAACCGGAGATCCGCGTTATCCTCGCGCAGCAACAGCCGGTACTCGGCCCGTGAGGTAAACATACGATAGGGCTCACTGTCGGTGCCTTTAGTCACGAGATCATCGATAAGCACGCCGATATAGGCTTGATCACGGGAGAAAACCAATGCTTCCTCGCCGCGCAGGCTTAAAACCGCATTGATGCCGGCCATGATCCCTTGCGCCGCGGCCTCTTCATAGCCGGTGGTGCCATTGATTTGACCCGCATGATAGAGACCTTTAACTAGCTTGGTTTCCAAACTTGAATAAAGTTGCGTCGGTTCGAAAAAGTCGTATTCGATGGCATAGCCGTGGCGCATGATTTCGGCTTGCTCCAGCCCTTTGATCGAACGGACCATTTCGACCTGGACATCCAACGGCAGACTGGTAGATAAGCCATTGGGATAGACCTCGACAGTATCCAGACCTTCCGGTTCGAGAAAAATCTGATGTCGATCCTTATCGGCGAAGCGATAGATTTTATCCTCAATAGATGGGCAGTATCTCGGCCCACGGCTTTTGATCACGCCCGAGTACATGGGCGACCGGTGGATTGCGCTGCGAATGATGTCGTGAGTGCGGCTATTCGTGTAAGTAATATGACAAGGAACCTGGCGTTGAACTACGCCATGACTCGAAAACGAGAACGGCTGGGGCGGTTCGTCGCCGTCCTGAACCGCGAGTTCAGAGTAATCGATTGTTCGACTGTCCAAACGGGGGCAAGTGCCAGTCTTAAGCCGGCCAACTTTAAACCCAAGCCCAACGAGCGACTCGCTTAGGCCATGAACAGCGAAGTCACCAGCCCGGCCGGCGGAGTAATTGCGATCGCCGATATGGATCAAACCCTTGAGGAACGTTCCAGTTGTCAAAATAACCTTGCGACCAAAGAAGCACTCACCAATTTGGGTCTCGACGCCCTTGATCTGGCCATCTTCAACGATTAACGCTTCGACGCTGCCCTGTCTCAACATCAGACCAGGGCAGTTTTCCAGCACCCGCTTCATGCGCATGCGATAGAGGGCTTTGTCGGCTTGGGCTCTTGAGGCGCGAACCGCCGGCCCCTTCTTGGTATTGAGAATGCGGAATTGAATGCCGGTCTCATCGATAGCCCGCGCCATCTCACCGCCAAGAGCATCGATTTCTTTGACTAGATGGCCTTTGCCGATCCCACCAATGGCCGGATTACACGACATCTGGCCGATGTGGTCGAGGTTGAGAGTCATCATTAAGGTGGTGCAACCCATTCGAGCTGCGGCAAGACAAGCCTCGATGCCTGCATGGCCAGCACCTACAACAATTACGTCAAAGATCGCATTTGAGTTCATAGTTTCACGTGAAACAAGACGCCTATTAATTCCCAAAATGGATTATTATTTCTATATTTTATTACTATTTACCAATACAAAAACTACTAAATATTCGTTCTAATATGTCATCATTGCTGACCATTCCGATGATCTCTTCGAGGGCTTCGCGAGCATCACTGAGATCGATGGCGGCGAGCTCGGGCGGTAGGCCGCGATCTAGTGTGTCCACAGCTCTCTGAAGCCCGTCGGCGCTCCGAACCAACTCACTACGATGGCGCAGATTGGTGACTGTCACTGGTGGCTCGATTGGGCAACCGACGATTAGTTCACGCAATGTTTTCTTGAGTTCGTTGATTCCCGTGCCTGAGAGTGCCGATGTCCTGACGACCCGTCTGTGTTCGCCGGTCTCGAACAACCCCGGATCGATGACCAAAGGCAAATCGCTCTTGTTAATCGCCATGACGAGTTTCTTCGCACCTGCGCTGTGCAGCAAAGCGCGATCGTCAGCCGTAAGCTTCACCGAACCGTCGAGCACGACGATTAATGCGTCAGCTTTCTCCAGGTGTTGCCGGGATAACTCGACGCCTAGTTTTTCAACTTGATCGTCGGTGTCTCTGATACCGGCAGTATCCCAGATAACAACCGGCAATCCGTCTAGCGTCAGGGTTTCTTCTATCACATCCCTGGTGGTGCCGGGAACCGGCGTGACGATCACCCGGTGGGTGCCCAACAGGGCGTTGAGCAGGCTCGATTTGCCAACATTGGGACGGCCGCAAATACACACCTTGGCGCCCTCACGAAACAGTCTGCCCCAGTCGTAACTAGCTGCAATTAAATTAATTTTATCAGCTAGGGCGGTAATTTTTTGGGCCAGGTGATGGCGCTGGAGAAGCTCGATTTCCTCCTCCGGAAAATCGATGGCAGCCTCCACCTGAACCAGGATGTCGAGCAATTCCTCGCGCAGCTCACCGACGTATTTCGACAATTCACCGCTTGCCTGACTCAACGCCAGCTGGGCGCCCTTGGCGGTCTGTGCGCGAATCAGATCGAGCACCGCCTCAGCTTGAGCGAGGTCAATACGGCCATTCAAGAACGCTCGCTTGGTGAATTCGCCGGCTTCGGCTTGGCGCGCGCCTTGGGTCAGAATCACCGTGAGTATTTGTCGGACCAGGAAGTTGCCGCCGTGGCAATGAACCTCGACGACGTCTTCACCGGTGTAGCTGCGCGGCTTGCGCATCATGGTGAGCAGTACTTCGTCAATTGATTGCAGATTCTTCGGATCGCAGATCCGCCCATGGTAAAGGGTGTGCGAACGTAACTGGTTGTCGCGCCCATTGGGCCGGAGGAAAATTTGCCGGGCAATTTTCTCCGCGTCGGGTCCGCTGATCCGGACAACCGCGAGCCCGCCTTCACCGGGCGGCGTCGCGATCGCGGCGATGGTGTCTTCCTGGTACATAAAGCCGGATAATCTTAACAGCTCCCGGTACCAAGACAACCGAGTGCGAAAGTGCCTGCTTCGACGAAATCACTGCGATGGGTGGGACCTAAGCTTTTATGCCCAAACAAAAAAAGGCCCCGTCGCGCCAACGACGGGGCCGATGAAAGAAATAGGGCTGCTAAAAGACTCGCTAGCGCCGCAGAATCGTCAGAGTCGCGGTTTTAGTAACTCCACTTACTGAAGCGCCAATCATCACCGAAGCCTTCCGGCTCAACCGCGAGGTGGCAACATTGAAGCTCCCAGAAACACTTCCGCCGGGAATGATTACACTCGCTGGCACACTCGCGCGGGTGGGATTACTACTGGTTAGGTTCACGAGCAATCCGCCCGATGGCGCCGTTGCGCTGAGTGTTACCGTACCAACCGACGTGGCGCCGCCAATAACCGTGGTCGGATTGACGGTCAATGACGATAAACCTGCCGGTACCGGTGCTGTGAGCGTGACCGTAGTGGAAGTGGTGACACCGTTGTAGCTCGCCGAAATATTTCCTGCGGTGAGCGAACTAACCGGTGATGTAGTTACCGTGAAATTTGCCATGGTCGCGTTTCCTGGCACCGATACAGTCATGGGTACCTGAGCAGCTGAGATGCTGCTCGCTAGACTCACCACCACCCCATTAGCTGGGGCGGCGCTGGTGAGGGTTACCGTGCCGGTGCGCGATTGACCACCAAGAGCTGACGATGGACTGACGGCCACTGACGACAGCGCTATCGTCGCAGGGGCGGGATTGTAGCCCAATTTAATCACGTCAAAATCGCTGGCGGATAAACTCGCGAACGCCGGATTCAAAATATTATTGTTCCAGCGCGTGTCGTAGGTGCCGGTGATGTACATATCCGAGCCATTGTCCGCGACGATCAAACCGTAGCGCTGCATGGCGCGAAAAATTTTCTGCACGTTGGGATCGTTGGTTTTCTGGGTGACATCGATGGAGCTCTTCAAGCGCAGGCGCGCGCCCATGGGCAAAGCGCCGGCAGTCGATCCGGCGCGATGGGAAGCTGGGTAGCCGTAACCGTTGGTGGCGCGCACGGTGACCCGAAAGGCATGTTTGATCTCGCTTACATTTGGATCATAGGCTTCGTCGTAACGCACCAGACCGGGGAGAATCGCCAATCCAGCGGCATCCGCCGAAGTCCAAGTGTCCGGCCGGCGATTGTTGGTGTTCATGTCGAAAAATGCGCCGGAGCCGGCGTACCATTTCGCTTGGCTGGTGTTGTAGAAAACATTGTAGAGCTCCCAAAGGTAATTACGGTCGCGATCGACCAACAAAAGATGGCGATCCTCCGAGCTGCGCTTGTCGATGTTTCCCGGATCGCCGCCTTCGACCCAGTAAGGCTGCGTGATCGCCTCATTAGGGATCGGGTAAAAGGGGAAACTCACGCCAGTCTGCAAATCCACCCCGTCGCTTTCATCCCAATATTGAAACTGCACCGGTTTGAGATCGGCATTGGTCACGTTACTGAGCACAGCGTAGGGCATGCCATAGATTCCAAAGCCTGTGCCGGAGTTTCCGCCGAAGTCGGGATGCAGTCGGCGGGTGCCGCCGTTATTGATGAAGTTGATGTAGTTCGAAGAGTTCTGATCCACCGGCCAGTTGCTGATATCGAGATTCCACCAATTGTTGGCTGGCAATAGCGGCAATGGCTGGGGCAAAGCGCCACCGCGGATCGCCTCCATGGCGAGCACCGGCGCCAAGGGAGCGAAGACCAGAGAAAGTAACGTAACTAAAGTAACGACACGACGGGATTGTAGACTCAAACGGCGAAACCTTGAGCTAACCATGATTGTCCTCCTCAACTAGGTTTGAGGAGCGCAATCACTATGCCATAACAAGCCCGGCGCTAAGTTTCATCGGTGCGCCCTAAATTCGCAACAACAATCGATGGTCGTTCATCGACCCAAATGGGCGACGAAAGATTTTCCCAACCACGGAACAGAACTGTTCAACGCCCGACGGTTAATGAGCAATCCGTTCAGCGCAGAGTTTTCTGCCGGATGGTCAAATCCTCCGCGCCGGCGAAGGCGAACCGGTGCAGCGCCTCTTCGTTCAGTTCGATACCCAATCCGGGCAGGTCGCTCGGTGTCAGATCGCCATCGTCGACTTTGAACGGCACCTTGAGCAATTCTTCGCGTAGCGGATTGTAGGTGTAGTCGAGCTCCATCAGGATGCAGTCCTGCAATGCCGCCGATAGATGCACGCTCGCCGCCAAAGCGACGCCGTCACCCCAAGTGTGAAACGACACCGGCACTTTGTGCTTGGCCGCCAGCGCGCTGATCTTGCGGATCTCGGTGATACCGCCGGCGCGGGCGACATCGGGTTGGATAAAATCCACCGCACCGCGCAGGATGAAATTCTCGAAACCATAGGTCATGTGCAGATTCTCGCCGACGGCGATGGGCGTGTTGCCGCGCTCGCGCAGAATCGCGTGGCCTTCGATGTCTTCGACGAACAGCGGCTCTTCCAACCAAAACGCGCCGGCATCGGCAAACGCCTGCGCCGCCTTGATGCCAACGTCGATGCTGTAGCCTTGATTGGCGTCGGTCATGACGATGAAATCTTTGCCCAGCTCCTGGCGCACGGCGCGGACGATGCGGATGTCTTGATCGAGATCGAAGCCGACTTTGATTTTCACGCCTTTAAAACCTTGATCGGCGAAGCCACTGGCGCGCCGCGCGACCTTCGACGGTTCCTCCGGATAAAGCGCGGTGGCGTAGCACGGCACTTTGTCGCGGACTTTGCCGCCGAGTAATTGATAAACCGGCACGCCGCGCACTTTGCCGAGGATGTCCCAGAGCGCGATATCGATGCCGCTCAGCGCCACCACGCCGATGCCGCGGGTGCCAAACTCTTTATGGCCGCCGCGATAGTAGGCGGTGTCCCAGATGTCGTCGATGGCCGTCGGCTCCATGCCGACCAGCAGCGGTTTTAAGGTGCGGGCGACGATCACCTCGATCAATTCGCCGTTGCCGGAAGCCGAACCCAAACCGTAGATGCCGTCGTCGGTTTCTACTTTGATCAAGGTCGTCGAGCGCATGGTGCGCAAGCCCGATCGGCTAAAGACTTGCCCATCGGTGGGGATCGACGCGCGCAGGCGAATGGTTTTTACGTCGGTGATTTTCATCGGTCACCTAAAATATTTGTGATACTCGTTATTGTAGCGGTTATAGTCTTCCGGACTCACCGGATTGACGACCAACAATTTATGACCTTCGATCAACTTGGGCGGGTTGGGCAAAACATCCTTACGCACGGTGATGCGACTCAGCCCTTTGAGCACAGTTTGGCCTTCGACCGACAGGCAATAATCGATAAATAATTTCCCCGCCGCTGGATGCGAGTTCTTCGCCGTCAGCGCCAGCACCTGGGCGTAGACTAGATGCGGTTGCAACGCGATCCACTCGATGGGCGCGCCGGACTTTTTCATCTCTTCGACGCTGGTCGGATACTGCGACACGACGATGGAATATTCGCCGGCGGCGAGCAGCTGCCCGCCGATGGTGTTGCCGTCGCGTGCCTGGACATTCTGTTTGCTCAGCGCGTCCATATACTTGCGGCCCTTTTCGTCGCCGAGCATTTGCAGCATGGCGACGTACCATTCGGTCTTGTTGAGATCGAGACCGAGCTTGCCTTTCCATTTCGGCAATAACAAATCGTCGTAGCTTTTGGGAATGTCGTCACCTTTGACCAGTCGCGTGTTGTAGGCGATGGTCATGGCGTTCAATATCACCGGCGCCCAGTAATCATCCTTGGGCCGCAGACTGTCATGAATCGCGTCGCGTTCCGGCGACCGGTAGCGCGCCAACAAGCCGCGCTGTTGCAAAGTCGCTAGCGGAAACACACTGCCCTGATAAACGTCGGCGAGAAAGGTGTTGTTGCGCGCTTCGGTCAGATACTTCCCCAGCAGCTTATCCTTGCCGGCGCGAAAGTACTCCATCTTGATGAACGGATACTTCTTTTCGAAAGCCGCTTTGAGCGCATTGCCATCGTTGGCCGAGGAGCCAGTGTAGAAAACTACTTTGCCTTCCTTCCTGGCATCCTCAATGAGCCTTGCCCGCTCCGGCGACAACTGGCCGTAAGCCGAACTAGTAACGCTCAGCCAAACCACGAACAGCGATGCAGCGACCGTCTTCATCGCTTATTTCATTTCCCAGTACTGACCCTGGATCGCTTCGCCGTCGGCGACCGCGAAACCTTCTTCCTCTTCCATGCGCTGGTCGCCTTTGACATCGACACGCAGGACGGCAGGACGATCCTTGCGCGCCGCGCTCGATCGCAAAATCGCCAGCGCTACCTCGCCGGTGCTCTCAAAATAATAGTAGTGACCATCGGGCAGCATGATGCCCTCGCCCTTGTTGAGCACGGTGGGCTGGTTTTCTTTATCGTAGAAGGTCGCTTGTCCCTCGATGACCACGAAGGCGTGGTCCTCACCGGGGTGGGTGTGCAGTTTGTTCTTGCGCCCCGGCGTGTAGAAATTCAGTCCCATGGTCAGACCGCCGGATTTCGCCAGCGGCGTGTGGCTGCGGCCGCCGGTGAGCAGATTGGTTTTCAATTTAAACGTCGATGCTTGCATCTACTTCTCCTCCGTTGAGATCAATCGTAGAATTGGCAACCCATCAGGCCAGTTGCCAGAACTGGCCTGGGATTGGCTCGCCGTCCACCGTAATATATTTATCGTCCACGTCGGTACGCTTGTTGCCTTCGGCGTCGACGCGGGTAAATTCCGGCTTGCCCTTGAGCGCGCTGACGCGCAACAGCGCCAACGGTATATCGCCGGAATTGCCAAAGTAATAAAGACAGCCCACCGGCAACATGATCGCTTCGCCCTTGTTGAGCACCGTCGGCTGATGGTCTTTGTTGTAAAACGTCGCCTGGCCATCCAGCACGACAAAGGTGTGGTCCTCGCCAAAGTGGGCGTGCAATTTGTTCTTACGCCCAACCGCGTAATAATTGATCCCCACCGACATCATTTCCGTGTCAGCGAGCGGTATGTGGCTTCGGCCACCGGTGATCTTCGGCGTCTTGAGCTTATAGGTAAAAGCTTCCATAACTTTGGTTCCTCCTATTTTTGCATTGGCAGACGATTTCTCTGCTGTGTCGTATATCGCAGACGGTTCGCCTTGAAAAGGGTCGATCGCCTGGTCTATTTTGACCTGACGGAAAACCTGAAAGGACAACACAATGGCTAAAATCGGACTCGCCTGGGTCAACCCAGCGCCGCTCACCAAACCGGAACACGTCGTCAACTTCGCCAAGAAATGCGAAGCCATGGGCTGCGACTCGATGTGGACCATCGACCGCATCGCCTATGACAATTTGGAACCGCTGACCATCCTCGCCGCCGCCGCCGGCGCGACCCAAAGAATTCGTCTCGGCACCTCGGTCCTACTCGGCAACACGCGCCATCCGGCGCATCTGGCGAAAATCATTTCGACGTTGGATTTCATTTCCAACGGCCGCGTAACGATTGGCCTCGGCTTCGGCAGCCGCGAGCCAGATTACAAAGCGGTGGAAATTCCCTACGAACACCGCGGCACCCGCGCAGTCGAGCAAGTACAGTTGATGAAACGGCTGTGGACCGAGGACAACGTCACGCACAAGGGACAGTTTTTCAACGTCGAAAACTTGAGCGTCGGCCCGCGGCCGATACAAAAGCCCCATCCGCCGCTGTGGACCGGCGGCAGCGCCGAGACCGCGCTCAAACGCGCCGGCACCTGGGCCAACGGCTTTATTTCCGGCAGCTCGGCGATCGCCGACTTCCATGTCACCTGGGACAAGATCGCCAGCTACGCCGCCGCCGCCGGAAGAAACGCCAACGACATCGAAAAAGCCAGCTTGGCTTTCATGGCGATCAACGATGACAAAGCCAAAGCGATCAAAGTCGTCGAAGACTACACCACGCGCTACTACGGCCGCGTCCGAGTCCCGGTCGAACCGGTATCGATCCTCGGCAGCCCGGATCAATGCGTCGACAAGATAAATTATTTTCTCAGCAAAGGCCTCGACACGCTGATCATCGGCGTCGCCGATCCCGATCCGCGCCAGTTGGATTTATTTGGCGAGAAGGTACTGCCGAAGGTAAAGGCGTAAGTAGTTTTTGATTTGCGCCAATCCCGTTAGCCAATACAACACGATCATTGAGAAAGTCCACCCGTCGTGACGAAAGACATATCTCACCAAGACTATCGGGCTTTCCTCGCGGCGCTGAAACAACGCATCGTTCACGCCCGCACCACCGCGGCGCGCGCGGTCAATCGTGAATTGGCTTTGTTGTACTGGGATATCGGTCGGGAGATTGTCGAAAAGCAGCAGCTATTGGGGTGGGGTGAATCGGTCATTGATCGGCTTTCCGCCGACCTGCAAGACAGTTTTCCCCGCACGACCGGTTTCTCGCCGCGCAATTTGCGCGACATGAAGCGCTTTTATTTGGCGTACTCCGACGAAGTAATTTGGCGACAACCTGTCGCCAAATTATGGAAGAACCCGACAACAGGCGTCCAGCCAATTTGGCGACAAGGTGTCGCCAAATTGAAAAAGCACAACAACAACACGATCGATGTTTTGCGCCAACTTGTGGCTCTGGTTCCTTGGGGCCAACATCTGCAGATACTAAATAAAATCACCGACCCGGCGGCCCGTCTCTATTACCTCCGCGCCACCGCCCAGCATGGTTGGTCGCGCAATGTACTACTCAATCAGATCAAAGCGCGCGCCTACCAACGCGCGGTGAAGGAAAAGAAGACTCACAACTTCGCCCTCGCCCTGCCGGAGCATTTTGCCGAACAGGCCAACGAGATGATGAAGAGCCGTTACAATCTCGAGTTCCTCGGTATCAGCCGGCCGATGAAAGAGCGCGGGTTGGAGAACCGGCTGATCGAGCGCTTGCAGCAATTCATCCTGGAACTCGGTTACGGCTTCTGCTTCGTCGGCAGGCAATACCGGCTCGCGCTCGGGCGCAAGGAATACTTCGTCGATCTGCTTTTCTATCACCGTTTTCTCAAAGCCCTGGTGGCGGTGGATCTGAAAATCGGCTCCTTCGAGCCTGAGCACTCGGGCAAGATGGATTTCTACCTGAACTTACTGAACGAAAAGGAACGCGCCCCAAGCGACCAACCTTCCATCGGTATTATCCTCTGCGCGGAGAAAAACGATATTGAAGTCGAGTTCGCGCTCAAGACCAAAGGCAATCCCATCGGTGTTGCCGCGTATCATCTCAATCCCGCACTCCCATTAGAATTCAAAGGCCGTTTACCCACGGCGAAGCAGCTCGCCGACGTCGTGCGCGCCGCTCTCCCGGTTCCCCAAGTCGCCACAGCAAACAAATCCGGCGGCAAACTCACCAGACGAAGAGGTGCATATGATTAAGGCATGGGACGCGGACGGTCATGTATCGGAATCCGAAGTGACGTTTTCGGACAAGTATTGGGATCCTAAACTGAAGGATCGCCGGCCGACCATTATCGAGACCGGCCCGGATGCTCCGCTCTACTGGATGATCGATACCCGCTCTTTTCCGGTGCGCAGCGGCCCCTATCAGCAAGCCGGCTTTCCGCTCAGCAAGGACGGCGTCGCGGCAAAAGTCACGCCGGGCATCAGTCCGCACGATCCGGTCGAAAGCGCGGAAATGCGCTCGGTCAAAGCGCGCCTTGAACAATTGGACCGGGAAAACACCGCGCTTCAGGTGATCTATCCGACGATGTTTCTCTCCTATCCGATCACCTATGATCGCGCTTTGGCCGTGGCGATGATGCGAGCTTACAATAGTTGGGTCGCCGACCTGAGTAGCGAATGTCCCGAGCGGCTGAAGTGGGTGGTGGTGATCGACCCCGTCGACCCGCAAGCGTCGGTGCGCGAAATCGAGCGCGGCAAAAAGCTTGGCGCCGTCGGCGTCATGCTGCTTGGCGTCACCGGCGATGTGCGAGTCGACGACCCGCCCATGGAGCCGATCTGGGCCGCGGCCAACGATACCGGTCTGCCGGTCGCGGTGCATACCGGACACAGCTTTCGCGCCTTGGGGCAAGTCAACGACACGCACCATGACAATACGGCGATATCCTTTTGGCTCACCGTGCAGTTCGCATTTCACCGGGTGATCTCGAAAGGGATCGCCGACCGTTACCCGAATTTACGCATCGCGTTTCTCGAAGCCGGTTGCTCCTGGGTGCCGGCGTTGGTGGAGCGGATTGAAGAGTACAGCGGCTTTCCCGGCGCCCGCGCTGGAGTCGATTTCCACCGCGGTTACACCGGTAAGCTTTGGCCGAAAGAATATATCGAGCGCGGCCAGATTTATTTTGGCTTCGAGGTCGATGAGAAACTGCTGCCCTTCGCCATCGAAGAGTTCGGCGATCAATGCTGGGTTTACGGCTCGGATATCCCGCATGGCGACCGCCTCTACGGCGCGGTCGATGTCTTTCACAACCGCAAGGATATCAGCGAGGCGAGCAAGCAAAAGCTGATGGTCGATAACACCGCGCGCTTTTACGGGCTCAAGGTTTGAATTCGTGACCGTCTAGGGTTGCGAGCAAGGGACTCAACTACCATGCTCGCTCGTTCACAGCTGCCCGAGGCGCCTGGCCAACTCGCCTGGCGACGCCATCGCTAGTGACATGGGCACCATGAGGGCGCTGATGACGATGAGTCCCCAGATCGCCACGGAGTAGTTGCCGTTAAGATCGAAGATGATGCCCATGACCAGCGGGCCGACCACGCCCGCTCCGACGGACGAACCTTGCAGTACACCTAAAATCCCGCCGATAGTTCGCGTGCCGAACATAATGCTGCCGACGGCGCCACGCATCGGCACCAGGCAGCCGAAGCTGATGCCGAACAGCAGGGCAAACGGCAAGGTCGCCCAGAATGATTTGACGTCCACCACTTGAAGGTACAACAGCCCAATCCCCATCATCGCGGCGACGGCGGCGAGCACAATGCGATAATCCATCCGGTCAAACAGATAGCCGCCGCCGACCCGCCCAACGCCACTGCAGATAAAAACGATCGACATGACCGTCGCCGCCCAAGCCGCGCTCAGACCGAGATCTTGCTGGATATAGGGAACCATATGGACTTGAAAGGCGGAGTTGACGATGTACGTCCCCGCCAGGTAGCCCGAGAACAGCCAGAATTCCTTGGTGCGCACCACCGCGTGGAGCGTGAGTCCCGCTTCCGGCCGGCGCGGCTTTGAGCCCAGCGGATTTTCCGTCGAAGCGCTTTCCTCGGCCGGATCGCCATCGGGCCGTAGTCCATAGGGCTCCGGCCGATCGCGCACCATCAGGCTGAGCAACGTGACGCAGATCAACACCAGCGCGCCGTAGCCAAACAAAACCACGCGCCAGCCGTAGACCGCCTCGATCTGCGTGTTGAGTATGACGATGGGCGAGCCGAAGATCGGACCGGTGACCGCCAGCCCGGTGGCGAAGCCGCGATTGCGGCGAAACCAGCGCGAGATCAGCACCGGCCAGGTCACCGCGTGGCTGACTCCCGATGCGCCCACGGAGATCACCACGAAGAACAGAAAGAACGTCACGATGCCGGTGGTGAAGCCCAGGCCAATGAAGCCCAAGCCGCCGACCACCGCGCTCCAGAAAATCAATTTACGCGCGCTGAAACGGTCGAGCAGGAAACCAATAACCGGACTGATAATACCCGACTCCAACTGACGCAGCGACATGGCGGAGGACAGCACCCAACGGTCCCAGCCGAAGGTGCGCTCGATGGGGATCATCAGCACACCGAAGCCCTGGAAATAAGCCGCGGAAAAAATCGTGTTGGTCAGGACGCTCGCCAACACCATGTACCAGCCGTAAAAAATCCGTGGCTTGGTCACGGCTTTGTCTACGGCAAGTAAATCGATCATGCCGCGCGCCCGGTGCGGATACGGCGTTGTGTATCAATGATGGTAGTCATCGCGGCTTTGTTGAACACAGAGGGCGAACTGGCGGCGGGCATTGGATCCGCGCGCGCTCACCCTAGATAGCTCAGAGTTCGTCTCCGAGAAGATATGGCGGTTTGCCGATGTTAGCAAATCGCCAAGGCCTTTTACCTGCCGCGTATCGATTTCTACTGCGAGCCAGAAGAGCAGGCGAAAGGTGTTAGTCGACAACTCGGCGCCCTTTTAGGAACTCGAAAAGTTCGGGTCATGACTTGCCTAAAGCCAACCAAGCTTGGACGCCCCGCTGGGCGATAGATGGTAAAAATCGGGTTCATGGATTAAGATCACACTGTGGAATATTCTGTTATCCGATCATGTTTGGTGAATTGCCGATTCACCGAGCATGCCCGTCGAGAAATGGAATCAGAGTCATTCGGGCTGATCCGCGTGAACGAAGTGCTTGAAGCGCTAGACATCGGCGAGATTATTGAAGAGTATCCGGATGACCAGCCGTATCCAAGCTGTCTGATTTTCGGTCATACGCAAACAGCTAGGCCGCTCCATATCGTATGCGCGCCTGTCTTGTCGGAGCAGCGGCTGATCATCATAACACTATATCAACCCGATCCGGCCAGGTGGGAAGCCGATTTGAAACGGAGGAAACGGTAATGAAATGCGTCATCTGCAAGACCGGTGAGGTAACAAAATCACCGGTCCAGGTCGAGGTTAAAGTGGGATACGATCATCTGCTGACCACGGTCGACGCCGAGAGCTGTGTCGAGTGCGGCGAGGCCTACTACTCAATCGAAACGCTAAAGCAGCTTGATCGTCTCCGAGACGAGTTTGCGCGCAAGCAAATTACGGCGCGCTCTGTGGGGACCGTCTACCAAGTTCCCTGAAAAGCCATTCACGTATCGACAGCGCTCCGATGTTAGTTTATTAGACTTGCCGTAAAATGCTTACGCCAGACAACGCTGCTTTCTCCGGTTAGTTACTGCACCGCGACACTCCGTTCAAAGCGTTCAAGACAACGCGCAACGCCGCCAGCGCCGCGCCGAGGAAACCTCCCGCAAAGTAAACGGATCGCGGCAAATTGGTGAAACCAATATTCCCTTGACAGCAGCCCAGCGGACCAACTACGTTCCGCGACTATAGCTAAACTATCTGGAGGTGACACGTGGACAAAGCGCTCGGGATATTTCTGCTGCCAATTGTTCTCGCGGTATTGCCGGTGTCTGTACAGGCGGCGGCGGTCGAGGATTTCTATAAGAGCAAAACCCTTCAGTTTATCGTCGGCGGCTCCGCCGGCGGCGGCTACGACACCTACACGCGGCTGATCGCGCGCCATATCGCGCAATACATCCCGGGCAAGCCAGCCACGGTGGTACAAAATATGCCGGGCGCAGCGATGCTGATCGCGGCCAACTACACTTACAACAGCGCGCCGCGCGACGGCACGGTGATCGGCAATTGGTCCGGGCCGCTGATTTTACAACACATGCTGGGCAACCGAGGGGTGAAATTCGACGGCAAGAAGTTCGGTTGGCTCGGCATGCCGACGGCGGACGCGCTCGTGTGCATTACTACCGAACGGAGCGGCATCCGGAGCGTGGACGATTGGCGCAAGTCCAAGACGCGGCTAAAGTTCGGCGGCAACGGTCCTGGCACCAGCGGCACCGATGACGTCAAAATCTTCGCGGCAGCAGCGGCGGGTGACTTTCCGGTGCAGGTTATCGAGGGTTACAAGGGCACCGCGGATATCCGAATCGCCGCCGAGACCGGCGAACTCGACGGCAGCTGCACACTCAGCTGGCAATCGGCCAAAGTGACCTGGGCCAACGCACTCAAAGCCAAACAAGTTCATGTCGTGCTGCAAATGTCACTCGAATCGCATGCCGATCTGAAAGGCGTCCCGCTCGCCACCGACTACGCCAAGACCGACGAAGGTAAAAAACTCCTGCGTCTCGCCAGCGATCTGTACGGCAAACAAAGACTCTACTCGCTGCCGCCACAAGTCCCGGCACAGCGTGCCCAAGCCCTGCAAAAAGCTTTCATCAGCGCGCTGAAAGATCCGCAGCTCCTAGTGTAGTGTCTCTGAATTAATAGTAGTTACTGTTCGTCTAAGGGGCAAGCGGAGGTTTTGATGCGAGTTGCCCCAGCCATTGAGTTGACCGAGAGTGAGATTGTTCTTCTGAAGACGTGGTCGCGAGGCGGCACAACCCCGGC
>CAMDBU010000104.1 GCA_945889495.1 Syntrophobacter sp. SbD2 | reverse complement strand
CTCACCGCCACCCACATCCCTCTCTGCTCTTCGTGTTTTCGTTTTCCCATCGCCATGCAATAAACTCTACACGATCTCTTCTTCCTGTCGATCCTCATCGCCTCGGTTACCCACTTCATTCTCGACTTTCACCACGGGCTGCTAGCCTTTCCCCATCAAGGGGAAAGGTTAAAGACTTCGAAGTTCCAGCTAGGAAATTTGACTCGCCTGCTCCACCGCATCCCCGAGCATGACGCCAGTCATATACAATTTATACTCGGCGCTGCCCAACAGATCGTCCACCGGCCGGAGAAGCTCACGCAGATATTCTTTCTCGTCCGCGATAATCTTCCGTGCTTCATTTAGCGACGCACCAGCAAGCTTCCCCTCCAGCTCGCTCAAACGCTGAGCCTTTGGCCCGACACACCCGGCAGCCAAGCGCACCTCGGCGATCTTCCCACTATCGAGTCGCACCGCCGCCGCGACACCCAACGTCGGACGCTGATAGCGATGCAGTCTCTGGTACGCGCTCTTCATGCCATCAGGCAAGCTGGGCACTTCGACCTCCAGCAGCAGATCACTTGCTTCGAGCGCCGTGGCGTACATATCGACAAAGAACTCATCCAAGCCAATCCGCCGCTCGCCCTTGTCATTGCCGATGACCACCGACGAATCGTGCACCAGCAACACCGTGCCCGGATCGGAGTGCGGATCGTTGAACGCCAGATTGCCGCCGAGCGTGCCTTGATGGCGCACGCGGATATTCGCCACTTGCGATTCGGCATAGGCCAGCGCCGGCGCGTGCTGGCGCACCAGCGAATTAGCGGCCAACTCGCGGTGGGTCACGCAAGCGCCGATGCGCAACAAGCCATCGGCCCAACTCACCGTGTGAAGCCGGGCGATGTTTTTGACGTCAATCAACACCTCCGCGTCAAGCAAGCCGTTGCGCAACAGCAACAACAGCTCCGCGCCACCGGCATAAAGCTTCGCCTTGTCGCCCAACTCGGCGAGCGCGCGCGACGCTTCAGCCACAGTGGTTGGCTGCAATAATTGTAAAGGCTGCAACATGATTATTTCCTACTTGCCCTCACCCTTCCCTCTCCCAAAGGGCGAGGGTAAAAGACATTCGGCTCGCTGCACCGAGTTATTCCGCGACCGAACATTCTCCATTATCAATTATCCATTCTCCATTATTTTCCCCATCGCCCGAAGAATCTTCTCCGGCGTGATCGGCAGCGAGCGCACGCGCACGCCCAGCGCGTCGTAAATCGCGTTACCAATGGCGGGGCCGACGGTGACAATCGATGTCTGCGCCATGCCCTTGGAGCCGAACGGTCCTGGCCCGTCGCCCTTTTCCAACATCGACGAATAGAATAGCTCGGGCAAATCTTTCATCACCGGTAGGCGGTATTGAAAGGGATCGCCATTTTGAAATTGCCCGTCTTGATAGATCGTCTCCTCGAACAGCGCGTGGCCGAAGCCCATCACCGCGCCACCATCCACCTGCGCCTTGGCCGAGGGATAGTGAATCGTCTTGCCGGCGTCGGCGATCACGGCATAGCCAAGAATGCGCAACTCGCCGGTGTCGCGGTTGACCTCCAAGTCCACCGCCGCGCCGCTCGGCGCCCAGTGATCCATGCCGGCGAAGGCCGAGTCCTTCACCATCGGCGCCACGCTGTGATAGCCGACCGCTTTCAACACCACGCTGTTGCCGACCACGCGGATGATTTCGTTGATCGAGAAACTCGACTCGCCCCAACACAGCCGGCCGTCGACCATGCGCCAGTCCTTGGCTTCACCGCCTTTGACTTGCGACGCTAGGCCGAGCAAATCCGCCTGCAAGGTTTTACACGCGTTGTGCACCGCGTTGCCCATCTGCATGGTGGTGCGCTGGGCGCTGACGCCGGCAAAGGGCAAATGCACCGCGGTGTCCGGCGTGCGCACGCGGATCTGGCTTTGCGGCAAGTTTAAGGTCTGCGACGCCACCACGCTAAATAAATTATGCGTCCCCTGGCCGATCTCGGGCGCGTTATGTTGAATGGTGAGCACGCCACGAGCGTCCATGGTCACCAGCGCGTAGGCGCGCCCGCCGCCCTGAGAGCCATGGCGCAGGCTCAACGCCATGCCGCGGCCGCGCGCCCAACGTGGACCGCTCGTACTCGATGCGGAATTTGCTTTGCCGTCCCAGCCGATGCCGGCGAGCGCTTCGCTCATGAGATCGAGATAGTCGGTGTCCATGGCCGGCGTGCCGGTGCAGACGAAATCGCCGCGCAGCAAGACATTCTTCTTGCGAAACTCGTAGGGATCGATGGCGAGCTGGCGCGCCACGCTGTCCATGGCGCACTCGATGCCCCAGGTGGTCTGAATTTTTCCCGTGGCGCGGGTGTGGCCGGCGGGAACTTTGTTGGTGTAGACGCCCTTGCCGCGGATGCGCAGGTGCGGGATGCGGTAGCAACCCCAAGCCGAGATAACCGAATTGTGCACCGCGGTGAGCCCGCCGGTGGTGTAAGCGCCAGTGTCGACGACTAAATCGACATCGAGGGCGGTGATCGTGCCGTCGGCTTTGACGCCGATCTTGGCTTTGAAGACTTCGGCGTGGCGCGAGTTCTGGCGAAAACTTTCCTCCGCCGACGCGATCAAGCGCACCGGCCGGCCGAGCTTGCGCGACAGAAACAGCGCGGCGAAGTGCGCCGGCGTCGGTATCTTCGAGCCGAAGCCGCCGCCGACATAGGGCACGCGCACGCGCACCTTGTCCGGCTCTAGCCCAAGAAAATGCGCGAACTCGGCGGCGTCGCGGGTCGGCGAGCTGGTCGGCAGCCAGACATTGGCTTCGCCGTTGACATACTGGGCGAGAAACCCGCCCACCGGCTCCATCGGATGATGAAACATGGACGGCGAGGAATAGGTTTCATCGAATATCCGCTCCGCTTGCTTGAAGCCATCGTCGACATCGCCCCAGACCAAGCTGTCTTCGGCCAAGAGATTGCTGCCACGCTCCTCGTGCAACACCGGCGCGCCCGAGTCCAGCGCCGCCACTGCGTCGAACACCGGCGCCAATGGCTCGTAGTCGACGCGAATAAGTTTCACCGCGCGCTCGGCCGTACGCCTATCCTCGGCGACAACCAACGCCACCAGATCCCCATCGTAGCGAACCTTTTGCGTCGCGACAAAATCTTGATCGTCGACCCCTTTCAAATGCTCATGCGGCGCCAGCTTCAGCCGCGGATCGACGCCGTCGAGATGATCGCGGTCGACGACTCCTAAAACGCCCGGCAGCTTGAGCGCTTCGCTTGCATCGATTCTAACGATCCGCGCGTGCGAATAAGGACTCAACAACGCCGCGCCGAAAACCGTTCCCGGCAGATCCGGCAGATCGTCGATATAATCGGCCCGCCCAGTAACCTTGTCGCGCATGTCGATGCGGGGGGCAGGGGGAATTTTGGATTTTAGATTTTGGATTTTGGATTCCATCGGATCACTCAAGTACCTATCGCTAACGTCAGCGACCGAATCATTCTCAATTCTCCATTATCCATTCTCAATTTTCCGCCACACCATTTCCGGCGTGAGCGGCACCGCCTGCAATCTCGCCCCGGTCGCGGCGAACACCGCGTTGCCGATGGCCGGCGCGACGGGAAGAATGCCGCCTTCGCCCATGCCTTTGGCGCCGTAGGGGCCGGGGCCGCCGCCGCCTTCCATGATCATGGTGGTGAAATCGCTCGGCAGGTCGGTAAAGCGCGGCAGGCAGTAATCGATCAAGCTACCGTTGATCAGTTGGCCGTCTTGGTAGGCCAAGTCTTCGAACAGCGCTTGGCCGAGACCGAACACCGCGGCGCCTTCGTCCTGGGCTTCGCACTGCATGGGGTTGATCATCTTGCCGGCGTCGGTGAGGGAGATGTAGCGCAACAACTTCACCGCGCCGGTTTCGATATCCACTTCCACTTCCGCCGCGCCGAAGCCGATCTCCCAAAACGGCGACGGGAATCCCAACGGCACGTTGTTATCCTTTTCAATCTTGAAATAACCGCGCCCCCAGATCTCGCCTTCCGATTCCTTGAAGTGGCGCTGCATCACCTCGCGAAAGCTCAAGCGCTGTTCGCCGCAGATCGCCATGCCGTCCTCCAAGCGCACTGCGTCGGCCGGCGCTTTCAAGACCGCGGCGGCGGCTTCGAGCAATTGCCGGCGCGCGTCACGCGCGGCTTTGAGCACCGCCTGGCCCATGATCGAGGTCGCGCTGCTGGCATTGGTGCCTTTGTCGAAGGGCGTGTAATGGGTATCGAGCGCGGCGACGCGCACCTGCGCCGTCGGCATGGACAACTCTTCGGCGACTACTTGGGTGAATGCCGTGCGCATGCCCTGGCCCACTTCCACCGAACCGGTCGACAACAGCGCGCTGCCGTCGAAAAATATTTTGACAGACGCATTGGCCGGCTTGTTAGTGCCGCCGCCGTCTTTCATCGCCGTGGCGATGCCGATGCCACGCCGCTTGGCGCCAGTCGTCACTTCACCGCCGCGAGAATCCCAGCCGATCGCCTGGGCGATGCTTTTCAAACCTTCCTTGAGATCGCAATCGATAGGCGTGTCGCCGGGCGAAAAGCTTTCGCCGCGCTCCAAGAGATTTTTCATGCGCAGCTCGAAGGGATCGAGCCCCATGCGCTCGGCGATCATGTCCATATGGGTCTCGTAGGCGTAAGCCACCTGCGGACCGCCGAAGCCGCGAAAGGCGCCGCCGGGCACGGTGTTGGTGTAGACCGAGTAGGCGTTGGTGAGCAGATGCGGGATGCGATACGGCCCATGGGCGCGATAGCCAGCCTTTTCAGTCACCGACGGGCCGGAGTTGGCGTAGGCGCCGCCGTCGAGAAATATCTCGCAATGGCGCGCCACGAAAGTGCCGTCTTTTTTCACACCGGTCTTGAGCGTCATCTTGGCGCGCGGCTGGCAGATGGTTTTAAACGTCTCGTCGGCACCGAAGGCCAGCTTCACCGGCCGGCCGGTCATTTGCGATAAACATGCGGCGATGCCTTCGGTTTTGATGCCGCTCTTGGCGCCGTAGCCGCCGCCCACCGCCGGCACGATCACGCGCACGGCGCTAAACGGCAAGCCGAACAGCCGCGCCAACTCCTGGCGCACCGGAAACGGACTTTGCGTAGCCGACCACACGGTCAAGACTTCGCCTTCAAAGTGGGCGACGCAAACATGCGGCTCCATCGGATAATGCTGCGCGCTGGGAAAGTAAAAAGTGTCTTCAAAGATCAATTCAGAGTCTTTGAATCCCGCGTCGACGTCGCCGCGCTGGTGGCGGAAGTGCAGGCAGATGTTGCTGGCGTCGTGAATAATATGCGAGCCGCCCCGGCCATAGCCGGGATCGCGGCGGTCGAGCTTCTCATGCACCAGCGGCGCGCCGGCTTTGAGCGCGTCGTCGATGGTGAACACCGCCGGCAGTTCTTCGTAATCGACGTCGATCAGCGCCGCGGCTTCAGCCGCGATACTCGGATGGGTCGCCGCCACCGCCGCCACCATGTCGCCGGCATAGCGCACTTTATCAGTGGCGATGATCTGCTGGTCGCGAACATAGGCGCCGAAAGAATTGGCCGCGACCTTGATGGTATCGCGCGTCAGCACCGCGAGCACACCAGGCAGCGCGCTCGCCCGGCTGGCGTCGATGCGGCGGATGCGCCCGTGCGGCAGCGGGCTTCGCAGGATCTTCGCGAAAGCCATGCCCGGCAAGCGCAGATCGCCGGCGTAAACCGCCTGGCCGGACACCTTGCCCATGCCATCGATACGCGGAAGGTTGACGCCGATCGCTGTCATGAATTGCCGTCCTCTCTTATTTCAAACTGGCCGCCGCTTCGCGCAGCAGCTGGTAGTCGACGATATCCGCCAACGCAATCGACTTTTTCGCCCCCGGTTCTTTTTTCACCTGCTCGAAGTAGGTTTCCAAAATCGCCGCCGGCATGGTGCCGTCGGCGCTCATGGTGTCGAGCACGACTTTGTACACCTCTTCGCTGGTGTCGCGGTCGAGGCTAAAGCGGCGGCCAATGAATTCGGCGGCCTCGCTCTTCTCCTGGCGCAGACGGCGCAAGGACAGCAAGTAAGCGCGCAGCATGCGGCGCACTTGATCGGAATTTTTTTCTAACTTGGCGGCGCTGGTGACGATCCCCGACAGCGGCTGGACGAGATAACCGCCGGCGAACAGCAGCTCCTTGAAGCCTTTGCGCTTCATGCGCGAGTTCCACGGCACCGGCATGATCGCCGCTTCCACCGAGCCGGTTTCCAACGCCGCCATGCGCACCGACGCCGCGCCGATGGCGATGTAGACGACATCCCGTTCCGGATCGAGGCCACCGGCGCGCAGCGCCGCCTTGGCCGCCAAACCGCCGCTGTCCTGGGGCGAACTGACGGCGATTTTCTTGCCACGCAGGTCTTTGACCGATTGAATCGTCGGTTGAGTCATCAGGTAAAACAGCGGCTGGGTAAAGCCATAGGCGACGATCTTCAGCGGCAAGCCGCGCACCGCGGCGCGAAACGCCGTGCCGGTGCTGATCATGTAGTCCAATTCTTGGCTGGAAGAAATCGCCGCGGCGGCCAGATCGGTGCGCAAGAAACGAAAGTCGAGCTGAATGCCTTCGCTCCGGTAAAAACCTTTTTCGATGCCGTAGAGGATCGGCGCGATGGTGATGCTCTCGCTGTTGTGGCTGATCGCCGCCCGATCCTGCTGCGCCCAGAGCGTAGTGCTGGCGCACAGCAGCGCTAGCAACATTGACAATCCGAGCGCGGTTCCGCTAAGTTCGATCACAGCATCGTTCGCTTTCAAGGAAAGGACTAAAAACCGTGGCCGACCATATCAAAATGACCGCCAAAGAAGCAAAGCAAAAAGCCGAGGCGATCCGCAAAGTCATCCTCGACACCTACCACAACGAAGTGCAGCCGTCGCCGTTCTTCACCGACCTGCGCGCCGGCACCCTGTCGCGCGCAAGACTGCAAGCCTGGATCACCAACTGGTACAGCTTCGCGTTGGAGGTCAACACCGGCATGGCATGCTCCTACCACCAGTTCGTCGGCTTTTTTAAGCGCCACCCCGATCTGGAAAACCGCATCGCGCAAAAGATCGGCGAGGAGTTCACCACCCCGGCCATCGGCGGCCACGCGCGGATGCTGCCGATCCTCGGCAAAGCGTTGGGCGTCACCACCGAGCAAATGATCGAGTGCGAACTGATCCCCGAGGCGCGTGGCCTGGTGGATTTCTTCGTGCGCTCCTGGATCGATATCCCGCTCGCCGAATGCTACGCCGTGCACATGGAAGAAGAAATCTTCGGCTTCATCTCACGCGACTTCAGACAAAGCCTGCCCAAGTACGGCATCACGCCAGAAGACATGAAATATTTCCGCGTCCACGAAGAGGCCGACCTCGACGAAGACCATGGCGGCACCAACCAAGCGATCTTGGAAGTGGCGCTCCAAGAAGGCTACGGCAACGAACGCGCCGGCTGGCCGCTGGAATACTGCGGCAAGATCGCCGTGCAGATGATCGGCAACTTTTACGATGGAGTGTATCGCCGCTTCGCCTAGGCGAAACGGCCGTTCCAATCGTTCCAACGGTTCCAAAAGTTCCAACCGTTCGGGCGAATCAACAACTGGAACGGCTGGAACCAGTGGAACGATTGGAACGAGTTCAGAGGTTAAAGAGATGGATCACCCCAAAGAAATCCAAGAGCTCAACGCGCTATTGAAACCGCGCTGGGTATCCGGCCTGTGGAATGTCGATCACGCCGAGCGGCCGTCCGATCCCAAGACCCGCGTCAAAGCGCACCTGTGGAAGTGGCAAGATATTTACGACAGCCTGGTGCAGGCCAAAGACAAGATCTCCGTCGCCAGCGGCAGCGTCGAGCGTCGCGTCATCCGTCTGGTCAATCCCGGCATGGCCGAAAGCGAGATGACCAGCCACACGATTTTGTTATCGTTCCAGCTAATCCAACCCGGCGAGGTCGCCCCCGGCCACCGCCACACCATGTCGGCCTTTCGCTTCATCCTCCAAGGCCACGGCGCCTACACCAACGTCAACGGCAACAAGATGGTGATGCAAGACGGCGATCTGATCCTCACGCCGCAAGGCTGCTGGCACGAGCACGCCCATGAGGGCGACGAGAACATGGTCTGGATCGACGGCCTCGACGTACCCTTCGTGCAAGCTTTGCAGCAAATCTCTTTCGACCCATACAAAGGCCGCCTGCCGGTGAACGAAGCCATCGATCCGACAACCTTCTACGGCATGACCCGCCCGGTGGGCAGCGCCGATGCCAAGGCGCCGCAAGTCCTGCACTACCACTGGAGCGACACCTACGAGTCGTTGAAAAAACTAGCCCGCACCCCAGGCGACCCCTACGACGGCGCCGCCCTGGAATTCGTCAACCCCGCCACCGGCGGCGCGACTCTGCCGACCATGTCCTGCCGCGTCCAAATGCTGAGAGCCAACGAAAAAACCCAATCTCACCGCCACACCAGCACCAGCATCTACCACGCCTTCCGCGGCAGCGGGTCAACAATCATCAACGGCCAAGAATTCAAATGGCAAAAAGGCGACACCTTCATCGTGCCGCTGTGGGCTTGGCATGAGCATGCCAACGGGTCAGCGAGCGATGAAGCGATTTTGTTTTCGATGCATGATGAGCCGATTCTGCGGGCGTTTGGGTTGTATCGGGAGGAAAAAGCTTCGCGCGGTTAGTCGGGCTCAGGCCAAACAAACTATCCACTCAGCCGAGGGGGATCTTATGGTCGTAGCGGGAATTGGCTTCACGCAGTTTTCGCGAGAGCCGCCATCTCCTTCTTCAACAGCTGACTAACCACCTCACTAACACCCAGGTCTTTTTTCTGGGCAAGTTGCTCAAGTTTGTGCTGCAACTTGGCATCGAGATAGATCGGTAGTCGCACCTCAGCCCCCTTACGGTAGAACTTCCCCCGCACCGCTTTGGAAAAATCGTATTCCCGTTTCATCCTCATTTCCCTGTAAACGGTTCAGTTTCAACCCAAGTCTCGCTGATGGCACGGCCCGTGAGTGGAAGGTCACTACTCGTCGACGACCGACCTATATAAGTTCGTCCTGTACGCAGTGACAAAGGGCCGCGGGAACGCCCTCTTCCGATACTTCGATGGTCTCGACTCCTTCGGCAGTGGTTCGGGTGATTCGGTAGCGAAAGGTGTCTCGTGCTTGCGAAGGTGGCGTCTTGCCCTTCGATTTAAACAGCCCTTCCACCGCCTTTTGGTCAGCGGTGGAAAGGGTTGCCAAGTCGATCTCACCGTGGCTGCGGATGTGGGCTCGGGTACCGCCGAAACCCGCTAACCCGCCGATTCGTTCGACATGTAGTTTGGCCATTACAGGTGCCTCCGACACTAGAGGCCTACCGCCTTCCAAGCTTTGTCGACAGAGGCTTTCACCGCCGGCTCAGATGGAAACAGACTACCTGCTACCGAGCGAGTCCGGCGGGCGAAGGCGCTCATCTTCATATTCGGGCTTGGCCCAAAACCCGCCAAAGTCTGGTACCAGATCTTGCCGACCTTCTCCCAACTCTTCCCTCCGACGGCAACCGCGGCCTTGTAGAACGCGAAGTTCGGAATACCGCTGCTTTCGTGCGGATCCATTCCATCGCGGTACTGCGAAAACTTCGTTGGTTGCGGCGCGAGGCAATGGGAAGCGGCCGGATTCGACATGTCACGCAGACAACTGTAGCCTCGCGCCGTCGCGCCGGGCCCCATGATTTCTTTGCCGATCAGCCAGTCAGCTCGGGTCACATCCTGCTTGGCCTCCCATTGGCGAAACATCGAACCGAACACGTCCGACATGCTTTCGTTGAGTCCGCCCGCCTGGTTCGTATAGTTCAGGCCGAGGGTGTACTGGGTCACACCGTGGGTGAGTTCATGGCCGATGACGTCGTTGGATTTGGTGAAGTCGACAAAGATATTGCCATCGCCATCGCCATAGGTCATCTGGCTACCGTTCCAGAAAGCATTGTTGTATTTGATGCTGTAGTGGACGGACGAATTCAGCACCATACCAGCGTTATCGACTGAATTTCTGCCGAATAGCGTCTTATAAAACTTTGCCACAGAGCTGGCCTCAACAAAGGCTCGCTTGGCAGTTACGTCTGTGGATGACCCAGGTTTAAGCACCAAAGTGCCTGGCAGCGTGGTACTCTGGTGGCAATCGAAAACGCTGACGGCGGGAGGACCGGAGGGGGCGGCAGCCACCAGGCTCGGCAGCATCGTCTTCGCCGCCCGCAAATGCTGGATTCGCGCCACCCGCAGCTTGCGCCATTCCGTTTCATACTTCGCCATGACCGAAAAGGCTTTGCGGTCGTCGGGCGACAATTTCCTGTCGCGGGACAATCGCTCGAGCACCCGAGTCGGGATGATAAAACACATGCACGAAGAGCCATGATAGGCGCTTCCAAAACCCGTATAAAATCGGCTGTTCATTGCAGATCCTCCTCTTTCGTTATGGGTTATATTTGGATGCGACATTACCTAGGCGTGGCCGTACCGTTGAGTATACTGAGCATTATAATGCGGAATCTAAAACTCGTGCTTGACTGACAATTATATTATCGACCAACAACATGTCGATAAATTCTCAACTGCGGTCTTTTTCAATCTCCCTGATCAGCGTAACACAAAAATAACTAACTCCAAGCGCAGCGGCTCCTTCAGTCCTGCGCGCTCGACTACATGCTCCAGCGATTTGCGTTGGATCTCTTCGCTGACGATACCGTCTTGGGTTAGGCTCGGGCGCATGAGGTCGTAGATTCTCGCCAACAATTCTTCTTTGGTTCTGAGGAAGCGGTGAAGTTGGCAATCGATTACGTGCGCCTTCCGCGGCAGCGGGTCAACAATCGTCAACGGTCAAGAATTCAAATGGCAAAAAGGCGACACCTTCATCGTAGCGCTGTGGGCCTGGCATGAGCATGTGAATGCGTCAGCGAGCGACGAAGCGATTTTATTTTAGATGCATGATGAGCCGATTTTGCGAGCGATTGGGTTGTACCGCGAAGAGACACTTAATTAATTTCCAACCGAGGGAGTTGGCAACGGCCTCCACAAGCTACGGTGAGATCGTCTACTTGCCCAACTCCCGGTTGATCTCGTCGACAACGCTAAAATCGAAGACCTTCTCTAAGGGCACGTCACCGGTGAATTTCACCTGGCGTTTGCGCTCGTTAACCATCGCCTCCATGCCGCTGCGCCCCAGGGTGCCGTCTCTTGACGTTGCTTTAAGAAACACTCCATAGGTGTGCTCGGCGGTTTCGGCGTCCAGGCGCAGCCACTCGGTCAACATGCCAATCATCTCACTGCGATTACGCGGATCGGTGGAGTAGCGGTTGCCGCGGACGCTTGCGCGGAGAAACTTTTTCAACTCCGGGCGCTGGCGCTCGATCGTTTGCGACGACGTCGCCAGGCCGACAAACGGCAGATCGAGCTCGTCGGCGACGTCGAGGAGCGATTTGAAGCCGGCGCGCTTGGCGATGACCACCCCTTGAGGACCGAGCATGGCCGCGTCGATTTGGCCTTGCTTGAGATGTTGCAAGCGCACATCTTCATCGCCCACCGCCAACAGTTTGGCTTCTTTTTCCGGATCGACTTGATACTTGCGCAGGATCAGCGTCGTCAACACATAGGTGCTGGCTCCCGGCGCATCGACGCCGATAATTTTACCGCGTAAATCGGCCACGGAGCGGAACTGCGGCTTGACCACCAAGGAGTCCATCAACCTAGTCGAGAAGTAGGTGACGATTTTGAACGGGAAGCCGCGCAAGATCGCTCCCGCCGCAGTGCCCGTCGCGGTGGTGAATTGAATTTCGCCGTTGCTCAACGCCGCCGGGACGATCGACGGCTTCATCATGATGAATTCGGTCTGGATCGCCTCCTGCGCGAAGAAGCCTTTCTTCCAAGCGACGATCAGCGGGAAATAGCTGACCGACGGACTAGGCACGCCGATGCGCGTCGGCGCCGCACCGAGGTCGCCGGGGCCGCTATGCAAAACAGCGATAATCAATAAACCCAAAATGAGCCGCGCCATAAAAACCTCCAGACGGTTTGAACGGTTTGCAATGCGTACTGGTGGGAACTACCGCCAATCTTATAGATGCGTGTATCTCGGCCGCAGGATTTGCACCCCTTCGGTTTTTTCAATGTGCCGGGCGAAGCGGTATTTCGCCTCCTTGCCATCCAAGGTGAGCGTGGGCAGCTTGTCGACACTGCCTTTCTCAACCTTGGCGACAATGAAATGGTGGCCGGGAGTGCTTAGGCTCTGGCGCGCCACGGTCTCGAATTGTTCGAGGCTGGTTACCGTACTCGCGTTGGGAACACCGGAGCTGCGCGCGATCCCGGCAAGATCGGCTTTGCCTGCCGTCGCCGATTTCAGGCCGCCGCCGCCTTCGTAGGATTCGTTATCGAGCACGATATGGACCACGTTGTTTAGATTCTGATTGGCGAGATCGGCGAGGCTCGCGAGATTGAGCAACAGATTGCCGTCGCCATCCAGCATGACCACCTGGCGGTGCGGCAACGACACCGCGATGCCGAGCCCCACGCCGGCGCACAAGCCGAGATTCACTTGCAACAGATTGGCATCGCTCGGCCGCAGGGCGTTCCATTCGCGGCAAATGGGTCCGACGTTGGTAACGACAATGGTCGACGGATCGAGTAGCGCGGCCAAAGATTTCAAACAATCGAATCGTTTCATTTGATCGTTTCCCCCGTAAGCAGCACCGCCACCGGGCGCTGCCAGCTGATCGTCGAACCCTGAGCGTCGACAATCGCTTTGGCAACTTCGTCGTTCTTGGAGATCACCGCGTAGGGCACGTTGAGCACCTTCAACAACGGCTCGGTGGTGTCTTTATACGGCCCCATCATCCAAAATGCATCGCCGAGATCGCCGCGATACGGAATCAGCAAGAGCAGCGGCAAGCTCCACGCCATATTGATGCTGGTGAGCGGCCAGGCGGCCACCAGCAGCCCGGATGTGGGCACCAATAAAGCCGGCCGCTTACCGCTCAGATACGCGCCCGCGCAAACCGCGACGCCGATCGCCTCGTTGCTCACCGGCACGTAGGTGAAATCTTTATCTTTGGCGACCCGGTCCTGCAAAACAGAAAAATCCGAATCGGGCATGAGAGAAATGAAATCGACGCCGGATTTCTTCAGCCCCTCAACGACCGCATCCACGGCGGCAGGTTCCATAGTGGCTCCTTTGCTTCAAGTGAGTTGGAAGGCATTTAAATAGATTGAGCAGTCTACCGCGGCTACCCCTGTTAGCTCTTGGCGTACTGTTAGCAGTTGAAGAAATTTTTGTCGAGGCGCGACGCCTCCAGAATCTTGGCCGCTGGCGACTACTTGGGTCATCTGGCAATGCGACACCGTCATCGTGCCGCTGTGGGCCTGGCATGAGCATGCCAACTCGGCTACCAGCGATAAGCCGATTCTGTGGGTGTTTGAATTGTATCGGGAAGAATCGATCGTATAAAAGGAATTTCCAAAGGACTGATCTTAAGAAATTACAACCCGCTGCCCTCGCGTCCGGCTAGATATGACCAAAGCGCACGTAGAGCTGATGTAGCGTGTTCGCCCCAATGATTTGAGAGCCAAAACTGCCAATGGTTCCGCGCCGCCAGTTTTTCACCAGCATCGAACAGTCGGAGACCGGGTGAAATATCACCGTAGATATCGACGAGATCATCCACGATATCACCAACGACGGGGGCTTCGGGTGGCACAATGAGATTATTAAAGACCTCCGAGTAGTACCTGAATGGCAACGCAGAGGATTTCAGACGAACTGCATCAAGCTCAACTTGTGACGTGTCATATTCTGCAGGTTCGCCCTCGGTCCATCCGAGGGCACAGCCCGCCGCAACCAATTCGGCCACTAGCTGTGCGACGACTGTCGCTGCCTGCTCGCTAGAATCGATCGGTGACGCGGCCCACCTACAGAACTCTCGTGCAGCAAGGGCAAATCGTTCTAATCGGAGTGCAGAATCGTCATTCATTTCTCGCTAGCCTCTCAAATCTCACGAACAGTTGCACTCCTCACGGCCGCCACCCCTTCCCCCTCAACTCATTGCGCACTTTCGCCACCATCGAGTAATCGAAAATCTTCTCCAACCTCGGCGCTTCCTTCAAACCAACGCGGTCGACCACGTGCTCCAGCGATTTGCGTTGGATATCTTCGCTGACGATGCCGTCTTGGGTCAAACTCGGGCGCATGAGGTCGTAGATTCTTGCAACGGCATCCTCTTTGGTTCTGAGAAAGCGCGCGAGGTTGGCGATGGATGGCGTACGTAGATCGCGGAAGTGGATGAAACCTTTGAGGGTAGCACGGAGGAATTTTTCGACTAACAGCGGATCGGTTGCCAATAATTGATCGGTGACATTGACCGTACCTTGGAGCTCGATCCACTCTTCGTTGAGGAACGAAACCAACTCACGGTATCCGGCGTCCTGCGCCAGCAAATTCGCCGGCACGGACAGCATGGCGGCGTCGACCGAGCCCGCTTGCAGCGCGTAGAAGCGGCCGGTGCCGGAGCCGACCGGAAGGATGACCACATCGCGGCCGCCTTCGAGGCCGGACCTTTTGAGCATTTCGCGCAGGAGTGAATCCGGACCGCTGCCGATGCCGGAGACGCCGACTTTTTTGCCTTTGAGCATTTCCACTGAGCGAATCTCCGGCTTGGCGTAGAGCCAAAACATCGGCCGGCTGAAGGTCGTGAAGGCATATTTCACCGGCGCGCCGCGCAGGATCGGCAACAGCCCCGAGCCGCCAGCGGTGGAGAATTTGATATTGCCGGCGAGCAGCGCCTGCATGCCCAGCGCGGATGGAATCTGCACCAGCTGGACATCGAGACCTTCTTGCTTGTAGTAACCGCGGTCGCGCGCCAGCGCGAAGGCACTCACCGCCGGCGTGATTGCCGGAATTTGTACTGGGACTTTTACCAGCTCTTGGGCCATCGCAGTGGAAGCGATCGACAAAAGCATGCCAAGTACAAATTTGAACCAAATGGCCATTTCAGTTCCGTTATGTTATGCGACTAAGAGAGCATGGAAAGTACCGTTACTAAATGTAACTGTCAATTAAACCACCCTCGGCAGTAAGCCCAGGAATTTAAATTATTTCGGCTTCAGGCCGACCGGAGAATAACCCGGTCCGTCATTCCCGCGCAGGCGGGAATCCAGGTTTATTCCAACGAACTCATTAAGATGGATTCCGGCCTACGCCGGAATGACGGATTGGAATCGGCACACGCTCGACACGCTTAAACTCGTTGGCCGAGATTCGACGGTTAACACTTTTACTCGGAGGTTTTGTGACCAAGTTCGGAGTTTTTCTACCGGTGTCCGGCCGCGCGGCGAGTCGGAATACTTTGCGCCAAGCGGCCCAGGAGGCCGAAGCTCTGGGCTACGATTCGGTGTGGGCGGCCGACCGTTTGGTGATCCCGTGGAAGATCGGCACCACCTATCCCTATAGCAAAGAAGCGACTTTCATCGTGCCGCCGGACCGGCCGTTCTTCGACACCATGACTTGCCTGGCGTTCCTGGCCGGCTGCACCGAAACCATTCAGCTCGGCATGAGTGTCATGGTGCTGCCCTACCGCCATCCATTGCACTGGTCGCGCATCGCCACGACCATCGATCAACTGTCCACCGGCCGTTTGATCCTCGGCGTCGGCGTCGGCTGGATGGAGGAAGAGTTCGCCGCCATGAACGCGCCCTTCAAAGAACGCGGCAAAGTCTCCGACGAACAATTGACGCTGTTGAAACAATTATGGAGCGAAGAGCACATCACCTTTCACGGCAAGTATTACAACGTCGACGACATCGCGGTGTTGCCCAAGCCGTTTCAAAAACCCCGCTTGCCGATCTGGGTCGGCGGCGAAGGCAAATATGCCCAGCGCCGTGCCGGCCAGTATGGCGATGCCTGGTTCCCCTACTTCGTCAAAGTGACGCCGCAACAATTGGCCGCTGGCTACGAAAACGTCCGCGCCGAGGCGAAAAAAGCCGGCCGCGATCCCGACCAAGTGAAGCTCGCCTGCTGCCTGCCGGTGGAACTCACGCCCAACGACGGCCCGCCGATCACGGATTATTTGAAAGGCAGCCTGCGTCAAGTAACGGAGCGGTTAAAAGAATTCATCGCCACCGGCTGCATCCACATCGGCCTGCAGTTCATGATCCCGCACTACCCGGAACGCAAGGAGCAGATCGAGCGATTCGCCAAGGAGGCGCTAGCGGAGTTGAAGGGGTCGTGATCGTGGTTCGTGTTCGTGCTCGTGGTCGGAAGCTACAGCAGCCAGATTCTTTGACCGAAAACGGTTTGAGCGGATTGAACGATTTGAACGGCTTGAACTTCTAAAGCCGCCCAGATAAAAATTCCTAACCAGTTAATCAAAAGAAAGAAGGATTAGTTTCATGGCCAATTTACCCAGAATTGCATTGATTTTGACCGGCGGCACCATCGACTCGGTGGGCAAGGATCGCCTCGATCTCGCCTGGTACATCGAAGCTGGCAAGCGATTGAACGACGGCGAGCTCTTGCAGCAGTTGCCCGAGCTCAAAGAGATCGCCCAAGTTGAAGAGCTGCCGTTCCGCCGGTTGCCGAGCCACGCGCTGGTCGACAAGGACTGGCTCGATCTGGTGCGCACCATCCACAAGATTTTCGACGAGGACAAAGCCGATGGCATCGTCATCACCCACGGAACGAACACCATCGAAGAGACCGCCTATTTTCTCAACCTGGTGCTCAAGACCGACAAGCCGGTGGTGGTGGTCGGCTCCATGCGGCCGTCGTCGGCGATCAGCGCCGACGGTTACTTGAACTTGGTCAACGCCGTCAAAGTCGCCGCCGATCCGAGCTCCAAAGGGCGCGGCTGCTTGCTAGTGATGAACGATACGATCTTCAACGGCCGCGATGTCACCAAGACCGCTACCTACCGCGTCGAAGCGTTTCAGTCTCGCGACCTGGGGCCGCTGGGCTTCGCCGACGGCGACGGCAAAATCGTCTACTACCACACGCCCGTGCGCAAGCACACGACGGCGACGGAATTCGTCGTCGACAAACTCGAATCGCTGCCGCGGGTCGACATGGTGCTCTCCTACGTCGGCGCCGACGGCACCATGATCGAAGCGGCGGCGAAAGCGGGAGCGAAAGGCATCGTCAGCGCCGGCACCGGCGCCGGTCGGCCGACGCCTGCCGAAGACGCCGCCTTCGATAAATGTTTCAAAGAGACCGGCATGCTCATGTGCCTATGCAGCCGGGTCGCCGCCGGCCGCGTCGTACGTAGCCCCGGCTTGCAACGGCGTGGCTTCATCGCCGGCGATAACTTGCAGCCCTGGAAAGCGCGCTTGCTGCTGGCCTTGGCGCTGACCAAGACGACCAATCCGGACGAGATTCAGCGCATGATCGACACCTATTAATTCGCTAACGGCAGGAGCGTGTCACGACGCGCTCCTGCCGTTTTTGTTCCGTCCCGTTCGCACTTCATCCCCACCGCTCGTTTTCAGACCAAAGCCGACAACAATTTTCCTTGGCGTAGGTAATGTAAATTATTCTTTGCGTTCAAAGTTGAGCGCCGGCGGCGATCTTTGCGCACAGTCGCAAAGCAAGCGTTTGCCCTAATCCACCAGATCAGGACTCGTTGATCCAACCCAGCAAAGGACCTGGTCTTGCTTCAAGTCCGCTGCAAACACAATCAAATACAGCCCGCCCACGGAGTTAAGACGAGTTCCGAAGGGCGATCATTTTTACAGCATCGCTACACGAAGAGGAGGGTCTTTCATGCGGCGAAGAAGATTTATCGTTCGATCGTGGGTTGGCAGCGCAGCGCTAGCACTCCTATTGTTCTGGACCGACAGTAGTTCCGCGGCGAGCGGTTCGACCAAAGACGCGGCGAGATTCTTAGATCAGAGCAGCTTCGGTGCGACCCAGGCATCCATCGCCAGGCTGAAGCAATTGGGCGTCGAAGCTTTTCTTACTGAGCAGCTCGCCGGCCCGCCCAACAACTATCCGGCGCTGGCCTTTTGGCCGAGCTCACAGCCGTCGACCTGCGTCAATGACAATGCCGCGTCACCGCCGGTTACCTGTCAGCGTGACAACTACACTTACTACTTGATCCAACGCCACTTCTTCACCAACGCCCTAACCGGCTCGGATCAATTGCGCCAGCGGGTCGCCTTCGCGCTCAGTCAGATTCTGGTCACCTCGGAATCCGACGTACCGCTGCCCGCTTGGATGCGTAGCTATCAGCAACTTCTCTACACCAACGCTTTGGGCAATTTCCGCGAGCTGCTCAAGGGCGTCACGCTCCATCCGAGCATGGGGCGCTTTCTCGATATGGTGAACAATCGCTGCCAGACGCGCACGCCGCATAATCCGGCGATTTGCACCAGTAGTTCAAATTTCTTTGCACCCAACGAGAACTACGGTCGTGAAGTCCTCCAGCTATTTTCCGTCGGCACCTTGTATAAACTCAATCCCGACGGCACCGACCAGACCGACAGTTCGGGGAACCCGATCTTCACTTACAATCAGCAAAATATCACGGAGTTCGCGCGGGTATTCACGGGTTGGGTGCTGGCCGCCAATCTGCCACCGCCAGCTGGCGTCACCGATCCGGTGCCCAACTATCAAGACCCGATGGTCGCGGTGGAGAGCCGCCATGACCGCGGCGCCAAGACGCTGTTGAACGGGGTGACCATTCCTGAGGGCAAAACCGCCCAGGAAGAAATGGAAATCGCCATGGACAACCTGGCGTACCATCCCAACACCGCGCCGTTCATCAGTAAGCAGTTGATCCAGCATTTGGTAAGCAGCAATCCTAGCCCGGCCTATGTCAAACGGGTCGCCAAGGTATTCTCGGACAACTCGCATAGCGCCAATCAATTACAATTGGTCGTCAAAGCGATCCTGCTCGACCGGGAAGCGCGTACCGCACCGACCGCGCGCCGACGCCCCAACGCCGGCAAGCTCGACGAGCCGGTGCTGTTCATGACGCGCTTCTTGCGCGCCCTCAATGCCCAGAGCGACGGCGTGATCAATTCATTCTCGACCATCGGCTCGGCCGCCATGGCGCAAGATGTATTTCGCGCGCCATCGGTGTTTAACTACTATCCGCCCGATTATGAAGTTCCCGGCGAAGCCGGCATCCTCGGTCCTGCATTCGGCATTTTTAACACTCGGACTTCGCTCAATCGCGCCAATTTCGTCAACCGACTGGTGTTCGGCAATATCCCGGCGTCGCAGCCCGACCGTCCCACCGGCACCAGCATCGACTTCTCACCGTGGACGGCGCTGAGCACCACGCCAGCCAACCTGGTTGCTGAATTGAATTGTCTATTGGCCGCCTGCTCGCTGTCATCGGCGGCACAAGCGACGATTGTCAACGCGATCAATACGGTGCCAGTGGCCAATGCGCTGCGCCGGGTGCAGACCGCTGTCTATCTCGTTGCCACGACCGGCCAAACCAGCGTGCAGCGCTAATTTATAGGAGGACAAGATCATGGCCATGACCAGAAGAGAATTCCTATTACAGAGTTTCGGTGCCATGGGTACCGCCGCACTGGCCCTCGAAGGGTTCGGCATGCAGAATGCCTTCGCTCAAGCCACCGACTACAAAGCGTTGGTCTGCGTATTTCTATTCGGCGGCAGCGACCAGAACAATGTCCTGATCCCCTACAGCAACTACTCCGAGTACGCTGCGCTGCGCCCCACCGCCGCGACTCTCGGCATTCCCCAAGCGAATCTGTTGCAAATCACGCCCGCCAGCGGCGGCGGTACGTTTGGACTGCATCCGAGTCTCACCGGCATCCGAGATCTGTGGAACCAAGGCAAAGCCGCGTTGGTGGCCAATGTCGGACCGTTGGTCGAGCCCATGACACGCGCGACCTTTCTAAACGGCACGGCGCGACGGCCGTTCAATTTATTTTCCCATTCGGACCAACAGACCGAATGGCAGACCGCAGTGGCCAACGGCTTCATCTCCACCGGCTGGGCCGGCCGGGCCGCAGATAGCCTGGTCAACCAGTACGCCGCCACCACGGGATTTCCAATTCTGGTCTCGGTGGCCGGTACACCGATCTTCACCACCGGTGTGTTGGAATCGGCACTGGCGATCAACGCCGCGCCGACGCCGATCCGTACCGCGCTACGCATCGACGGCTTCCCCGAGCCACCCGACGCCGATGCGCGCTATCAAGCGATGCTTGCGCTCCAGCAGATGGACGACAGCTTCACCCTGGTGCGCGGCGCCAATCAAATTAATGCGAAGGCGGTGCAGATCACCGCGTTATTGCGCTCGGTCACCGAACCGACCGTGACGCCGTTCCCGGCCACCGGTTTGGGCAATCAGTTGCAGCAAGTCGCCAAGTTGATCAGCCTGCGCAACACGCTGGGTATCAAGCGGCAGATATTTTTCGTCTCCATCGGCGGATTTGATACTCACAACGGCCAGGTAAACGGCGGCGACGCCACTCAGGGAGCCCACGCGGGATTGCTGGCGCAGGTGAGCGGTGCGATCAAAGCCTTCTACGACGCCACCGTCACTCTCGGCGTCAACAACCAAGTAACCACTTTTACCATGTCCGACTTCAGCCGCACCGGCAAAGCCAACGGCGGCGTCGGCTCGGATCACGCCTGGGGCGGCCATCAAATCATCGCCGGCGGCGCGGTGCGCGGCGGCGATCTCTACGGCGTGCGCGGCTCCAACGGCACAGTGTTCCCGACCCTCGTGCCCAGCGGTCCCGACGATACCGACTCCGGCAGCGGCGCCTCCGGCCGCTGGATACCCACCACAGCCGTCGATCAAATGGGCGCCACACTCGCCACCTGGTTCGGCGTCCCCAACGCCGATCTCCTCGGCGTGTTTCCCAATCTCGGCAACTTCGGTAGTGCCAATTTGGGCTTCATGAGCTAACCACGGAACCGAATTTCGAGACAACGAAGAGCTTCGGATATTAGAGTAGCAACTGTCTTGCAAGTCAAGCTTTCTGAAGAAAAGTATCAGACCAACAAGTTTTATGTTTGATCATAGAATTGAGAATCGTGAGCAGCTTGCGCATGCAAGCGATGAGAGCGACTTTGAACAGTTTACCCTTCGCTTTCAGCCGT
>CAMDBU010000103.1 GCA_945889495.1 Syntrophobacter sp. SbD2 | reverse complement strand
ATCGCCGCCGCCGCCGCCGTCGCCTCTTTCTTGAGCTCGATCTGCTGTTCTTTTAGCTGCTGGAGTTCTTGCTCGAGCGTTTGGATCTTATCACTCACGCTCTGGGCTTGAACTGAACCCGCAGTTAAAAGGAAAGCAGCTAGCGTGCTTGCTAACCACATTTTCTTTCTCATCATAGCCTCCTTTTGCCTCCCTTAAAATATTTTTCTTTGAACTTTTCAGTAAATTCGCCGTCAAAGCTATTCAGCAAACTCCACCGTTCCGAACGGTTGTACTTGAATTTTCCCTATTTCGACAATAGGACGTTGGGTTGATTTTCCCTCCTATTGCTCCACAAAGTGACAATGAGATAGTCCCTTAGTTGTATAATCGCTGGTTTTGTCGTTATCTTCGTCCGTTTAGCGGTGGATTGGCGTTCATGACGGAGGATTTTCAGCACTGGCGATGGTCCTCGATGGGGTTTCGCAACATCTTGGAGTTTCTGGTTTTTTGTGCAACTTAGAGGCACAAACAGTGATCTAGCATAGGTCACTCACACTTATCTCAAGGAGCAAATGGTTAAGCGATGAAGACTTGGTTCCTACTCTGCGGTTTATTCGCCTTGTCTTGCGCCCCGCGAATAGTCGACATCAATACACGCCAAGGAATGCCGGGCGAGACGGTTAGCGTGTCAATGGAGTACTTGGTCAGCTGGCCGCGGGTGGAGATCGGCAGCGTCATTATGGACTGGCCGCAACTCCAACTTCAGGCAACCGCTTTGGATCGCCGGGAGATTCGCGGCGAAGAACTGATCTGGATCGAGGATAAAATTCTCCATTTTAAGATTCCAGAATTAGCGCCGGGCGATTATCAAGTGATCATCCACGACGACAAAGGACCTCCCGGCGACTTGGTCTATTCGTTTCTCGAGACCACGGCTTATTTGGCGTTTCCCCCGGTGTGGCCCTTTGTTTTCCGGTCCAATCAGGCGCATCTAGACCTGCGCGTGCTAGCGAAAAAATGACCAGCGTAGTGCGCGCGGCCATAGACCGATGATGGATTTGTTGTCGATTGACGATCCTTGACTCAACCAAACGTGGATGTATGGTGAACAAAATCCGTGCGAATTTGGGGCGCGACACTATGCTGAATTTTACCGCGACGTTTTTTATATCGATGTCTCTGCTGGCGGCGGGCTGCTCGTCGATCTCGCTGCCGTCAATGCCATGGTCCAGTTCGGCTGCCAAAGCCGATCCCACCGCCGAAGCGCTTTACGAAGAAGGCATGCGCGCTTTTAACGACAAAAAATATGTCCGCGCCCTCGATAATTTCACCAAGATCAAAACCGATCATCCGTTCAGCCCATTGGTGACTCAGGCGGAATTGAAATCCGCCGACGCTCATTACTTAAACGAACAATACCCCGAAGCGATTAATCTATTTAAAGAGTTTCAGTCGCTCCATCCGACCAGCGAGCATGATGTGTTTGTGACACTACGCCTCGGCCAGGCCCATTTCGACCAGTTCACCGCCATCGACCGCGATCAAAAAAACACCGAGCTCGCCAAGGGCTACTTTGAAGCGGTCATCGCCAAATACCCGAAGTCGCCACAGGCCACTAGCGCAAAAGGAAAACTTGCCCAGGCACTGGAATATTTAGCCGAGCATGAATTCGCCGCCGCGCATTTTTATTTTCAACAGCAAAGATTTCCCGCCGCCCGCGACCGCTTCGAGGAGATCGTGCGCAAGTATCGCGACACGCCGACGGCGGTCAAGAGCTTGTTCTTCTTGGGCGAAAGTTATCGCCAGGAAAAAAATGGCCCACGCGCCACACTCGCCTACGAAGCCTTGATTCAGCGATATCCGCAGAGCAAGTACGCCGCCGACGCGCGCATTCAGCTGGCTTTGGTGGAAAAAGAAAAGCGTGATCCGTTGGATCTGTTGTTGATGCGCGATCGCCGTCCCGGCGCCGCACCGGCGCCGGAAGTAAAGGAAGACCCAGCCTTAGCCAAACTGCGAGACTTAAACCTGGTGGCCAAGAACGAAGTCGTTCATGAAGAGCCCGGCGCGGAAAAAGGATTTTTACGGCGCGTCGGCGACAAGCTCAACCCCTTCGCGGCATCGAGTTCATCGACAAGTTCAAAGGACGACAAACCGAAAACCGCCATGGAGTTAGTAGCCAAGAAGAATGAACCGGCCAAGGAAGAGTCCGGCGGGTTTTTCTCCTCGCTCTGGCCGTTCGGCGGCAATGATAAAAAGGCGCCGGCCAAGAGCAATGACGCCAATCCTAACACCCTGATTGCTGGGATCGATCAGTCTTTGAATCAGAAAGGCATCGATACCAAGACAACAGTCAAAGCACCGGCGGCGAATTTACCCAAACCGGACCCAGCCGCTCCGCCACCGACAGACACAAAGGTACTTTTAGGCGCCATCGACGCCAATCTTAAAAAGAGCGGCAGCGATCCGAGCCAAACCCCAGCCGCTCCGAAAGCGGCCGCGGCATTCACCGACAGCACGATCGTCCAAGCCGCAATGGCTCAAGCAGCGGCGGCCAATGCAAAAAACCAAAGCGCTCCGATAAACGACGTGCTCAGCAGTATCGATCAGAAATTGCGCGCCCAAGGAGTCGAACCAGCGAAGTTCCAACCGCCGCCGACACCTGAGCAGGTCAAGGAAGCTCTAGCAGCAGTGCCCCCACAAGCCAGGACTGTCGAGTTGGAGCCCCGGCTAACCGCCGAGAAGGGGCCGCTGTTTCTAAGTCCCACCGAAGCTCAGCCCCGGCCTAGTGCGGCGGCAGCTCCGCCAAGCGTCGAGCCCTCAGCGCCGGCCAGTGACGCCAAACCAGAAATTCCCTCAAGACTATTGGTCAAGGGACCAGTACAAACTCAAGCCGCTGCGCCAAGCGCTAAACCAGCCACGCCCAGCAGCACTAGTCCCGCTGAAGGCGGCAATACCAGCGTCTTTGGCCAGATCCAGCAGGATATCGAGCGGGCAAGCAAGATTCTCAATCCGTTCAGCTGGTAGCTGGCCAATCTCATCGCTGCGGGCCAGCTTAACCCACGGCTATTTGCCGCGGATGATGACCCGCGTGCCATCTTTGATCTTGCCTAGATCACTGACAATCACCTGATCACCGACTTTCAAACCGCTACGAATCACCGCTGGGTCGGCGCTCTCGGCCACTTCCACGGCGCGGCGCAGCGCGCGCCGGTCGGCGACCAGATAAACGTATTGCTTGCCCGCCTCCGTTAGCAAAGCCGATAAAGGAATCGTCAATACCGGCTCTTGGCGCGCCAGCGTCAGGCTCGCATCGACCGGCACGCCGATTTTCCATGCGCGATCACGGTTGTCGACGCTGATTTCTACACTCAGAAACTCCCCTGGGGCGGTTTTGTCGAGCCGGGTCAAAGTTCCCGTCCGCGCCCGTGCGGTTCCCTGCCGCGGCGTGATGGCTACGGTCATTCCTTCATGAACCAGCTCGGCCAAATCCGCTGCCACCTCACCGACCAGTTTCAACCGCTCGGTTTGGCCGATGGACAGGATCGCGCGCGCTTCGTTCACCGGTGCGCCGACCGAGAGCGCGCCGGTGACCACGCCACTGACGGGCGCGACGATGCGCGCCAGCTGCTGGACTTGCACCACCTGGGCCAACATAGCTTCCTCTTGCGCGATCTGCGCCCGCAGCAAGTCTAGCTGCGCGCGCGCCGTGGCGGCCTCGATCTCAGCCGCTTCGACGTCACGGCGGGCGATCAACTGCTGGTTGTAGAGCTCGCGCCAGCGCGCCAGCTGTTTGTCAGCCTGCTCCGATGCCTGTTCTTTGCCTTGGAGTAGTTTACGGCTGGCACTGAGGTCGGCTTCGGCGGTGCGGGCACGCTCAGCTACCACCCCGGACGACACCAACGCCACCAGCGCACCGGCGGTGACAAAGTCGCCGGTTTTGAAATTCACTTCGGTCAAGCGGCCGGCCAGCCGCGAGGTCACATCGACTTCTTGGATCGGCTGCAGCGTACCGCTGACGCGTACTACCAGCGGCCGCAAATGGCGCTCCACCGGCGCCAAGGTGACCACTACGTCAACCTCGGCGCTACGACGAAGCCAATCCCAGGGCTTAGCAATTATCGCCAAGGCAGCCAACGCCAGCACCACCCCGGCGATCACCAACGTCGGCAAGTTTGCGGGTTTCATGGTTTAACGTCGAGCTAATTGGCTGTGCAGCATTGCGCAGTTGCGGATCGCGACACTGCCATAAAGCTCGGCAGGTAGCAAAAAGGCCACCGCCTGTTTCCAGACGATGGCCTTAGTTAAAAACTACCTTGCCGCGCGCTCAGGAAGCTTTGTGGGCACTTTGGGTATCGACGCTGAGGGTGGGCGTCAACTCAGCCGCAGCCGTAGCCGGCTGCGCCGCTTTGCGCCCCACCTTGGATCGCCAGCCGGTGCTGAAGGCCAACAGTTTTTCCATATACAGATAAACCACCGGGGTGATGTACAGTGTCAACACCTGGGAAATCACCAAGCCGCCGACCACCGCGATACCCAGCGGCTGGCGCGCTTCGGCGCCGGCGCCCCAGCCGACGGCGATCGGCACCGCGCCGACAATGGCCGCCATGGTCGTCATCATGATCGGCCGAAAGCGCACCAAAGCACCCTCAAAAATCGCCTGGGCGGGCGGTTTGCCGTCGTTACGCTGGGTTTCGAGAGCGAAGTCGATCATCATGATGGCGTTCTTCATGACGATGCCGATGAGCATGATGAGACCGACAAAGGCGTAAATGCTCAGGTCCATGCCGAACCAGTAGAGCGCGATCAGCGCGCCCAAGCCCGCCGACGGCAATCCGGAAAGAATCGTCAGCGGATGAATGAAGCTTTCATAGAGAATGCCCAGCACCAGGTAGACGACGAACACCGCCAGCACGAGCAACGCCAACAGGCTGCTGACCGATTTTTGAAATTCCTGCGCGGTTCCCTGAAAGCTGGTACTGACCGACGCCGGCAAGGTTTCCCGCGACAGCTTATTGATCGTCTCGACCGCGTCGCCGAGCGCGACGCCTTCGCGCAAATTGAAGGAGATGGTCGCCGACGGCAACTGACCGGAATGGTTAACCGACATCGGTCCCACGGTGTACTTCAGACTCGCTAACGCTCCCAGGGGAATCATCGGTTGCGCCGTCGAATTCTGTCCGCTGGTCGAGCGGATGTAGAGCTGCGACAGCGCCGACGGATCGTTTTGGAACTTGGGATCGAGCTCGACGATCACCTGGTATTGATTGTTGGGCGTGTTGACCGTCGACACTTGGCGGTTCGCGTAGGAATTTTGAAACGCCTCTTCCACTTGGCGTTGGGAAATTCCCTGCGCCGTGACGCCCATGGTCGAGGCCTTCTCGCGGTCCAAAACAACTTGCAGCTGCGGGTTCTTAAGCTGCAAGTCACTGCCGACATCGCGAAAATCCGGCAACGCTTTTAATCTTTCTTCGAGCACCGCCGCCGAGCGGTACAATTCCACCGAATCTGGGCTCTGCAGGGTAAATTGATAGAGGCTGCGGCTCAGCCGCCCGCCCACTCGTAGGACCGGGGGATTTTGCAGAGAGACGCGAATCCCTGGAACCTGAGCAAGTTTGGGCCGGAGCCCACGAATGAGCTCGTCCGCGCTCAGGGAACGGCAGGATTTGCCGAACCAACCTTCCGTGCACTGGGTCGCCGGTCGCTCGGAGCGCGATTTGAGTTTGACAAAGATCCGCCCAGTATTGCCGGTCAGCCCGGCACCGCCGACCCCGACACTGGAGAAAAACGATTCGACATTGGGATCCTTGGCGACAATGCCGGCGAGATGCTGTTGGTTCTTCACCATCTGCTCAAAGGAAACCCCTTGGGCGCCCTCGGTATTGATCAGAATCTGGCCGATATCCTCGCTGGGGATAAACCCTTTGGGCACCATGCCATAGAAATGCACCGTCGCCCACAATACTAGCCCAGACGCGACCATGGTGGTGACATGGTGGCGCATCACCCAGCCGAGGGTGAATTCATAGCCCTTGTTCATGCCGTCCAGACAGCGGCCGAGAAAGTTATACAGCCAGCCATGTTTTTGCTCATGGGGCGGACGTAAATAGCGGCTGCAGAGCATCGGTGTCAGGGTCAACGAGATAAAGCCGGAAACCAAGATGGCGACACAGATGGTCACGGCGAACTCGCGCAAGAGCCGGCCGAGCATGCCGCTCATGAACAACACCGGAATAAACGCCGCAACCAGAGAAATGGTCATGGAAACGATGGTGAAACTGATCTCTTTCGCGCCGTTCAGCGCGGCTTCGAAGGGCTTCTCGCCCAGCTCCATATGGCGCACGATGTTTTCCAGCACGACGATGGCGTCGTCGACGACAAAGCCGACGGCGAGGGTCAAAGCCATTAATGATAAGTTATCCAAGCTGTAATCGAGCAGATACATGACCGCGAAGGTACCGACGATCGACATCGGCAAGGCCAAGCTCGGAATGATCGTCGCCGACACGTTACGCAAGAAAAGAAAAATAACCAGGATGACGAGAAAGATCGTGCCGATGAGCGTCAACTGGACATCATGCACCGACTCGCGGATCGACTGGGTGCGGTCGAAGAAAAAATCGAGCTTGATCGATTGCGGAATCTGCTCCCGCAAAGCGGGCAGAATTTCTTTAACGGCGTCGACGACCTCGACGACGTTGGCGCCCGGCTGTCTTTGAATGCCGAGGATGACCGCTCTCTTGTCCTTGAACCAACTCGCCACCCGGGTGTTCTCGACGCTATCGATCGCCCGGCCGATATCTTGAATGCGCACCGGGGCGCCATTGCGATAGGTCACCACCAGGGACTGGAAGGCTGCTCCGTTCATCAGCTGGCCGTCGGATACCAGCGTGTAAGCGCGGGTGGGCGCATTGAGGGTGCCCACCGGTAGATCGACATTGCCCCGCTGAACCGCCGCCACGACATCGTCGACGCCAATTTGGCGCACCGCCAATTGACTGGGATCCAACTGGATGCGAATCGCCGATTTTTGCGAACCGATGACATCGACCTGGGCGACGCCGTTCACCATCGAAATCCGTTGCGCCAGGATCGTCTGGGCATACTCATCGACCGACGACAACGGCAGCGTTTCGGACGTCAAAGCGAACAACATGATCGAATTGTTGGCTGGATTCACTTTACGATAGGACGGCGGCGTCGTCATGCTCGGCGGCAAGTCGCGCGCCGTGCGGGCGATCATCGCTTGGACATCTTGCGCCGCCGAGTCGATGTTGCGGCTTAAAATAAATTGCAGCGTGATCTGGGTGCGGCCCAAGGTGCTCGACGAACTCATGGAGTCGAGCCCGGCAATGGTGGAAAAGTTTTTTTCCAGCGGCGTCGCCACCGATGACGCCATGGTTTCGGCGCTGGCGCCGGCCAAATTGGCATTGACGGTAATGGTCGGGAAATCGACGGTGGGCAGATCGCTCACCGGCAGGGACTTATAACCCATGATGCCGAAGATCAGGATGCCGACCATCACCAAGGTGGTGGTCACCGGACGGCGGATAAAAAGTTCGGACATGTTCATGACTCACCTCGCGCTTGGCCTTTGCTGCCGCGGGGTTCGCCTTCGCTCTTGCCTTCGCCGCGCCGGCGCCGGCCCTCGCCTTTGGACTCTTCGCCAGCTTTCGCGGCTTCTTTAACTTCACCCTCAGACGCTTTACGCCCGCGCCGGCCCTCGCCCTTCACTTCGTCGCCAGCTTTGGCGCTCTCCTGGGTGTCGCCGTCGGCCTTCGCCTTGCCGCGGCCGCCGCCTCTTCGTCCCCCGCCCTTGGTTTCTTCGGCGACTTTGCTCGCATCCTTGATTTCGACCCGCGCCCCATGAGCGAGCAGAAACTGCCCTTCGCGAACCACCTGCTCGCCAGCGGCGAGCCCTTTGGTGATTACGGTTTCACCGTCGTTGGTTTGTCCGATCGAAACCGGCCTCAGCTCGACGCGCTTGTCTGGCTTGACGATAAATACCTGCTGTCCCTCGGGACCGACTTGAATCGCGTCCGAGGGAATAACCACGGCGTCCGCTTGAGTGGTTAGCGTCAAACCAACATTGATGAACTGGCCCGGCCACAAACGCCGCTCGCCGTTGGCAAATTCCGCTTTGAGCTTGATCGTCCCGGTGGTGCGGTCGACCAGGTTATCGACGAAAGCTAAAATACCCTGCTCCGCACGGCCTTCGTCGGAAGGAAAGTTCGCTTTGACGCTCAGCCTACCGCCGGCCATATGCCGTTTAATATCCGCCAGATTTAGCTCCGGCACGGCGAAGGTAACGTTGATCGGAGTCAGCTGGTTGATCACCACCAGCGGCGCCCCGTCATTGAGCCGAATCAAGTTTCCCTCGTTGATCAACAAGCTGCCGATGCGGCCGCTAATAGGTGAATAAATGTAGCTATAGCTGAGCTGCACTTTGGCGTTCTCGACGACGGCTTTGTCGGCATCGACCACCGCTTCGGCGGCATCCGCGTTGGCTTTGATTTGATCGTATTGCTCACGCGAAACATATTGCTTCTCAACTAACTCGCCATAACGTTTTAGCTGCTCGCGCATATTGCGCAACTGAGCGCTATCGCGGGCCAAAGCCGCCTCAGCCTGCTTGAGCGCGGCTTCGAGAGGGCGTGGATCGACGGTGAAAAGCAATTGGCCGTTTTTGACGTCCTGGCCTTCCTTAAAATGAGCTTTCTGAAGCACGCCGGTTACTTGGCTCTTAATCGAAACGGTGGTGTACGCTTCGACATTACCGACCGCGCGCAGTTGCACCGGCACAGCTTTTTGCATCGCCGTCGCGACCAAAACCGGCACCGCCTCGCGCCCCTGTCCGCGCCCGCCGCCACCAGCCCCGGCCGCGCCCCGGCCCTGCCCTTGGCCGGCGCCGCTGCGGCCTTCGCCCCGTTCAGAGCCGCCTTGGGGTTTTACCGCCGCATCGTCTTGGGGTTTCTTGTTGAGCGACCAGGATTGATACTGTTGGAAGCCGGCAAACCCGCCGACCACTACGAGGAATGCGACGATCCACAGAGTACGTTTCATAAGGTTATCGATGGCCCCTTTCCGATGTTGGAACTATTTGATCGAGTTCTGTTTCAACACACCGACCCGGGTGTCACCCATGGAGCGGGCTAACTGAGCATCGGCAATTTTATAGTCATAGACGGTGCGTATATAGGTGGTTTGGGCGTCGGTGTAAAGGGTCTCGGCGTCGGTCACTTCGATAATCGACCCGACCCCGACCGCGTAGCGGCCGCGCGCCAGGTCGACGTTTTCCTTAGCCGCGCGAGCCGCCGACTCGGTAGCTCTTATCCGCTCCTGGGTCTCCACCACTCTAAGGTAGCTCTGCTCAACTTCCAGCGCAATTTGCTGGCGGCGATCCTCTTCCTGAGCCTTGACGTTGTTGTAATTGTGTAACGTTTCCTCGACTCGGTTGGTGGTCCGGAAACCGTCGAAGATCGGAATGTTCAAGCTCAGCTGCACCGACCAGGTCGGCTGTAAGGGAAAAGTGCTGAGATTCCGCTTGTTGACGATCTGATCGCTGACATGACGACGCCCGTAACTAGCGTCGAAAATCAGATCCGGTAAATGGCCGCGCCGAGCGGTGGCGATCAACTGATCCGAGGCGCGCTTTTGCGCGTCGAAACTTTTCAGCTCGGTGCGTCCTTCGAACGCCACATTGCGGGCGCCGGCCAAGTTGGTGCTAAAGACCACTTCGGGGCTGTCCTCGGCGACCAGTTGTTCAGGCAGCCGGGGCGTACCCATGGCGTTTCTAAGCGTGACCCAAGCGACCTTGACGGCGTTTTCGGCGGCGATCAGATCCGCTTGGGCGGTATAAAGGTTAGCCTCAGCGCGGGCCACGTCGATCTTCGCCCGGGTACCGACTTCGAAAAACCCTCTAGCTTGCTTAACCAACAAATCGCGGTTGCGCACGGTGTCCTTGCGCACGTTGACCAACGCGATGGCGGTCAAATAGTTGTAATAAGACTGCTTGATCGCCAGCACAATGTCTTGCGTCGTCGTGGCATAATCTTGTTTGGTCGCATCCAAAGTCTCCCGTGCCGCCTGCACGTTGCCTTCACGCTTGCCAAAATTGTACAGCGTCAAGTTGAACGAAGCCTGGCTGGAAAAGGCGTCGGCGGCGTGATCGTTGCCGCCGTTGGTGCTGCTTTGACTGGTGCGATAGGAATTGGCCAGACTGATGGTTGGATAGTAGGCGGCCACTTGTTGGCCAAGCTGAGCTTGGCTGGTACCGACGCGCTCGTTCGATGATTTAATTCTCGGATGATTTTCTAAACCGATGCGCACGGCGTCTTCAATGTTCAGCAGTTTACCGGTGGGCGATGGCGAAGCGGGAGTCACCGGTGCCGCCTGCAGCTGCATTTGGATTTCCGCCGCCAGGGCGTATCCGGAAAACCCTATTGATTGAGCCAAGTCATAGGCCAACAGCCATGTGGTCAAGTTACGATTACGCCCAGTCATACCCTTCCCCCTTACCTAAGCCTCAAAACCCTATCTGGCTTAACCCATTAAGTCAAAATTACACCAAAGTACCAACGATTGGCTAGCTTAACAGACCAACGCCACCGCAGCTCAGCGCCCAACTGGCGTCGTGAGCCGTCGACAACCGCTCCGTCCAATCTCGGGTTGTCGCCGCGTGTGCGGAACGTGACGGGTGGCGCAGGCATCCCTTTCTAACTGGGAACTAAGACCGCAGCGCCACAAACGCTGCCGGCACGTAGCGCCGCGATCGCATCATTTGCGTCATCAAGCGCGAAGGTTTGTACCGCCGTGCGTACCGGCACCTTGGGCGCTAGCGCCAGGAATTCTTCGCCGTCACGCCGGGTCAAGTTGGCCACCGACGTGAGCGTGTGTTCCTGCCATAGGAGAGCGTAGGGAAACGACGGGACATGGCTCATATGAATGCCGCCGCAGACTACTATGCCGCCTTTGCCGACCGCTCGGAGCGCCCGCGGGATCAATTCACCCACCGGCGCAAAGATGATCGCGGCGTCGAGCGGCTGTGGTGGCATGTCATCGGATCCACCGGCCCAGGTCGCGCCCAATTCGATGGCGAAGGTTTGCGCCGCCACATCGCCGGCGCGGGTGAAGGCGTAGATTTCGCGCTGCTGATATTTCGCCACCTGGGCGATGATATGGGCGGCGGCGCCGAAGCCGTAAAGCCCCAAGCGCTTGGCGGCGCCGGCTTTGACCAGGCTGCGATAGCCGATCAGTCCGGCGCATAAGAGCGGCGCCGCTTCGGCGTCGCTATAGAGATCGGGGATCGGAAAACAGAAGCGCTGGTCGGCGACCATATATTCGGCGTAACCGCCGTCGAGCGTGTAGCCGGTGAACTTGGCGCGGTCGCAGAGATTTTCCCGGCTGCTCTGACAGTGCGCGCAAGTGCCGCAGGCCCAACCAAGCCAGGGCACGCCGACGCGGGCGCCGAGGTTGAAACGGTCGGCGCCGGCGCCAAGTTCAGCGACCCGACCGACCACTTCATGGCCGGGGATCAGCGGCAGTTTGGGCTCCGCCAATTCGCCGTCAACGATGTGCAGATCGGTGCGGCAAACCGCGCAGGCGTGGACGCGGATCAACAGCTGGCCGGCGCCGGGCTGCGGCGTCGGCACCTCCGCTTTGCGTAGCGCTTGTCCAGCATGGTCGACAATCATCGCCAACATGGTCGTTGTTTATCCAAAGTCGCGCGGAAAACCAAATTGAAAAATCGTCTTACACCGCAGCGCAACAGACATGTTATACTGGCGCGGCAATGAATGGCCATGGCCGGTCAATGACGAGTAGAATTTTTGCCGGTGCGCTATTGCTCATCCGGAGCGCGCCGGTTCAAACCGCGATCCGCGTCGAACCGCTGCGCGCCAAGCGCGATATCAAGGAGGCTCATCCGTGAAGCGTTTTCAAATCTGGTGCCGGGGCGCGAACTCTTTTCTACTGCGATTGGCAATTTTCAGCTTGACCTTGGCGGGTTGCGAACAGCTGCCGCAGCTGCACTTGCCGCAGTCCCAGCCGCAAATCATCTTCGACACCGCGCCGATCGCCGACCCGGTGCTATCGGCACCGGTGCGAGTTAGCAGAGGGCCGGAGGAAAACGAAGATCCGAGCATCATTCTCGCCCGCGACGGGCGATTCTACGTCGTCTGGTCGGCGAAAAAGCGCGGCCAGGTGGATCTCTACATGAGTAGTTCCGCCGACGGTCGCACCTGGTCCGAGGAGCGGCGCATTCATGACGTGCCGGCGGAGGATTATAATCCGTCGTTGATGCAGGCCCGCGATGGCCGATTTCATCTAGCTTGGTGTCAACTGCAAAGAAAGGAAGGCCGCACCGACGTTTGGTATACCACGTCGCGCGATGGGCGCACCTGGGACAAACCGCAGTCGATCACTAGTCGCGGCGTTGATTGGGCGCCGGCGATCTATGAAGACACCAAGGGCACCCTACGGATACTCTGGTCGTCGCGCCGAACCGGCAATCGGGAGATCTGGATGACCCGCTCGATTGACGGCGGTAAAACTTGGTTGTCGCCGGACCAGGTGACGCGGAGCAGCGAAGAGGACGATTATCCTCATGCGCTGGTGACACCGAGCGGTGAACATTATCTAGTCTGGGCACGTTATCGGCGCGGCTCGGCAATGCTCGAATTGGACAAGGATCCCAGTTCCGACGTCGTTCTGGCGACATCGCACGACGGGGTTGTGTGGTCAGCCCCAGTGGTAGCGTCCTTCGCCGATACCGACAATAAATTCGTCGATATCTTGCCAGCGGTTTTCCAAGACGCCGACAAAAAACAAGTGTTGGTCAGTTGGACTTCACGGCGTACTGGGGTGCGCGGCGACATTTTAGCGCGCAGCATCACCTCGCCGACTTCCCAAGTGTTTCAGTTAACCCGCTCGGACGCCAGAGACTATTCATCGAAGATCGTCGCGACCCGCCAGCCTGGGGAATATTTAATGGTCTGGGTGTCGAGCCGCGATGGCAAGCCCGACATTTACGCACGGCGGTTCAAACTTTAACCAGCGCACGAGCGCTGCGCGCGGTAAACCTAGCGTCGCCGGGCTGAGGGAGCGGTTGGACTAATCGAGATCGATATCTTTGAGCGGCTTGGTGAGCGGTTCTTCCTTGGCTTTTTTGAAAAGTTCCTGAAACTTCGCTTCCAACACTTGGGATTTGTTTTTCTCCGCCTCGGCGAACTGCTTGAACTTCTCATCGCGCCGGCCGGCCTCGCCTTTGACTTGGTTCAAGGCGTCTTGCAGGTTCGCCACAATATGGGGCTTCACCGGCAGTTTGTGATCGAGCACCACGGCCAGCACCGGATCGATGGTCAGCATGGCATCGCAGCAAGGACAAGCAACATGGATGGTTTTGTTTTCGTTACTCATGGTTAACTCCTAGGCGTGAGGCTTGAGGCGCGAGGCATGAGTAAGAGTCGAAGATCGGAATTGGCAACCTCCGTATTACTCATGCCTCAAGCCTCGTGCCTCATGCCTCATGCCTTCTCCATCATCCTCGCAACTCGATCTGTTCGCCGTCCGGGCCGGCGAAGACCACCCGGCGCCAGCCGTTTTCGCGCGGCTCGCGGGCGGCGGTGGCGTGCGGCGCGCGCAATAATTTTACCCCGTCGCGCTGCAGCTGTTCCACCGTTTGGTCGAAGTCGTCGGTCTCCAGGCAGAAGTGGAAACCGGCCATCGCTTCGTCACTATGCTGGGTGAGTTCGAGCACCGTGTCGCCCAGCTTCAAATAACCGATCTGCAATCCACCGCCGCCGGTCTGGTGAAAGTAATGTTTGAAGCCGAAGTGGCGCTCGTAAAAGGCCACCGAGCGCGCCAGATCGGCGACATGAATGGCGACATGATCGATGCGCTTAAACATGCTTATCCTCGCCACAAAGCATAGGCCGTTCGCCGCCGGGAAAGCAAGAACAACCTGGCGATGTGAAAATTTTCACACTAAGCGCTACAATGGCGCTGCTTCGGAGTCCCACAGATGCCGATATTTCGCCTAGTCGACGATTTAGTATTCCCGCCGCCGGATTATGCCGATCCGAGCGGACTCATCGCCGTCGGCGGCGATCTGTCCACCGACCGGCTGTTGGCGGCCTACCGGGTCGGAATTTTTCCCTGGTACTCCGAGGATCAACCGATTCTCTGGTGGTCGCCCGACCCGCGGCTGACCTTGGCGCTGGAGGATTTCAAGCTTTCGCGCAGCCTGGCCAAGACCCTACGCAAGGGGGTATTCCGAGTCACCTTTGACCGGGTTTTCGAGGATGTCATCGCTGCCTGCGCCGCGGTGCCGCGGGATGGCCAGAAAGGCACCTGGATCACCCCGGAGATGCAGGCGGCCTATATCCAACTGCATGGACTGGGCTATGCCCACTCGGTGGAAACCTGGTTCGACGGCGAACTGGTCGGCGGCCTCTACGGCGTCGCCTTGGGCAAGGCGTTCTTCGGCGAGTCGATGTTCCATCGCAAGACCGACGCCTCGAAGGTTGCCTTGGCGACTCTGGTGGACAAACTCAAAGGCTGGGGCTTTCGCTTCATCGATTCGCAAATGACCACCGAACACATGCTCAGTCTCGGCGCCAAGGAACTGTCCCGGCGAATATTTCTCAAACAACTGCAAGGCGCGCTACGCCATCCGACCAAGCGCGGCAAGTGGCGCATCGACGACTGAACGGCGCTCAGCTTCCTGACTCGGCGGCGAGCAAGCTATCGAGCGCCTTTTGCCGGGGAAACTCCACCGCCAGCAACACCAAACTCAAGAGCGACAGGACCACCTGATCGGCGACGAAGCGGCCGACAAACGCCAAGACAAATCCGTAAACCGCGATCGCTTCGATGATCGCGAAGATGACGACCTTGCGAGTGACATAGGTCGAGACAATGTGGGCCGCGTTCTGCTCGTCGACGCCGTTGAACTCGGCCACGGAGCGAAACAGTTTGGTCTCGCGGGCGTCGCGCCGGATCGCCTGGGGCGTCAAATTTTTCTGCCGCCAATAGCCGTAGTAACCCAAGTCGATGACGGTCAAAATCCAAAACACTATACGCGACGGTTCGGCGATCGCCGGATTGGTGCCGAGGTTGGGATTGCCCAACAGCTGGCGCGCGATGAATAGATAGACCGGGATCGAGATCGCGAAAAAGCTCCACAAGATAACCGCCGCGCCGCGCTGGTCGAGTAAGATTTTTTGAAATTCCGGGCGAATCATCGATACTCCTATATTGGACCGGCCGGGGTCGATGGGAAATTCGGTCTCACCACGAAAATCACGAAAGACACGAAGGGTTAGGGAAATTGCTATTCCGAACTTCGTGCTTTTCGTGTCTTTCGTGGTAATCCCCGTCTTTGTAATGCCAGGACATCTCATTAACACAACGTGGCCGGTTCTGTCTCGTTGCACATGGCAACTGTTCTTGTTGCGTTCCTGGCGCGGTGATATAGGCGAGCCATGAGTTTAGGAGGCGAGCATGGCTCTATTCGATATCGTAATCCACGGCGGCAGGATTATCGACGGCACCGGCAACCCGTGGTTTTACGGCGATGTCGCGCTTAAGGACGGCCAGATCGCCAGCATCGGCAAGATCGGTCCCGAAGCGGGTACGCGGGCGATCTCGGCGAAGGGGTTAGTCGTCTCCCCCGGCTACATCGACATGCACACCCATAGCGACCAGCCGCTGGTGGCCGACGGCAACGCCGAGAGCAAAGTGCGCCAAGGCGTGACGTTGGACATCATCGGCGAAAGCCAAACCGTGGCGCCGCTGGCGGGCGCGATCCTGGAGGAATACCGCGCCGAGCATCGCCAGCGCCATGGCATCGAGATCGATTGGAAAACCTTCACTGGTTATTTCGACAAAGTCATCAAAGGCGGGATTTCCATCAACGTCGCCTCCGGCGTATCGCCGCAGCAGGTCAAGCGCGTGGTCTGCGGCTTCGAAGAGCGGCCGGCCACCGCGGTGGAACAGGAAAAGATGAACCGCTTGGTCGCCCAAGCGATGGAAGAAGGCGCTCTCGGGCTCACCGCTGCCTGGCATGCCAAAGGGCCGGAGAATACCGAGGAGGTGGTCGAGATGGCCAAGGTCGCCAAGCGCTACGGCGGCTACTACGGCGTCCATGTCGGCAGCGAAGGCTACGACATGATGGAGGAGCTGGCGAAGATGTTGCGCGTGGCGCGCGGCTCCGGCATCCCAGTGCATGTCTATCATTTGAAAATGCGCGCCAAGGCCAACTGGGGCCGCATTCGCCAGGTGATCGCCCAATTGGAAGAAGCGCGCCGCGAAGGTCTGGAGATCACCGCCAACCAATATCCCTACACCGCCATGCAGCATCCCTGGCGCCGGTTGTTTCCACGCTGGGTGCAAGACGGGCCGGTGGGCGAGACCATTTCACAATTCAAAAGCGCGGCGTTTCGCCAGCGCGTCATCGACGATCACGAGTTCAAGCAGTATGTCGACGAGCATGGCGGCTGGGAAGGTATCGTCGCGGCGCGGTTGGACAGTGAGCGGCTGAAAAAATTCGAGGGCATGACCATCGCCGAGATCGCCAAGATTCGCGAACAAGATCCGACCAGCGCCTGCTTCGATCTAATTTTCGAAGAAGGCGTGTTCATCCACGGCGTCCATCACACCATGAACGAAGAAGATGTAAAGTCGGTCATGCGCGTGCCCTGGGTGTCGATTGGCTCGGACGGCAGCGCGCTCAATCAGAAATTTCCCGGCAAGCCACACCCGCGCAGCTTCGGCACCAATCCGCGCGTGCTGGGGAAATACAGCCGCGATGAAAACGTCCTGACGCTGGAAGACGCGGTGCGCAAGATGACTTCGTTGCCGGCGCAGGTATTGGGTCTGAAGGATCGCGGCCTCTTGCGCGAAGGATTCTGGGGCGACGTGGTGCTCTTCGATCCCGATACCGTGGCCGACACCGCGACCTATGATAATCCCAAGCAGTATCCCAAAGGGATTCCCTATGTGCTGGTAAACGGCCAGGTGGTTATAGATAATGGCCAGCATACCGGAGCACGGCCGGGTAAAGCGGTGTATGGACCGGGTCGCGTCGCGTAGACGCGACGCGAATTTCAAATCTCAGATTTCAGATTGCAAACTCGGAGGGGCGATGGATTACGATTTGTTGATTCGGAACGGGCGGGTGGTCGATGGCTCGGGGCTGCCTTCGTTCGTCGCCGATGTCGGTATCAAGAATGGCAAGATCGCTGAGATCGGCAAGCTCCATGGCTCGGCGGCGCGTACCATTGATGCTGACGGTTATGTCGTCTCGCCGGGGTTCATCGATCATCACACCCACATGGACGGGCAGATTCTTTGGGACCCTTACGGCACCTGCGAGCCGCAGCATGGCGTGACCTCCATCGTCATGGGCAACTGCGGTCTGGCACTGGCGCCGGTGAAAAACGGCGACGAGGACGCCATCGTCAAAAGCTTCGTGCGCGTCGAAGCGATCCCGCGGGTGGCGCTGGAGAAAGGCGTGCCCTGGGGTTGGAAAAGTTACGGCGATTATTTGAACAAGCTCGAAGGCCAGGTCGGTATCAATGTCGGCGGCATCGTCGGCCATATCGCCGTGCGCCAATTCGTCATGGGCGAAGAATCGACGCAAAGAAAAGCCACGTCAAGTGAAGTCGACAAGATGCGCCAAGCGGTGGGCGAGGCAATGCATTCCGGCGCCTTCGGCCTATCGACCAATCGCAACGAGCGCCATATGCGCGAAGACGGCCTGCCGGTGGGCAGCCGGCTAGCTAACGATGACGAACTGTTCGCGCTCTGCGAAGTGGTCAGCGCCTCCAACGCCGGCGTGATTCAGATGAACATGGGACGCCACTGCGTCGAGCAGATTCCCCAATACGACGAACTCGCCCGCCGGGTCGGCCGGCCGATCGTCTGGCAGAGCGTGCAATATAAAGAGAGCGAGCCGGAGCTATGGCAGAACATGCTCAGCGGCATCGCCAAGACTTTTGCCGCCGGCTATCAAGCCTATGGTTTGACCCATACCGTGCCGCTGATGCGCCACTTCACCATGAAAGACGCGCAAATCTTCGATGAATTTCCGCTGTGGAAAAATCTCATGTTCCTGCCCGAGCCGCAGCGCAAGCTCGCCTTCGCCGATCCGGATACCCGGCAAAAGATGCGCGACGACATGGCCGCGCCGCGGCCGGTGTCGTTTCATAAAAACTGGGGCCGGGTATTTGTCGAGAAGGTGATCAAAGCGGAAAATCACAAGTACGCCGGTAAGAGCGTCGCCGATGTCGCCGCGCTGCGCCAGCAAGATGCTCTCGATGCTTTCCTCGACCTATCGCTGGATGAAGACTTGGGAACCACCTTCGAGACCACCAATCGCGGTTTCAATCCCGAAGCCATGAGCACGATCATGAAAAGCCCCTACGTGGTCATCGGCACCTCCGACGCCGGCGCTCATGTGCAATTCGGCGCCGACTTCGGTTACTGCACAACCTTGCTCGGCATGTGGGTGCGCGACCGGCAGATGATTGGGCTGGAACATGCGATTCACAAGCTAACTTTTCACGTCGCGTCGATCTGGGGCATCGAAGGGCGCGGCCTGCTACGGCCGGGATTCCATGCCGACGTGACGATATTCGATCCGAAGACCATCAAAGCCTACGAACCGGAATGGGCCGACGATTATCCGGCATCGACCAAGCGCTTGATCCAGCGCGCCGAAGGCGTCCATTACACCATCGTCAACGGCAAAGTGATTTACGCCGACGGCAAACTGAGTGGTGAGATGGCTGGCAACGTGCTGCGTAGCGCGGCGTACCAACAGTAAGATCGGAAGATTCACCACAGAGCGCACAGAGAACACAGAGTTCGGATACCGAAAGTAGGGGCGGGTTTGAAACCCGCCCTCATTTTATTCACGGGGGCTCTATTTGTGGCCGGAAGCAGCTTATTCGCATTGCTCGACGACATCGCGACCATCCTCGACGACGTCGCCGCGATGAGCAAAGTCGCGGCGAAAAAAACCGCCGGCGTGCTCGGCGACGATCTCGCCCTCAACGCCCACCAAGTGGCCGGCGTGCACACCGATCGCGAACTACCGGTGGTCTGGGCGGTGGCCAAGGGATCGCTTAAGAACAAAGCGATTCTCGTGCCGGCGGCGCTGGCGATCAGCGCGTTGATCCCCTGGGCGATCACACCGCTGCTCATGCTCGGTGGCGCCTATCTCTGTTACGAAGGGTTTGAAAAGATCGCTCACAAGTTTTCCCATGACCCGACGGAAGAAGCCCATCACAAGGAGCACTTGCAGGCCTTGGTCAACCCAGCCGTCGATATGGTCGCCGTCGAGAAAGAGAAAATCTCGGGCGCGATCCGCACCGACTTCATCCTTTCCGCCGAGATCATTGTCATCGCTCTCGGCACTGTGGCCGGCGTCGCCTTCGGTAAACAAGTCGCGGTGCTGATCGCCATCGCCATCCTGATGACAGTGGGTGTCTACGGCTTCGTCGCCGGCATCGTCAAGCTCGATGACGCCGGCCTGCACCTGAGCCAAAAGCGCGGCAACAATTCTTGGCGCAAACTCCAGCGCGGAGTCGGCGCGCTGCTAGTAAACTCGGCGCCTTACCTGATGAAAACCCTATCCATCGTCGGCACCATCGCCATGTTCATGGTCGGCGGCGGCATTCTTACCCACGGAATTCCCGGTGCTCATGATTGGATTGAGCGCTTAGCCCATGGCGTGGGCGGAATTCCTGGCATCGGTGGCATGCTCGAAACGATCCTGCCGCCGGTGCTCGACATTGTTGTCGGAATTCTCGCTGGCATGTTAGTTCTGGTCGGCGTCTCCGCCACCTCAAGATTATTCCGCATGGTCAAACCAAGCCACTGAAGCAGATTGCGCTCATGCTCCGCTACCTGCTCCCCGCACTGATTCCCTCCTGGCGGTTTTTTGATTACATCCGGCCGGCGCCGCGTATTGAGTATGCTATCGTTACCAAAGCTGACGATCCGGCGCCGCGCTGGCAGGAATTTCGGCCGCGGCCTGATCGCTTGTCGGTGGCTACCACGCTGCGGCGTTTGCTATGGAATCCGCGATGGAACGAAACGCTATTCATGGTGACTTGCGCCGAGAAGCTGCTTGATGACCCTTCAGCCTGGCACGAAGATGAATTGCTGACGCGGATCGCCGCAGGCATTCCACGCGAACCAATCACGGTGCCGACTTATCTGATGTTTCGCATCGTAATGGTTAAACGGGAAGGCGAAGAGATTACTGAGCGCGTCAGTTTTGTCTCTTCACCACGACAGCTCACTAGCACCGCGCTATGAGTTTAGACACCGCCGTCCGCTTCAGCGAAGTCCTCATGGCGGTCGCTTTTCTCCAGCAGAGCGCCGAGCATCTGACCGCGCCGTTAAACGAACGCTGGCTACACCTGCCACGGATCGTTTTGGCGATCCTGCTTATCGCCAGCGGCGAGCCGTTGATTGTCGAAAGTCTCCTGCTGCTGATCGGCGTCGCGGCCCTATACCGCTTTCACGGGCCCTATAATGGCGGCAGCGACCGCATGAGCATGCTGTTGCTGACCTGTTTGTTGCTATCGCACTTGGCACCATCGCGGCAGTGGCAGGAGATCGCCGTGGGCTATCTGGCGGTGCAGCTCGTCATGTCCTACGCCATCTCCGGTTGGGTCAAAGTGCGTAACCCGGATTGGCGCAACGGCCGCGCGTTGCAAAATATTTTCGCCGTCTCGGCCTACCCGGTTAGCGAAAGTCTGCGTTCCTTGGCCAAACAGCCAGCGCTAATGCTCGGTCTGTCATGGACGATGCTGCTATTTGAAATACTTTTTCCGCTGGCGCTGCTAAATGCGACGGGCTTGCACGCGGCGTTGGCGATTGCCGCGCTGTTTCACCTGGTCAACGGCTGCGTTTTCGGTCTCAATCGCTTTCTCTGGATCTGGATCGCCGCCTATCCTTGCCTGCTGTGGTTTCAGCAGCGGCTGATCGCTAACTAGTGCCTGACCGGAAACCCCAATCTCAGTCTCTGCATCGCCGTAACGGCACGGGGTTAAGCGGGCTTTGAGGGCACGAAGAATGGCAATAAGTGGAGTTGGAAAGGGAGTTTTTTGCGAATGTGCTGGGGAAGGAAGGAATTT
>CAMDBU010000102.1 GCA_945889495.1 Syntrophobacter sp. SbD2 | reverse complement strand
CTTGCGGCGGACCTAGTTCGTCTTAAGGTCGATCTGATCGTGGTCACATCCCCGCCACCAGCGTTGGCGGCGAAGAAAGCGACTTCTACTATACCCATCGTGATGACGAACGCCGCGGATCCTGTCGGTCTAGGTCTGATTGCCAGTCTGGCGCGGCCGGGAGGCAATGTCACGGGGCTCGCAAGCTTATCGCCCGAGCTAGGTACCAAAAGGCTGGAGATACTCAAGGACGCAATCCCCAAGCTTCTTCGAGTTGGACTTTTGTGGTTGTCAGGAGGCGGCATGGGACAAGACCTACAACTGAAAGAGCTCAGGCCTGCGGCTCTGGAACTTAAGCTGCAATTGGAGGAGATCGAGACTCAACCGGACCCCAAAGGTATAGAGAGCGCCTTTCAAACAGCAAAGCAGAAGCAGGTAGGCGGGATTATGACGTCTGCCGCTCGCCCTTTTTTCAGCGAAAGAACGCGGATCGTCGAGCTTGCCAGTAAAAACCGATTGCCGGGTATTTACTTCCAGAAGGAGTTTGTTGATGAGGGTGGCCTCATGTTTTACGGGGTGGACTACGATGACCTCTATCGTCGCGCGGCTGGTTACGTGGACAAGATCTTGAAAGGTGCCAAACCGGCTGACCTACCGGTGCAGCAGGCGACCAAGTTTGAATTTGTCATCAACTTGAAAGCGGCGAAGCAGATCGGCCTAACACTCTCGCCGGAGTTTCTCTCGCGGGCGAATCGGGTGATCAAGTGATAGTGGTCGAGTGTCGGGGCTCGGCTGACTGCAAACTGGGCGTAACGGTGGGTTTAACGGCGCGTTACAGGCGTGAAGATTTCTTGGGTTTTCGCTCTTTCACCCGTCTGCGCTGAGGTTTAACTTGAGCGCTTGGCTTCGCCGACGAGCGAATGACTATTTGCCCGGTCGAAACGATCACTTCCAGGCGCTCGGCCATATGGCGGAAATATTCCGTCGGCAGAAACATGCCCTTAGCAGTAATTTTTATGCCGTCTTTCGTTTCCATGGGCGTATCGACGTCGGGTTGGCCACTACGATCTTTTTCACGCGCCCTAATGCGCCGCGCTCGATCATGAGTGGAGTTGAGTCCTCTTGCAGGTCAAGTTCCGTCAGATCATGGGTGGACCAAAATTCATCCTCCTGTGCCCAGGATTCAAATTTAGGGATGGCCTGCGATTTTTTTCCCATGCTGCTTTCTCTCCTTGGCTGTCATGTCCATGGCCGTCACCAAAAAATAACGCCCATTGCCATGGAACTGCAAAATGATTTTGAGGAGCCGGTCGGCGAGCGTCGCACCCATCACAACAACTCTAACGGGGTCCTGCCTGTGCCGCAATCGGATCGCCCGACGATGGGTCAGCGCTTCCTCTATTTCGGACCGCGTGACTCGATGTTTTTCCCATACTTTCTCTTCAATGAACGCTTTGACGATGAGTTTGCTGAGCCACAAGGTGGTCACATATTAAGAGTAACGGGCCAAGAAAACAATCTGTGATCAAGCGCGAAGCAGATCGGCGTAACGATTGCGCCGGAGGTGCTGGCGCGGGCGAGTACGATAATTAAGTGATAGCGGTCAGCTATTAGCAATCAGCGATCAGCAAAAACCTTGGAGACAAATCCATGATGAAATCCATTCTGTTCTGGTTACTGGCAACTTTCCTGCTCACCGCTGCCTCGTTCGCCCAGGCGCCGGCGACGAAGAAAGTGCCGCGCATCGGCTATCTAGCGCCGGCCGATGCGGCCAGCGACTCCACGCGTTCCGAGGGAATCCGGCTGGCTCTGCGCGAGCTGGGCTATGTCGAGGGACAGAACATCGCCACCGAATACCGCTATGCGGAAGGAAAAGTCGATCGCATCCCCGAGCTTGCCGACGAGCTAGTTCGTCTTAAAGTCGATCTCATCGTCGTAGCAGGGGGGGACCCGTGGATACAGGCGGCCAAGAATGCGACCAAGACGATTCCCATCGTTATGACGGGACAAGGGTCCGATCCTGTGGCGGCAGGCTTCGTCAATAGTCTTGCCCGTCCCGGTGGCAACGTCACCGGCCTGACAACCCTGAACAGAGAATTAGGCGGCAAGCGGCTGGAGGTATTCAAAGAAGCCGTAGCCAAAGTCGCCCGGGTCGCGGTGCTCTACGATCCGGCGCTTCGACCCAGTGTCATCGAGGTGAAAGAGATTCTCCCGGTTGCGGCGCAAGCGCTGCGATTGACGCTGCAGCCTTGGGAGGTGCGCGACGTTGGGGGATTCGAGAAAGTATTCGCCGCGCTAATCAAGGTGCGCCCGGATGGACTCTACCCCGCGGGCGGGCCGCTAATGCGCACTCATGCAAAACGCATCGCGGACTTTGCCATAAAGAGCCGGCTTCCGTCGATGTATACCAACAGAGAGTACGTCGATGCCGGCGGGCTCATGTCCTACGGGGCGGACTTAACGGACAGCTATCGGCGCGTTGCTTACTACGTGGACAGAATCCTTAAAGGCACCAAGCCCGCCGACCTGCCGGTGGAGCAACCGACGAAGTTTGAGCTGGTGATCAATCTCAAGACGGCGAAGCAGATCGGCGTGACCATAGATCCGAATCTGCTGGCGCGGGCGAGTAGGATAATCAAATGACAGTGGTCAGCATCCAGCGATCAGTTTTCAGCAAAAACACCGGAGCGCAATTCATGACGAAAGCTATTCTATTCTGGCTGCTGGCAACTGTCTTGCTGATTGCTGCTGCACCCGTCCAGGCGCAGCCAACGAAAATCCCCCGGATCGGATTCCTCGGTGGTGTTTCCCCAGCCGCCGTCTCGGCGCGCATCGAGTCGTTCCGCCAGGGTCTGCGCGAGCTGGGGTATGTGGAAGGGAAAAGCATTGCCATTGAGTATCGATACGCAGAAAACAAACTTGATCGTCTTCCCGCGCTCGCGGCCGAATTGGTGCGTCTCAAGGTTGACGTCATCCTCAGTGGAGGTCCAGGCTCGACCCGCGCTGCGAAGGAAGCAACTGCTACGATTCCCATTGTGATGGCACAGGATACCGATCCGGTTGGTACCGGGTTCGTCGCCAGCCTGGCGCGGCCTGGAGGAAACATTACTGGACTGTCCACCCTCGCGCCGGAGATCAGCGGAAAGCATTTAGAGCTTCTCAAGGAGATCGTTCCCAAGCTCTCGCGCGTGGCTGTCCTCGGCATATCAACCAACCCAGGCAACGGGCAAATGCGTAAAGAGGTGGAACTCGCCGCGGGCGCGTTGGGAATAAAACTTCAATACTTCGACGTGCTGAGTCCCAACGATATTGAGACCGCATTCCGAGCCGTCAACAAGGGGCGTGCTGAAGCAGTCATCGTGCTGGTGAACTCGGTGATAAACTCTCATCGGACACAGGTTGTCGAAATTGCCGTAAAGAACCGGCTCCCAGTGATCTACCCTTTTCTAGAAATTGTCGAAGACGGCGGGCTCATGAGCTACGGCCCGAGCTATTCCGACTCGTTTCGGCGCGCCGCCACTTATGTGGATAAGATTCTGAAGGGCAGGACGCCAGCAGATCTGCCGGTCGAGCAGCCGAAAAAGTTCGAATTCATCATCAATCTGAAGGCAGCCAAGCAAATCGGCCTGACGATTCCGCCCAATGTGTTGGTGCGGGCGGACCGGGTGATTAAATAAGTTCAAGAGTTGAAAGCGCACGCGGCGGTGTCATTGACACCATGATGGGCGCCATGAGAACGTTTTGTCAGGAGGTGAACCATTATGGGACGTGCAATGCAGTCTTCGCCCAAACGACCGCGGATCAGTGTCGACGTGCTTCCGGCGGTGCGGCGGCGCCTTCGCCTGGCGGCGGCCAAACGCGATCTTTCGGTGCAACGGTACGTGCTGGAGGCGATCGAAGAACAACTTCGCGAAGATCTCGGCGAGGAAGATGACGGGGCGATGACTTTGACGGCTAAGTCCGATCCGGTACTAGCTGAGCTGTGGGACAATCCTAAGGATGCCGCCTATGACCGTTTATAACCGAGGCGATATCGTCTTGGTTGGTTTCGTCTTCTCGGATGAGTCGGGAACAAAACTCCGGCCCGCTGTCGCCATCAGTTCCGTGGCTTACAACCGCTCGCGCCAAGAAATCATCGTCGCGGCGATCACAAGCAACACCAGACGCCGTCTGGCCGGCGATCATCTCATCGCCGACTGGAAGGGCGCCGGGCTACTTTTCCCATCGCTGGCGACCGGAATATTCCGAACGATCAAGCAATCGATGATCCAGCGGAAAGTTGGCACTATGCCGAAACCGGAGATGCAAGCCTTCGACTTAAAACTGCGCCAGTCTCTTGGCCTGTGAATGTCGCCGCCGGAGCACATTGGTGGGCGAAGGTTTCCGAGCCGGCCGAGGGCTCGATGTCGGAGCCGATCAAGTTCGATTTCATCATCAATCCCAAAGCGGCCAAGCAAATCGGCCTGACGATCCCGCCCAATGTCCTGGTGCGGGCGGATCGGGTGATTCGATGATAGCGGTCAGCCGTCAGCGATCAGTTGTCAGCAAGAACATCGGAGACAAAACCATGACGAACCAGCGGATCGGTGGGCCAGCACACTCTATAACGCGACGATTCAACTCGGGAGCAGGCCCCATCGAATCTATCGGGTTTGCTTTTCACACCCATTCGATCTGACACAGCGATTCAACATTTCTGAACTCGGGATCACCAGTCACAATCACGGCATTTTCCCGAATGGCGGTTGCCAGTAGGAATGCGTCGGCGTAGGAGATCGGGTAGTTTCCTTTCAATTCCGCAGCTTGGTAGACCAGGTCATCGGCAGCGGAAATGATTCGAAACCCCATCTGCAACACGCTACGAATAACCCGCAGCTTGGCGTGTTCACCAAAATCCTTCTTGGTTATGTAAATGATCTCGCCGAAATTTATGATTTGAATGAGCGGGGAGTTTTCACTTTTGCGGTCATCTTCCAACAGCTTGGCAACCTTCTGGTGCCCCGGTTCCTTTTGAAACAGCTTGAGGAGCGCAAAGCTATCGTAGATTCTCCCGGCCAACGGGTCACTCCCTTGCCCGAGCTTTCAGAAGTTTGCCGCCCAACGACGGCCGCCGGGGAAGTATGCCAATGGCCTGTTTCACTGGGTTTTTGACGGAAGGTATAATGTGAATGGCGCCGTCATAATCGAAAAATTTGACGGAGTCGCCCGGTTTCAAACCAAACTTCTTGCGAATCTGGTTCGGGATAGCCAGTTGCCCGTTTTTCAAAATCTTCGCTTCTTCCACCGGTGCCTCCATTGAATACGTGAAAGATTGTATAGCCCTGGGCATAACGGTTCAAGATAAGAAAGGTTTCGCAGCTCGCGTTGCATTGTTAATCCCGCCGCGCTAGAGCGCGCACCATTCCTTAGCGATCGCCAGATACGCCTCCAGCGCCAACTCGATCTTCGACAGATAACAATACTCATCGGTCTTATGCGCCACTTCAGGCTCGCCGGGGCCGAGGATGAGCGTCGGCGGATTGCCGTAGGCGGGAGTTAGGACCGAGCAGTCGGTGAAATAGGTTGCGCCGGCGGGCACCGGCTGCGTGCCGGTGAGGCGGTGCATGATGGCGTACACTTGCTGCACCCATTCATGATTGGCATCGCTGCCGACGCTCGCAGCGCCATGGATCAGCTGAAACTCGGCGTCGTCTCCCAACGCGGCGATGAGCTTCTGGCGGATTTCCGGTTCCGTCTGTCCCGGCAAAGTGCGGATGTCGAGGGAGATCGTCGCCTGCGCCGGGATCATGTTGATCGCCGTGCCGCCGTTGATCATCGTCACCGCCAGCGTCGGCTTGCCGAGAAATGGATGGGTCGGCACCGCGAAATCGAGGGCCGCGAGCTGCCGCACCGCTTCGGCCGCGCGGTAAATTGCGTTGACGCCTTGCTCCGGCATGAAACCATGGGCTGCCACGCCTTTGAAGTTAATCGCGTAGCGCACGCAGCCCTTGTGCGCGATCAGCGGCGCGTTGGCCGTCGGCTCGCCGACAACTATGGCGCCGGCGCGGCCGAGCACGCCGTCCAATCCGGCGACATAGTGCGCCCCTTCGCAGGTCGTCTCCTCACCGGCTGTGAGAACCAGAATCACACCAGACTTGCGCGCCGGCAACTTGGCCACGCGCAGCGCCATCACTACCATCGCCGCCACACCGCTCTTCATATCCGAGCTACCGCGGCCAAAGAGTTTGTCGCCGGCGCTCTCGCCCGCCAATGGATCGCGCGCCCATGGCGCCACGCCCAATGGAACGGTGTCCAAGTGACCGGTGAAGCACAGCGGCAATTTATCGCCGCTGCCGCCAATCCGGGCGATCAACGTCGCGCGCTTGTCGGCAAACTCGTAGTAGTTGGTTTGGTAGCCCGCCGCTTCCAAGAGGTGGCCGACGAAGTGAGCGCAGTCGCGCTCATCGCCCGGCGGATTGACGGTGTTGAACGACAGTAGCTCTCGGGTCAGCGAAACCGCGTCTAAGTTCATTTCGAACCGCCCCACAGCTTGTCCATAAAACCGCTCTTTCCCAGCTCGTCCAAGTAGCGCCGGTCGTAAAGCTTCTGCGGCTTAATTTCCCGCGCCCGCGCGGCGGTGGGCGTAGCGGAACACTATTTTCTTTCTCGTTGCCGGCCGTCGTGGCGCCGGTGGCTTAACGAAATCGCGGCAGAAGTTCTTTGCTGATCAGCTCTAAACTCTCTTCGAAGCGATCGTATTGCAGTCTTAGGTCGAAAACCAAATGCTCGACGCCACGAGCGCGGTACTTTTCGATCTCGGCGGCGCAGTCGTCGGGGTTGCCGACGATCAACAATCCTTCCAGGTCTTCGATGGTTTGGAACTTTCCCGACGGCGGTTTGATCCAGTGGCTGCTGCCTTCCGAACTCTCGGCGAGGGCGGCGACGTCGACGCTGTCGCGCGCTTTCCGACGATCCTTCTCGATCCGGGTGATGGGAATATTGCCGAGAATAATTTTCCGATCGGTGATCTGGCGCAAATATTTTACCCGGTCGTCGAAAGTCGCCAGCGGCACCCGGCCGGGGATCCAACCGTCGCAATACTCGGCCACTCGCCGGATCGCGGCGCGGGTGCTGCCGCCGCCGAAGATCGGGATCGGTTCAACCGGCTTGGGTTCGATGGTGACATGATCGAAGGAAAACACCTTGCCCTTATAGGACACGTCATCTTCTTGCCAGATCAAGCGCGCGATCTCGACGGTCTCGCGCATGATGTCGACGCGATCCTCGAGACGCATGCCGACCGTGGCGAGTTCCTCGGGATTGAATCCCAAACCGATCCCGGCGATCACTCGGCCGCCGGTGATATAGGAGAGACTGGCGAGGTCCTGGCTGAGTTTGAGCGGCCAGCGCACCGGCACCAGCACCGCGGTGCCCAAGGTGATTCTTTTCGTCACGGCGGCGACCGCCGCCAGCGTGACGAAGGGTTCGACGAACCTTAAGCCGGCCCGCTCCATGCCATGCGGGTTCCAGATCAAGTGATCGCGCACCCAGATGGCATCGAATCCCAATTCCTCGCACAGCTTGCCGCCGTCGATGATGCGTGACGGCGAAGTGGTCTTGCCAAAGTGCGGCAATAACACGCCAAATTGCATTTTCACGACCCCGTTAGTCGGTTAACGCGGTTTATTCTCGGCATCGTCGACGATGTGAAAATCCTCGCCGGCGGGCGCGTAGATCTCCAGCACGCGGGCGATCTTGTCGCCGCAATTGCCGGCCTGGTGGCGCACCCCAGGCGGGATAAAGGCGACCTCGCCGGGACCGAGGTAATACCTTTTTCCCTCGACGATCGCCTCGACGTTGCCTTCCAGGACGACGTAAATATTTTCCGCTTTGGCGTGATAGTGCGTCGGGCCCGGGCCCGAGTTGACGTTGATCAGATTGATATGCACGTCGACGTTGTGCGCGCCGTCCGCTTCGTCGACCAGACGGAGCGCCTTGCCGCGGTCCCAGCGCATCAGTTTGATCGGCGCATCTTCGATTCGCATCACTTTTAACGGCATGAGTTCACCTCCAATGGTTTATCGAGCAGTAATGGGAATCCCCAGGGCTTGTCAAGCTGGCCGCGCCTTTTGATTACATTAAACCCCGCCTCTTGAGGCGGGCACAATTAAATGGGGTTTCCAAAGGGGGCAAGCATCCCCTTTGGTCGCGAGCGGGGTTCAAACCCCGCTCGCGATTTTAACTTGATTCAACTTTCCCGCCCACCGTGATAAGAGCAAAGAGTGAAACGAGACCCAGCCCCATGAATTTTCTCGAAACCATCAAACTCTTGCAGTTTCGCGCCGCCTACAACTTGCCGGTGCATGCCGGCGTCGAAAGCGGAATTTTCGCCCGCCACGGGCTGCGGGTTGAAGCCGACTACACGCCGGGCTCGCTGTTTCTCAGCGCGGCGCTGCGAGCCGGCCGGTGCGACATTGGCCACACCGGCGCCGACGACGTGATCGCCGATGTCGAAAGCACCGACGGCTCCGACTTGTTCATCTTCATGGGTCTTCATCCCGGTCTTTTCAGTTTGGTCGGCGCGCCGGACTGCCCAGCCGTCAACTCACTGCGCGGCAAATCCATTGGTGTCGACGCCAAAACCAGCGGCCTCGTCTTAGTGCTGGTAAAATGGCTCCAGGACCGCGGCTTTGCCAGAGACGATTATGAATTGCTCGAGGTCGGCGGTTGGCAAAGCCGCTATGAGGCCTTAATCGATGGCCGAATCAGCGCAACTCTGTTGACCGAACCTTTCGTCGAAAATTCCCTGAGCGCCGGTGGTCATCTGCTGGCGCGCGATTTCGAGATGATCCCGACTTACCAAGGCACCTGCGGCGCCGCGAGCCGGAGTTGGGCTGAGCGCAATCCCGATCGAATGATTGGTTACATCCGCGCCTACACGGAAGCGACCCAGTGGTGTTTCGCGAGCGAGAATCGCCCGGCTTGCCTCGACATACTGGCGCGCCACAACGACATTCAGGGAAGCGTCGCCGAACGCACACTCGATGCGCTACTCGATCCACGGCACGGCCTGTACCCCAGAGCGGCCGTCAATCTGCCCGGAGTTCTGGCCACGATCGAGTTGCGAGCCGAACTGGGCTATATGACCCGACCCGTTCCGCCGGTGCGGAAGTATGTCGATCTCGCCTATTATCGCAGCGCCCTGGCCATCGGCGCATGACAGGTATGATGAAGAACCTGCTTTAATCGAACCCTAGATCCCGACCCCGCTCAAGTTCCAATCGAAAACTTTGTCTGCGCGCCACGGTAAAGAACTCACTCTGCGCTTGGCCAGAGCTTCGACGTTCAGCGCGCCGCCGCGCCGCCCCACAGTTTGTCCATAAAGCCGCTCTTTTCCATGTCGTCCAAGTAACGCCGATCGTACATCTCCTGCGCTTTGTACTTGCGCGCCCGCGCATCCGTCGGCGCGATGTCGTCTAGGATCGCTTGCACCGCTTCCATGCGCAGCTCCAGGCGCGGTTCGAGGGCTTTGATCTCGGCGCTGTAGGCTTGGTCGAGCACTTTGCGGTCGTCGATGCGCAGATATTTGCTGAGGACTTTGAAGACGATTTCTTTATCGCTGTGTAATATCTTCGCCGCCTCGGCCATGGCGCGCATGAAGCGGCCAAGCAGCGGCGAGTTTTGCGCGATGAACGCACGCCGGGTAATCAACGACACCGCGACGTTGGCGATGCGCAGATCGGGGCCATAGACGACGTAGCTGTAGCCCTGGGAAATCGCCCGCGCGTCCCAGGGCGCCGACATGGTGCCGGCGTCGATGGCGCCCGACAGCAACGCCGCGAGCATTTCCGGCGCGCCGCCGGTCTGGACCATGGAATAATCGCGCCCCGCTTCCATGCCGCGCCGCTTGAACGCTTGCAGAGCGAAGTAGTGAGTAGTCGCGCCGATGCGCGTGACGCCGATTTTCTTGCCGCGCAAATCTTCCAGCCGCTTGATCTCTGGCTTGGCGAGAATGCTCTGGGTCAAAACATTCTTCACCCCGCCGATAAACACCAAATCGTTGTTGCCGCCCACCACCGTGCGCACCAGACCGACGCCGCCGTCGATCATCAGTTGCGCCTCGCCGCCCAACATCGCCGCGGTGGCCAACGGCGAGGTGCCGATGTAGACCAAGGGAAACTCCAAATTGTACTTGCGAAAAATCCCGGTCTCCTCGGCGATCCACGGCATCGACTGCGACATCACCCGCGCCGACTGCACGCCGATGAGCCGGTCGGCGGCGTTTGCCATCGGAGTGACGGCCAACGCTAACCACAGGATAATGAAACTCGCGACAAGACCGATCATGTGAATGGCCTCCTTGGTCTGGAACTGGAGTTAACTCCTAGCGAAATAGTTCGACAGCGCGTAGCCGGCAATCACCACCAGATATATCCAAAACATGTTCATCGCGGTGGCGGCAAGAGCGCTCAACGCCGCCGCGCCGAGCTTGCCGCGCCAGCGCCGGCCCTGGACTACGGCGACCGCCGACGTAATCGGATTAATTCACCACAGAGGGCACAGAGAACACAGAGTATCGGGTGGGGGAGGGAAGAAATATTTTTTCTCTGTGGTCTCTGTGAGCTCTGTGGTGAAAACCTTCCGACCTCTTCGAACCGAGAGTATGAGCCAGAAACTGCTCCGCAAGCTCCACTTGGGTCTTTTGACCGTCTTAGCGTTGGAATCCATATTTCCGCCACAAACCGGCGCCGCGGCCGAGCTTCGATTTTAACTGCCGTTCCGTCACCCGATACTTGAACGCCTTGCGTCCGTCGACAAACAGCACCGGCACTTGATCGTTGTACTGCGCGCGCAGCGTGTCGTCGCCGTCGATGTCGATTTCTTCCAGCTCCAGCGGCATAGCCACGGCGACTTGGCGAATCACCGACTTCATCTCATCGCATAGGCAACAATCCCGGCGCGTGTAGAGCGTCAACTTGGCGGTCATTTGCTTGCCGGGGTCTTGGCCGGCGGCTCTTTTTTGTCGCCGTCGCCGAGGGTCAGGATACTTTTCGGGATGCCGAGCACGCCCCAGAACATTTCCGATAGGGTTCCCAACGGCATGGGCGTGATGGTCGGCTCGTCGATGCGGCCTTTGATGTTAAAGCTGCCAACCAGGAAGGAATTCATGATCTCGGCGACGCCGCGGCCCAAGATCGGCACTTGGTTGAACGCCGACTCGATACCGGCAAAGGGACGCACGGCGAGCACCAGATCGATCTCGTCGTTGGGCACATCGATCTTGCCGGTGCCGCTCATGCGCAAGTCGCTGCTATCGACGACTAAATTTTCCGTCACATAGACGCCCTTGTCGACTTTGAAGTCGGCGGTGATGGCGCGAAAGCGAATCCCTTGTTTGGTCAGGTCGGGCAGCTGCAAGGTAAACCAGCGCGACAAATCGAGCAGGTTGAGAATCTGCACCAGGATGCGCATGCGGTTGATGGTGCCCTCCTCGATGCGTAGATTGAAGGCGCCGTGCAAATTTTGTTTGCGTTCGGTATCGGACTTACCGATGGTCTCGAGTTTGCCGGTAATGTTAACGCGCCCGGTCATCTCGGTATTGGTCACGCCAAACCACTTGAGAAAGGACTGCACCGGCACGCCCTGCACCTTGGGCTCGGCCGTCACGCCGAGAGTTTCCGGCCGGTCGACGATCGTCGTCGCACCGACGATGGTGCCGCCGGCGGATTGCGCGGTCATATTGTTCAAGCGCCAGACCCGCCGGTCGATGGTCGCTTCGGTCTTGAGATCGCCGAACTCGAAGTTTTTGATCCGCCCCTTGGCCAGGGTGAATTTTCCTTCGGCTTGGAGGTTGGCGTAAAATTCGCCGAGCTCCGGGTCGATCTGCGAGATCAAGTGGGTCACGTCCAAAAACGGCGCGCTGAAGTCGAACAGTAGTTGCGGCTTGGCCGCGTAGCGCCAGCGCCCGCTGGCGTTGGCCGGCACGCCGGCGAGCAAAGCTTTGAGGTTGATGAAGTCGATGCCGCTCTCGTCGATCTTGATCTTGCCGTTGAGTTCGCGCAGCGGCTGTAACAATGGCTTGACCGACAGCTGCACGTTGGTCAGTTCCAGATCGCCGGTGAATTTATGCGTGCTCCGGTCTGCGAAAGCGCCGCGGTAACGCACCGCGCCGCGCACGATACCGGGATCGTTGAGCGTGCCGTTGTTCAACAATAAATGCGTCACCACGCCGGTGCGCACGCCGGTGGACTCGACGCCGAGATCGAAGCTGCCGCTATCGGCGGCATAGTCCTTGAGCGACACTTGCACCTGCACCGGCGAGCCGCTCAGCTGGGCGCGAATTTTTTCGCCCTTGATCTCCTTGGGCGAAAACACCAGGTCCCCTTTGATCTCGCTCAAGGCGTAATCGTCGTAACGCAGCGCGGCGTTGTCGAGGGCGACTTTGCCGGTGAACTGGAGCGCTTCATTGGGCGCGCGTTTCACCGTCAGATCGACCCGGCTGCGGCCGTCCAGTTCGCGAATCGACGTGGCGATCTTGGCGGCGCGCTCGGAAATAAACTCGGCTTTCAATTGATCGCGCAACTCGGCCAAATTGAAATCGCCGCGCGCCGCCAGATCGAAAGCGCCGCGGCCGCCAGGCGTTAGATCGTAGCTGCCGTCGACATTGAGCAGTTGGGAATCGCCGTAGGCGCCCTTGAGATCGCGCACCTTTAACTTGCCATCCAGCAAACTCACCCGGCCCGAGACGCCGCGCAGCGGCAGAGTGCCGCGGCCGACCAAGCTGCCGGAGACATCGCGCAGCTCGGCGTCGAACCAGAGCTGCTTACCGATGCCGGTCTGGGCCAGCCGGCGCAGCTCGCCCAATGTCGCGTCAATACCGAGGCTCTTCAAATCCACCCGGCCGCTCTGGATCGAGCTCAAACTTTTTTCCCACTGCGGCGAGTCGATGACGCGCAACGGCAGATAACGCCGCAGCGCGACTAGCGGCGCCGACAGCTGCGACAGCTGCAATTGTAAATGCGGTTCGGCGCTACCGAGCCCGCGCAGGCTTCCCGCCAAGGAAAATTTGACCTCGTCGATGCGCAGATCGGCGCGTTTGATATCGAGCTGTTCCGGGCTCCAGTCCACCTCGAAACTGGTCCGGCCATTGGCGCCAGTGAGCGGCGCCAGTAGCAGTTCCGGCGCGTCGAGAAAAATGTTTTTGAATTCTACATCGCCTTTGAGCCGCAGCGCCTTGTCGGGATAGCCCTCGACATGCACGCGCTGGCCGAGATGGCCGCTCGCCGACTTGATCGGCACATGGGCGGCGAGCTGGCTCTGGATCAAGGTCGCGGGAAAATCCACCAGCTCGACATCGGCGTTCCAGCGCGCCTGGCGCAACTCCAGCGCTTCCTGGGGAAACACCAAACGGCCAGCGGCTTTGAGCCCCATCAGTTGGTTGTCCTTATCGATCTGGCTGGTAATCGTGAACGCCAACGCCGCCCCGGCGGGCTGCGCCGGCTGGCGTTGCAGCAAGTCCTTCATGAACTCGATCAGCCGCTGGCCGCGCACGCGCTCGATGGCGACATCGGCCTGGCGCAGATGCCATTCGCCCAGGCTCGCGGTCTTGCGCCCATCCGAGTAGTCGATGGCGCCGTGATAAATTTTAACGCTCTGGAGATCGAGGGAGAACTGCTGATCCTGGCGCTTGAGAAGCGGCAGGTTGAGCAGCTTGTCGACTAGCGGCAAGCGCCCCTCGGCATCGCCCAACAGCGCCACGCGCGGGCGCTGCAAACGAACCTCGTAGAAAATCACCTTGCGCTGGAGCAGCGGCAACAACGCCACCCTCGCGGTCACCCGCTCGGCGGCGATCTCCGGCTTGGCGCTATCGGTTAAACCGATGGTCACGTCGCGAAAGGCCACGCCGGTGACCCAGCCGAATTCAACATCGGCATCGCCCAAACTGACTTTGAGGGCGGTGCTCTGCTCGATCTCAGCGATGAGAAACTTACGCAGCTCACCCACCCGCGCCAGATGGGCGAAAGACACCACGCAAACGATGACAAAAAGAATCGCCGTGAGAGCGATGAACGCGGCGATTTTTACAAGACGTTTCATGACTGATCGGCGACGTGCGACCGCGCAGCCGAAGGTCGCCATCGTCGGCGGGAAGCGGGTCAACTAATCGTTGGCAATGCTAAAGGAACTTCCGCGGAGGCGCAAGTGAAATGACCCCATCGCCATTGACGCGCTTTCCGGGCTGGGGGTATGTTGGCGCTGCACTTGGCGAAAGGAAGCTAACCATGGCCGCGAATCATTCGGTGCATGCGATGATGGTCGGGATGAGCGAGAGCTGGTGGCGGTCGGGGATCATGCCCTGCCTGCGTAGCGACGTGGATCGCGACAAACCGGTGGGTTATATTTTCTGGCTCATCGATGGACCGCAGGGGCCGATCGTCGTCGATACCGGTTATCATCCCGACTACGTGGCGCCGGAATGGGCGCAGGGCAAACAGTTCATCGAGCCGCCTAAGTTGCTCGCTCAGGCCGGCGTCAAAGCCGACCAGATCAAGACGGTCATCGTCACCCACTTTCACCAAGATCATTTCACCGGCTTCGATTATTTTCCCAACGCCAAATTCGTCATTCAGAAGGCTGAGCTCGAGTTCTGGACCGGGCCGAAAATGCGCCATAAAATTCTCGACAGCCAGATTCGTCCGAAGGTGCGGCCGGGCTTGGAAAAATTACTGAGTGAAGGAAGGGTCGAACTGATCGACGGCGACCGTGAACTCTATCCAGGATTAGATTTACTCAAGGTCGGCGGCCATACGCCGGGCTCGCAGATGATCGCGCTCGACACCGCCGCCGGCAAAGCGGTGCTGTGCGGCGACATCGCCTACACTTTTAAAAATATCCGCGATCATCATCCGGTCGGTTGGTACTACGATCTCGGCGACACCGTCGCCGCGCTCGATCGCGCGCTGGCCACCGCGTCGCGGCCCGATCTGGCGTTTCCCAATCATGATGTCGAACTCATGCAAGGGAAGCGTGTGATGCGGGTGGTTTGAGTCGATTGAGTATCCACTGTACCGGAAGTCGAGGGTTGAAAATGAATTGTCACCGATGGCGGATTAGAGTCAGCAAATTGTTTGCGTCATTCGTTCTGCTCTGGGCAATCGCGGCTTACGGCCAAGAACGGCCGTCGATTTTGGTTGGCCATGGCTCGTTATCCGGGTCGAACCTGCCGCTCTGGGTCGGCGCCGAGGCGAAAATTTTTGACAAACATGGCTTGCAGGTGCGGCCGATTTATTTGCCGCGCGCCGCCGGGCGGTCGGCGTTGCTCAGCGGCGATATTCAATATTACTTTTCCGTTGGACCGCCCTTGGTGCAGATGCGCTTGAGCGGCGGCGATGTCGCGATCACGTCTTGCGTGGTTCATAAGCTGGCCTCGAAGGTCATGGTCGCGCCGGGGATTCAAAAAGTCGCCGATCTACGCGGCAAGGTGTTGGCCGTGGCCAATCCCGGCTCGGGCAGCGATTTTACCGCCAAGCTGTTCATCGCGCGCCAGGGCATGAAGTTGGGCCAGGATATTTCGCTCATCTACGCCGGCTCCACCAGCGCCGCCTTCGCCGCTCTGGTCAACGGCCGCGTGCACGCGATTTTCGCCACCGCGCCGGACGATCGCCAAGCGCTCGCCGCCGGCTTCAAGGCATTGGCCGAACTCGCTGACTTCAACATTCCCTACGCCGGCAACTGCACCTCGGTGATGCGCCCCTATCTGGCCAAACAGCCGGCGCGCATGCGCAGTTTTCTCTCTGGCATCGTCGAAGCGATCGCCTACATCCGAGCGCGCCCCAACGAAGCCAAAGCGGTTCTGCAGAAATACACCCGGGTATCCGATCCGGCGGTCTTGCAGCATAGCTACGAATCCGACACCCGCTACATGGAACCGGTGCCGCATCCCAATGCGGAAGGGGTAAAGGTTATTTTGGAGCAGCTGGGAGTATCGGGCCGGCCGGCGGAAACATTTATCTCGGAGTTTGTCGACGAGCGGTTTATCAAACAAATTGTCGACGAAGGATTTCTAAAGCAGATTTATCCCGGCGGCATTCCGGCGCGCTGAGATAGGTGGCCGAGGTCATTGCAGATGGGAAAGAGTTTTTCACCACGAAGGACGCGAAGTTTACGAAGTTCGGAAAAATAAATCCTCCGAACCCTTCGTTCCTCCTTCGAAAGTATTTGCCTAAGGATGTTCTGCGCATTGAATCGCCACCAGTTTCCGTCATACCCGCGAAAGCGGGTATCCAGGTTAATTCGCCGCAGAATAAGCCTGGATTCCCGCCGGCGCGGGAATGACAAATTAGGTTAGTGCGGCTGTGGATAAAAATCAGCCATTTCATTGTCCGCAAACGAGCGTAAGCTCATGAAACACTTCGTGGTGCGATCGTACATTCCCATTTTGGGATTGCCAAACTCGATCTGATCTTGGTCTTAACTGGCGTTCATAATGACGACATGACCGATTTGGTGCCGCGCTTGCGGCACTCTTCGTCGAACAGCGCGCGGATCTCCGGCTGCTCGTCTTTGTATTCGAGCTGCGGCTTATCCGAGCGCCGCACTTTCTTCGGCGGCATCTGACCTTCACGCAGACCGAAGCGGTCGTTGCCGTAACGCAGGACGAGGTAGCGAGCCGGCTCGTTGCCCGGATTGAAATGCTGGTGTCCCGCCTGGCCGTTGGTCATCAGCGTGCCGCGCTTGAAGTTGAAGCGCTCGAAGGGTACCCCGGGCGCCGGATGGGCATGAGGCTTCCACTGCAGATCGTAGCCATCGCCGCTGAGAAACAGATAGCTGTTCTCGTTGACGAGGCCGGTTCTGCTTGGCGCCACCGCCTGGCCGTCGACGAAGCCATGGCCCTTCTTGTAGCTCCCCGGAGGGAATTCCGAGATATGGCAGACGAAACGGCCGCCGGACATGATGGTATGCATGTTGGTTCCCGGTCCGCGGTAGGCCCAGTTGTCGAGCGCCAAGTTGGTCACGCTGGGAATGAAGTTGGACTGCAAGAGCCGGTCTTCGAGTTTGGTCGCCTTGCGGCTGAAGTAGGTTTCGTCGTTGGGGTCGAAGCGGTCGTTGAACGTGTAGGGGCAGTTGAAGACGAACTCCGGGCTGCCGTAGAGATTGAACGGCGCCGGCATATTGGTGGCGGCGTAGAGCCGCACCGATTCCGAGCCGCTGCCGTTATGGATCTCGTGCCAGGCATTGAGCGGGATGGCGAAGCAGGCGTCTTCCTCCCACTCGAAAGTCAGCTTGGGCGTGCCTTCGTTCCAGACCACGGTGGCGCCGCGCCCTTTGACGACGTAATAAATCTCTTCGTACAGATGTTTTTCGGCTTTGAAGGTGCCTCCCGGCGGAATCTCGATAAGATAACGGGTGGTCCCCTGGTTGTTGATCATGACCTTCTCGGACGGCTCGTGGGTCATGTCCAATAGCGCGCCCTTGCAACCGGTGCGCTTCCACTCCTCTAACTCGACTGTGTAAATGCTCGGGATGGAATGGGTCGTGATAACTTGCAGGCCTTCGGTCTGCACCCACATTTCAAACGGCGTGAGGCTCACGTGTGAAAAACGGCTGTAATCCATAAATCCTCCGGTACGGCTTTGGTCTCGCTGCCGCTGACAAATTTTCTTTACCACGCGAATGTAGAGCAGGTCGATAAACTCTGCAACGGTTGGCCGTGCCGGTATTGTCGAGGGTCATGCAATCTCTGTCAATTCATTTGACAGCTCTCCGGAGTGGCGTTATAGCTCGCGTCAGCGAAACCGGGTGTGCGAAACCGGCTCGCGACCAACAATTAGATTGCGTGAAGGAGTACGTCATGGAGGCGATTGCCACTGATCAGCGACAAATATCGGCCGAGGAACGCGAGCTGCGCGTGCAATTGGCCGCCGGCTACCGGCTGGCCGACAAGTACGGCATGTCCGAGCTGATCTACACCCACATCTCGCTGCGGCTGCCGGGGCCGATGCCGGCGTATCTGCTCAACCCGCACGGCATGCTGTTCAACCAGATCACCGCGTCGAGCCTGGTGAAGCTCGACTTCGCGGGCAAACTGGTGGGGCCGAGCGAGTGGCCGGTGAACCGCGCCGGGGTGGCGATCCATGGCTCGATCCTGTCGGCGCGCCCGGACATCAACTGCGTGTTTCATACCCATGCGCCCTACACCACGGCGGTGTCAGCGCTCCAGTGCGGGCTGTTGCCGATTTCGCAGGCCGCGTTGCGGTTTCAGGGACAGACCGCGTACCACGACTATGGCCGCGCCGCCACCGATCCGGCCGAGGGCGCGCGCCTGGTCGAGCACCTGGGCGAGAAGCCGGTGATGATCATGCGCAACCACGGCGGAATCACGACGGGCAAGACCGTGTGCGAAGCGTTCCTCGCGGCCTTTTATCTTGAGAAGGCCTGTCAGTTTCAGATCCTCGCGCAGTCGGCCGGCGTGCCGCTGACCATGCCCGCCGACGAAGTCATCGCCGCGTCCGGTAACCGCCCATCCGGCGACGAGCGCGCTTGGTCGAGCCTCTTGCGCGTGCTCGATGGCGAGGACACCTCCTATCAGGACTGAGCCGACAAGCGATTTACCACAAATGAGTCGATCATGTTGCGCATGACGCTGGCCGCCGGCCACTACGATCGCACCGAAGCGCTGCGCGATGGCCGGGTACGCGCCGAGGGCATCGATCTAACCTATCTCATGCTGCGCGTGGAGGAGATCTTCTGGCGCATGGCGCAGCACCGCGAGTTCGATGCTTCGGAGTTCTCCCTCGGCGGCTATGTGGTGCGCCGCGGGCGCGGCGCCGACGACCTCATCGCGCTGCCGGTTTTCCCGTCGCGTTTTTTTCGCCAGTCGTGCATCTTCGTGCACGCGGGCTCAAACATTCGCCGCCCTGAGGATCTGCGCGGCAAGCGCGTCGGCGTACCCGAGTACCAGATGACCGCGGCGGTGTGGGCGCGCGGCATTCTCTCGGACGACTACGGCGTGCGCGCCGCCGACATTGAATGGGTGCAAGGCGGACTGGAAGAGCCCGGTCGCCTGCCCTTCGAGCCCGCCGAGCCGGCGGGAGTTAAGGTCGGCTTCGCGCCCGCCGACCGCTCGCTGGCGCAAATGCTCGAGCGTGGCGAGATCGACGCGCTGGTGACCGCAAGGACGCCGTCAACTTTTCACCGGAGCGGCGGCGCGGTGCGGCGGCTCTTCGAGCAGCCGTTCGACGTCGAGCGTGATTACTTCCGCCGCACCGGCATTTTCCCGATCATGCACACCCTGGTGGTCAAGAAAGAGATTCTCGACGCCAATCCTTGGGTCGCGTTCACACTGTTCAAAGCGTTCTCAGAAGCCAAGGATCTGGCCATGGCCGACCTGACCCAGACCAGCGCGCTACCGCTCAGCTTGCCATTCCTGATCGAGCACGCCTACCAAACCATGGAGCTGATGGGCAAGGACTTCTGGCCCTACGGGATAGAGAATAATCGCCACACCCTCGAAACCTTCGTGCGCTATATGCATGAGCAAGGACTGATTCCCGCGCCGATGACTATCGAGAGCCTGTTCCCCGACAGCACGCAGCGGACGTTCCGGGTGTGACGCGACGCGCGCCTGGCCTCGTTCGTATGCTGGACCGGCGGTTCACCGTCGCTGGAAAATAACAAGCTCAATTTAACGTGGGAGAACTCCAATGGGTAAAAATGACACCGCTCTCGATCGGCGCCAATTCCTGCGACGAAGCGCCGCTCTTGGATTCGGGACCCTCTTCGCGCCAAACTTGGCTTCCCCGGCGGCGGCCGCGTCGCGAGACCGCATCGTCATTTATCAAGGCGTCAGTCTCGACTCGCTCCATCCCTACGGCTACAGCGGCGGCGGCATCACCGGGATCTGGCGCCATGTGATCGAGCCGCTGATCCAAATGGATTACGAGCGCAATGAATATGTCGGCGTGCTGGCGCAGTCGTGGGAGTTTCAGGGGCGCAAGTGGATATTTCATTTGCGCAAAGGCGTGCGCTTCCACAACGGCGCGCCGTTTACCGCGAAAGACGTCGCCTACTCCATCGACAAATTGCAAAACGACAAGCGCAGTTTGCAGGGCGCCTACGTGCAAGGCGTCGAGGTCGACACGCCCGACGATTACACCGTCGTGCTGACCACCAAGACTGCCAACGCGCTTTTGCTTTCCCGGCTGGAGACCCGCTTCATTCTCTCCAAGGAATACGGCGACGATCTGGACAACGCCACCGCCGGCACCGGGCCATACAAATACGTCAGCTGGCAACGCGGCGGCAACCTGGTGCTGCGGCGCAACGACGATCACTGGGGCCCCAAGCCGCAAATTCGCGAGGTGATCATCAAAGGCGTCAAGGAAGAATCGGCGCGGGTGGCCGGACTGTTGGCCGGGCAGGCCGATCTGATCAGCAACGTCCCCATCGAAGATATCGACCGCATCGCCAAGCATGCGCGCAACCGGATTGAGAAGACGGTCGGCTTTCGCATGTATTTTCTCGGCATGAACGTGACGCTGAAACCTTTCGACAACAAGCTCCTGCGCCAGGCGATCAACTACGCGCTCAATCCCCATGTCATGTTGAAACATATCTTCGACGGCCATGGCGCGGTGGTGAACGGCCCGCTGGGCTCCAACTGGGTCGGCTTCGACCCGAAGATCAAGCGCTATCCCTACGATCCGAGCAAAGCCCGCGAGTTACTAACCAAAGCCGGTTACCCCAACGGCCTTGAGACCAAGCTCTACTTCGCCCCCGACCGCCATCTCAAAGGCAGAGAGGTTTGCGAAGTGATCGCCGATCAGTTGGGCAAGGTCGGCATCAAGGCTGAATTAGTAGCGCAAGAGTACGCCATCTACTGGGGCAAGGACGGCGTCAACGGCGGTAAGCTGCCGTTTTACTACGCCGGTAGCAACGGCAGCGACGCCGATGTCTACTTCGAACAATATTTTCGCACCGGCGGTTCCAAGCGCATCAACTACAACAATCCAGAATTCGACAAGTTGATCGACGAAGAACAACGCACCGGCGATCACAAGAAGCGCCTGGCGATTCTCCACCAGGCCGGCCGCATTCTCATGGAAGACGTGCCCTTCGCGCCGCTCTACACATTGGCCGAACTGTACGGCGTGGCGCGCAACGTGATCTGGAAGGGCTCACCGGACGGTAAGATTCTCGCGTCGGAGATGAAAATCAGGGGCTGAGCGATGCAACGTCGGCGAAGTGTGAAAGCAACAATCGAGAACTAACCCTCAAACGCGCCATCCCGATCTCTAGCAGCCCGTGGTAGAAGTCCGATTTTCACAAAACGCTAGGCATCAGTGCGAGGCGGTGACGAGAGATCATAAATATTCTCCGATCGAGTCCTCGGCGCCGATGAGCAGCGACTTGGTCACGTAGTCGCACCCACAGAGCAAAAC
>CAMDBU010000101.1 GCA_945889495.1 Syntrophobacter sp. SbD2 | reverse complement strand
AACTCGCTCACCGCCACCCACATCCCTCTCTGCTCTTCGTGTTTTCGTTTTCCCATCGCCATGCAATAAACTCTACACGATCTCTTCTTCCTGTCGATCCTCATCGCCTCGGTTACCCACTTCATTCTCGACTTTCACCACGGGCTGCTAACCGTGCCACCCACACTGCCGATAAGAGCCAAACCACCTTCGGTCTCCAAATGGTGTATCAGTACTAAGGGTATTGCCTCCTCTTAGTATGAAAAGGGAACAGCGTCATGCTGTTCCCTTTTTTTTCGTCCGCCAATCGCTTATTCAGTTAGTTAGAGAGCCGGATTTGACGAGTTGTGGTATCGCTCTGGCTCGACAGAGTAGCTGCGAATGATGAAAAACATTTCTTGGCTGGCGTTGGGCGCGGTGGCGGCGTACTTGATCTGGTGGATCTTGCCGGGATTTTTTTCCGGCGTGAAGGTCGCTCCCGGCTCTCCCGAATTTATCGCTCAGGAGTCGGCGAAATTAAATCACGGATTGCCGGCGCTACTCGATAAGGAAACCGAGCTCACGATCACCGAGCCCGCACATGGCATGCTGATCTACAAATATCGCTTGATCAATGTCGTGGCGGCGAAGTTCGATTACGAAAAATTTCGCGTCGGCTCGAAACCGCAACTGGTGCAACTGACGTGCAGCCGGCCCGAGACCCGCGAGGAATATCTTTCCAAGGGCGTGACGCTACGCTTCTCGTACTTCGACAAGGACAAGCAGCATGTCGCGACCATCGATGTGACGCCAGCCGACTGCGGCATGTAACGCTTCGTCACATGCCGCAGTCGGCTGGCAGACGGCAAATTTCAGATTTCAGAAACTATTTCAGGATTTCCCGTGCCCGCGGGATCAGTTTGGGGTCGAGGTTGAAAACGTCGCGGACGTTTCTTTCCAGCTCGGCGCCGTCCAGCGGGTTGACGTCCAGGCGCGCTTTGGTGGCGTCGGCCAAAAATTCCGAGTCTTTCATGGTGTCGATAAATGCTTTACGCAGGGTATTCACCCGGTCTTTGGGCGTGTTGGGCGGCAGGACGAAGGGTCGGGCGGTGGGGCCGACGCTATGGACGATCGCTTTGATCAATTTCTGACCCTCTTCGCTCTTAGCATAGTTGATCGCCAGCGGCAGCTTGGGCTGGTCAGGATGGGGCTTGGCGATGTTTTGCATGAGCATGACTAGCTCGCCCGACGCCAACTCTTTACTCCAGGTGGCTTTGAACGACTCCCATGAATTACATATGCCGTTGATCTCGCCGCTGCCGAAGGCCAGTCGCACGTCGGCGGTGCCTTTGTAGCCGGAGACCAGTTGGAACGGCAGGCCGATGGCCGGACCCAAGACTTTCGGGATGTCGTCGGTGGCGGAGCCGGCGCCGACGCCGCCGAATTTGATCATGGTTTTCTGTGACAGCCACTGCTCCATGCTGGTGATGCCGGTCGATTTGTGCACGCCGATCATATAGTTGTCTTGCGCCGGCACGCCCAGGTACTCGAACTTCTTCGAGTCGAATTCGACGCCGGGTTTACCGAGTAACTGCTGCAAGAACAAACCGCCGATGAAGTGGCCGATGGTCAGGCCGTCGGGCTTGGCGATCTTGTACATGTAGTTGGCCGAGATCAAAAATCCCGCGCCCGGCATGTTGTCGACGATGAAGGTCGGGTTGCCGGCGACATGTTTGCCCATGTGGCGGGCGATGGTGCGGGCGTAGGTATCGTAGCCGCCGCCGGCGGTGGCACCGACGATGATGCGCACGGTCTTGCCGCGGTAGAAATTATCTTGCGCGCCAGCGCGCTGGACCAACCCTAAAGCGAGCAACGCAAAGATCAACGAATAAATCGGCAGTCGTTTCATGAAGGCTCCTTGTTAGGTTCTTAGACGATAGCGATGGCGGGTTATTTCAGGATCTCTCTAAGCTGGCTCACCATGGCGGGCTCGATCTTGAACAGCTGCAGGACGATCTTTTCGATCTCCTCGCCGGTGAGCGGGTCGGTGTCCAAGCGCGAGCGCTTGGCGTCGGCGATGAACTCGGGGTCTTTGAGCGTGTCGCTGTAAGCTTTGCGCAGGAGCTGTACGCGGTCCTTGGGCGTGCCCGGCGCCACCGCGTAGGGTCGCGTGATCATGGATGGATCATGGCCGCCGAATTTGAGGATCTGCTTGGCATTGTCATTAGCCGCGAAGTCGACGGCGTTGGGCACTTTGGCCAATTCGGGATGCGGCTTGGCATTCACCTGCAAGACGATGAACACGTTGCCGGAGTCGAGGCCCTGGCGCCAAATTGACTTGATCGATTCCCACTGCCAGCAGCCCCCAGCCACTTCCCCCGCTTCCGCCGCCAACCGTACTTCCGCCGTGCCTTTGTAGCCGGCCACCAGTTGCAGCGGCAGCTTGAGCGCGGCGATCAAAAGCTTCGCCGTATTATACGTCGTGTCGCCCGGCGCCACGCCGCCGATCTTTACCGGAGTTTTGGCATTGCGTAGCGCATCAAAGGTTGTGATGCCGCTCGCCTTGGTGAAGCCGCAGGCGACATTGTCCTGGGTCGGGATGCCGATGTATTCGAACTTGCGCGCGTCGAACTCGATGCCCGGCTTGCCGATGACCTGGTTGATCACCTGGTTGCCGTGGAAATTCAAAATCGTCAGGCCATCCGGCTTCGCCACCTTATATACATGATTGGCCGCCAACAGGCTGGCGGCGCCGGTCATGTTCTCGACGACGATGGCCGGGTTCCCCGGGATGTGGCGCCCAAGATGGCGCGCGATCAGCCGTGAATAAGTGTCGAAGCCGCCGCCGGCGGAGAAGCCGACGATCAGTTTGATGGTCTTGCCTTCGTAGAAGGACGCGGCGCGGCCGGGCGCCGCGGCGGAGATGGTGATTGCCAATCCTGTCAGTAAACCGGCGAGAAATTTGCTCATCCGTTGTCGTCCTCAGTGCGCCCAAACTTTTATCGCAGGCAATTAAATATGAAATGGCCGGAGAGTCAACGGTCCTGGCGCATCTCGGCGAGCAGTTCCTGTTCCCAGGCACGGCTGCCGTCGGCCGACCACTGGATGCCGGGATCGCGGATCTGGCGCGCTTGGGTGAATCGCGGCAACTCGGCGAGAGCGGCGGCCAGCACCGCTTCGTTACGGTCGCGGTCATGGGGCGGGCCGAAGGTGCGGCCCACCGGATGATCGACGAACACCGCCCGCGGCGGCGTGACGATGCTCATGATGTCATGGGCGGTGCCGATCATTAGGGTCGGAACCCCCTGGCCTTCGATGACATGGGCGATGAGACCGACGGTCTCATGGCAGAACGGTCAATAGGGCACGAGCAATGCGAGATCGACTTGGGCCTGCTTTAAGTCATTGGCAATGCCCATGGCTAGTTCGTTCTCGATCTTGCCATGGTCGCGCAGGCCGCCCATGAAGGAAAAATGAAACGGCGCCACGCTACCGACGACGCCTTGGCGCTGCAAATTCGCCAGCGCGGTGCGCGGAAAGACGATCTCCGGGTCCAGCTTGGGCACTCGGCCGATGCCGGAGTGATGATCGATAATAATTTCACCCGCGCCCGGATCGGACGGCACGCGCCGATAATTGAAATCCTCGCGCGGAATGAACGGTTCCTGGTTTGCCAAACGTAACGCGGCGCTGCTCAGTAGCGCCACCCGCGATTCACTCAGCGGGTTTTTAATTGGCGTCCAGGTCGGTTTCGACGGTTGCACTAATACCCGCGGCGGCTTGGGCGCCGAGTTTTGCGCCATGACGGGGAGATATTGGAAGGGCATAGAGATTTTCCTCCGGTGCGCTGGTTCTACTGCACTCAATCGCTCGGTTCAACTGATAGTGCTGCCGCATGTGAAATCTCGCCGCCATTATGGTAAGCAAGTCCCCTCATGGTCGATGTCGGGGCTAACTATCGGAGCATTGTCGAGCGCATCGCCAGCGCTGCGGCGAAGGCGGGGCGCCGTGCTGCTGATATTAAGTTGCTAGCGGCGGCGAAGTCGCAGCCGGTGGACGCGATTCGCGCGGCACTTGCGGCGGGGGTGACGCTGGTCGGCGAGAATTACGTTCAGGAGGCGGAGGAGAAGAAGCGGCAACTAGCCGACACCAAGGCCGAGTGGCATATGATCGGTCACTTGCAGCGCAACAAGGCGAAGCTGGCGTTGCAATTGTTCGATGTTATCGAGTCGCTGGATAATTTCGCCTTGGCGCGGGAGTTGGACAAAGAGGCGGCGAAGCAGGATAGGATCGCGCGCACTTTTATTGAGGTGAATTTGGCCGGCGAGGAGAGTAAAACCGGGATCGCTAAGGGCGAAGTGGTTGGCTTGCTGGAACAGATTTCGAGTCTGACTCATGTTCGCATCGAAGGATTGATGACCGTGCCGCCGTTTCGGGAAAATCTTGAAGCGGTAAGGCCTTACTTTCGTGAGCTGCGAGAGTTGCGCGACGAGCTTGACTCGCTTCATTTGCAAAACGTTGAGCTCCGCGAATTGTCCATGGGCATGACTCACGATTTTACCGTAGCCATCGAAGAGGGGGCGTCCATTGTTCGCGTTGGCACGGCGCTGTTTGGGCCGCGAGGTTGATTAACCATGTTTCTCATCGCTAACTTGCTGGTTGCCGTGGCTCAGGTGCTCGATTATGCACTGTGGGCCTATGCGTGGATTTTGCTCGCGCGGGTGGTGATTTCTTACATCAACGCCGATCCCCACAATCCGTTGATCCGGTTTCTCCACAGCGCCACCGAGCCGGTGCTGGAGCGGGTGCGGGCGAAGTTGCCGGTGACTAGCGGCGGTTTCGATTTGTCGCCGATTGCGGTGTGGTTGGCGGTGATGTTTTTGCAGCGTTTCGTAGTTCGTTCATTGTTCGATTTGGCGCAGGCGATTAGCTAACCGTAACTAAATTGGGAGGGTATTCTCATGAAGTCTCTCTTTGCCGCCGATATTCGCGACAATCAAGCGGTCGATACGATGTTCCTGGTGGCGGCGAAAACCCACGGCGTGACCAAGACCGGCAACAGCTATCTGACCTTGAAACTGATCGACCGCACCGGCGACATCGAAGCGCGGGTGTGGGAGCGCGCCGACGATCTCGGCCGCGGCTTCGACAAAAATGATTTTGTCCGGGTGCGCGGCCAGGCGACGCTTTATCAAGGCAAGATGCAGCTGCGTGTCCAAGATGTCGCGCGGGTTGACGAGTCGAAGGTCGCGCCGGAGGATTTTTTGCCCAAGAGCGCCTTCGATCCCGATGCCATGCTTGAAGAACTGCAAACCATCCTCCGCGCCATGAAAAATCCCCATCTGCTCGCCTTGGCCGAGGCCTGCTTCGCCGACGCCGAGCTGATGCGTTTGTTACGCCAGGCGCCGGGGGCGAAGACCATCCATCATCCGTATTTGAGCGGCTTGTTGGAGCATACGCTGTCGCTGGTAAAATTGATTCAAAAGGTCGTCGTCAATTACCAAGGCATCGATGTCGATCTATTATTGATGGGCGGCTTTCTCCACGACATCGGCAAGGTCTACGAATTCACCTTCGACCGGGCGGTGGACTACACCGATGCCGGGCAACTCCTGGGCCATCTGGTCATGGAAGTGGAGATGGTTAACAAGAAGATTGAATCGATTGCGGAATTCCCCGCCGAGCTGGCTTTGCTGCTCAAGCATTTGCTGGTCAGCCACCATGGCGCCTATGAATTCGGCTCGCCTAAGTTGCCGCAGACCGTCGAAGCTGTCATGCTCCATTCCCTCGACGATCTCGATGGTAAAATTCAAGCGATTCAAAACATGGCCGACAAAGAGCCGGGGTCGAAATGGACCGCTTTCCATCGTGCCTACGGCAGGAGCTTTTTTCGCAATAAGATTGAAGATCAATGAAGATTGCAAAATCCAGAATGCAAAATTCAAAATGACAGGTCTGAGATTTGAGATGCAAACCGGAGGTTTGACCCAGTGAAGAATTTCATAGCCGGTAGTTGGGTCGACAAGGCCAACAAGCTGGAGGTGCGTAATCCCTTCGACAATTCGATCATCGACACCGTGCCGCGGGCGGATGCGGCCGATGTCGAGACCGCGTTGGCGTTTGCCGAGCGTGGCGCCAAAGTCATGGCCAAGCTTACCGGCTACGAGCGCTGGAAGATTTTGCGCAAGGCCGCTGACATGATGGCGGAGCGCAACGAAGAGATCGGCCAGATCATCTCGCGGGAAGAGGGCAAGATCATCGCCGAAGGGCGGGGCGAGGCGAGCCGCGCGGTGGAAACCATCATGGGTTCGGCCGAAGAGGCCAAGCGGCTGCATGGCGAGACGGTGCCCCTCGATGGCGATCCCGGCGGCAAGAACAAATTGGGGTTCACGTTGCGCGTCCCCTGCGGCGTGGTGGCGGCGATCGCGCCGTTCAATTTCCCCTTGAATTTAGTTTGCCACAAAGTCGGTCCGGCGCTGGCCGCCGGCAATACGGTGATCTTGAAACCGGCGTCGGACACGCCGCTGTCGGGAATTAAACTCGTGGAAATTCTTCTCGAAGCCGGGCTGCCGCCGGAGGGTATTCAAGTGCTCACCGGCTCCGGCGGCGAGATCGGTGACCCGTTGGTGGCGGACAAACGGGTGCGCAAGATTTCGTTTACCGGCAGCGTCGAGATCGGCGAGCGCATCTGCCGCATGGCGGGGATCAAGAAGGTGACCATGGAACTGGGCTCCAACTGTCCGCTGATCGTCATGCCCGACGCCGATTTGGACAAAGTGGCCGCCGCCGTGGCGATGACCGGCTTCGCTAATGCCGGACAAGTCTGTATTTCGACCCAGCGGGTGTTGGCCTCGGGTAAAGTGTACGGCGATTTTTTAAATGTCTTGAAACCCAAGGTCGAAGCGTTGTCCACCGGCAATCAGCTCGAAGAAAAAACCAAGGTCGGTCCGATGGTGAAAGAGGCCGAGGCGATGCGCGTCGAAGCGTGGGTTAACGAAGCGGTGAGCCAAGGGGCGCGCTTGCTCGCCGGCGGCGGCCGGTGCGGGGCGATTTACGCGCCCGCCGTGATTGCCGATGCCAAGCCGCAAATGCGCGTGTGCCGGGAAGAGCTGTTCGGGCCGGCGGTCACGGTGACACCATTTGCCGATATCGACGAGGCGATCGCCTTGGCCAACGACAGCACCTTCGGTCTCGGCGCCGGAATTTTTACTGAAAACGTCGAGTGGGCGATGAAGTTCGCGCGCCAATGCGAAGCGGGTAATCTACATATCAATTGGGGCCCGCAATGGCGCGCCGATTTGATGCCCTACGGCGGCTTGAAGAATTCCGGCTACGGCAAGGAGGGACCGAGCTACGCGGTCCAAGAGATGACCGAACTGAAGATGGTGGTGTTCCATTTAAATAGTTGACGCAGGCAACAGGCATTAGGCAACCGGAAGAAAGAAATTAGAATACGATGATTGCAAAACCGCGCAGCGATGGGCGTAAGCCCAATCAATTAAGATCCGTGACGATCACGCCGAGCTACATCAAGACCGCCGATGGTTCGGTGTTGATCGAGATGGGCGATACCAAAGTGATTTGCACGGCTAAGCTCGAAGAGCGGGTGCCGCCGTTTCTGCGCAACAGCGGCAAGGGCTGGATCACCGCCGAATACGGCATGCTGCCGGGATCGTCGCAGCAGCGCATCGGCCGGGAATCGTCGCGTGGCAAGGTCGGCGGTCGCACCCACGAGATTCAACGCTTGATCGGTCGCAGCTTGCGCGCGGTGGCCGATTTAAAATTGCTCGGCGAGCGGACCATCTGGATCGACTGCGATGTCATCCAAGCCGACGGCGGCACGCGCACGGCGTCGATCACCGGCGCCTATGTGGCGGTCACTGAAGCGGTCAAGAGTTGGCTCGACAAGGGCAAACTCCTGCAAACTCCTATAAAGGATAGCGTCGCGGCGGTTAGCATCGGCATCGTCGAAAGCCGGATTTTACTCGACCTATGCTACGTTGAAGACAGCACGGCCGACGTCGACATGAACTTCGTCATGACCGGCTCGGGCAAGTTCATCGAAGTCCAAGGAACCGCCGAGAGCGTGCCGTTCACGCGCAAGCAGATGGAGCGCATGTCGGAAATCGCCGAAGACGGCATCAAAGAGCTGCTCAAAGCGCAGAAGCAGGCGATCGCTGGGCTGGGTTGAGAGAAGATTAGCCGTAAAGAACGCAGAGTACACAAAAAAATCTCGCCGTGATCGATCTGTTGGTGGCCACGACTAATGCTGGCAAGTTCGCCGAGGTCAGCGCTTTTCTCGCGCCCTTGCCGATTCGCATTCTGTCGCTGCGCGATCTTGACGATCCGCCGGCGGTGCTTGAGGACGGCGCGACCTTCGAGGCCAATGCGCTTAAGAAGGCGCGCAGCTTGGCGGATTTCTCCGGCTTGCTCACCCTGGCCGACGATTCCGGCCTGGAAGTCGATGCTCTGGGCGGCGCGCCGGGGATTTTTTCGGCGCGTTATTGTGGCGTCGAAGGTGACGACCAGGAAAACAACCGCAAGCTTTTGCGCGAACTGGCCGGTGTGGCGCGCGCCGACCGTGGCGCGCGGTTCGTTTGCGCCCTGGCGCTCTGTGCGCCGCGCGCGCGCGCCATGGCTGATTGGACCGTGCAGGCCTCTTGCAACGGGCTGATTAATTTCGAATTATCCGGCACCCAGGGCTTTGGCTACGATCCGCTGTTTTTTTATCCGCCGTTCAAGAAAACCTTTGGCGAAATCGACCGCGTCACCAAGGCGACGGTCAGTCATCGCGGTCTAGCGCTCAAAAAACTGGTCGCGGCGTTGCCCAAGCTGGTCGATTTGGCGGGTTAACCTTGATTTGAGCGAAGCCCAGTGTAGAATGGCCGCTGGTTTAGTGACGGGGCGTAGCGCAGCCTGGTAGCGCACCTGCCTTGGGCGCAGGGGGTCGGAAGTTCGAATCTTCTCGCCCCGACCAACGATCAATGGTATGTGCTGAGCTATGAGTACTGAGTCATGTGGGGCGGAGGGGATTTCCCCCTCAGTACTCAGCACTCGTTACTCGATTGGGCGCCAGTAGCTCAGCTGGATAGAGCAACGGCCTTCTAAGCCGTAGGTCATGGGTTCGAATCCCTTCTGGCGCACCAGACTGTTTTGCGGTGAGTGTAGCTCAATTGGTTAGAGCACTGGATTGTGGTTCCAGGGGTTGAGGGTTCAAGTCCCTTCACTCACCCCAGTTTGAATTCGGTGAAGATCGAGGATAAAGATGGCGAGTCGCGATCCTCGGTGATCTGTCTTCCTCATTTAGTTCCATCCGTGCGGGCCGCTAGCTCAGTTGGTAGAGCAGCTGACTCTTAATCAGCGGGTCCGGAGTTCGAGTCTCCGGCGGCCCACCAAATTCTCTTCAGAAATTCCCGACCGCCTTGGGTGTCCAGGCCATTCTCCCGTACAAGGCAGAAAACTGTCGTATATCCGCGTCAGTATGCTATCATTGTCGTGCCCTTACGGTGAGTTGACTGAAAGCCGTGGATCAGAACCTAACCTTTACGATGCCCTTGGAAGTTTATCTTCCCGCGGCAGTGGTGCGTGGCGTGCTTGAGACTAATCAAGATCGGCTGAGCAGTCATTTATTATTTCGCCATGACGACCAGATGTTCTCTCTGCGCGATGCCACCGTGGAGGATTTGACCGGTAAGCCGGTGGTCAATCGCGCCAACGACTATGTGGTTTATATGCGCGAGGTTTTCCTGATCGCCGATCTGAGCCCCACGGGTCAATCTCAGCGCACCGGCCTCGAAGGTCTTTATCAAAAAAAAGATACCAGCAAGGCCTTGCTCAGCGTTGGGCCCTATTTGATCCAGGGCGATGTCTATCTGGTTCCAGGCGGCGCGCTGTACGATTTGCTCTTGGAAAAGAATCAGTTCATCCCGTTAACCAACGCGACGATTCTCGGCCGGCCACCCGCGGCGCCGCGAACTTTCCTGATCAATCGGCAGAAAATCGGCTTCATGACCGCCATCGGCGACGGCTTGGTGGAATTCTAAGCTATGGCTGCCTACCCCACGGAGATCAATCACCTCAAGGCACGTAGTCTGGTGCGCATAACCTGGGCCGACGGTCATGTCGGCGAATACGCTGAGCCTTATCTGCGCGGTTACTGTCCCTGTGCCATGTGTCAGGGGCATGGTTCGCAGATTCATTTCCTTGACATCCCAGATGCCAGGCTGCACGAGATTCGTGGCGTCGGCAATTATGCCATCGAGTTTCGCTGGCATGACGGCCATAGCACGGGTATTTACACTTTCGACTATCTACGCTCACTTTGTCCCTGCGCCGGTTGCCTGGCGGCACGCGGCGACGAAAAGTAGGCGCCCACTCCAACTTGCCGGACCGCCATTCAACGGGCTGACTTCCATCGTCATCCACCGACGGTTAGCTGCGCCAGTCAGATTACTCTCGATGGGAAGACATCCAGTGTATCTGCGCTTGACTTAGCACTGGGTAATTCTTACTCTCCTCTCCGAGTCGGCGAAGCTGGATCGAAAAATTACCGGGGCAGGGCGATCTGCGAGAGTGGCGGAATTGGCAGACGCACTAGACTTAGGATCTAGCGGGCAACCGTAGGGGTTCGAGTCCCCTCTCTCGCACCATGCATGCTTACGCTTCGTTCGACCTACACCGAGATAGAAAGGTTTACGGTAAGGCTACCGCCCATTCACATTGCGAAGTTCCGGCCCGCCGGACTCGTCCTGCGTCCAAGCGCCAACGCCTGTGTCGTGAGAATATTTAAATGAAAGTCGCTATCGATGAGTTGAGTCCGATCCAACGCAAGGTCAGCATTGAATTGCCGGCGGAGCGAGTTGCCGAGGAGTTCGCCCACGCTTACAAAAATCTTGGCCAGCGGGTCAGCGTGCGCGGTTTTCGCACCGGCAAGATCCCGCGCAAGGTGCTGCAAGGAATCTACGGCGAAGATATCAAGGGTGAGGTGCGTTCCCACTTGGTCGAGGAATGTCTCGCCGAGGTGGTCAAGGAACGGGATCTGCAAATCGTCTCGCGGCCCGAAGTGGACGCCAAAGAGATCAAGGAGGATGGCGAATTTTCCTTCTCGGCGGTGTTCGAAATCAAGCCAGCCATCGAGCTCAAGGACTACTTGGGCGTCGAAGTCGAGAAGGTCAAGATCGCCATCAGCGAAGAGCAGGTCGATGAAGCGGTGAAACGCTTGCAGGAAGGCCATGCGCGTCTCGAACTCGTCGAGGGACGCGATGTCGTGCAGAAGGGCGATTTCGTCACCGTCGATTTCGAAGGTACCCTCGAAGGCAAGCCTTTTGCCGGCGGTAAAGGTGAGAACTATGTACTCGAAGTGGGCGCTGGTCAGACCTTGCCGCAATTTGAACAGGCGGTGGAGGGTTTGCAAATCGGCCAGCAAAAGTCCGTCGCTGTCACCTATCCAGACGAATACCCCAATAAAGAGATCGCCGGCAAGGCGGTCGACTTCGCTCTCACGGTACGTGAAATCAAACAAAAAGTTTTGCCTGTACTGGACGATGATTTCGCCAAGGATCACGGCGAGCATGGCTCGTTGGCCGAACTGCGCGGGGCGATTCGCCAGCGCCTCGAAGCCGAACTCAAACATTATCAAGACGAAGATCTCAAAGAAAAAATCGTCAGCCGGTTGATTGAGAACCATTCGTTCGACGCGCCGCCGTCGATGATCGAGCGGCAAACCCGCTATTTGATGGAGCGCTTTCAAAATCAAATCGCCGGTCGTCCGGGGGCTGATGCGGAAGATGACCCGATGCCGCCGATGGAAGAGGCGCGCAAGAATTTTGAAGGCCGCGCGGCGCGCCAAGTGCAGGCGACATTACTGGTGGAAAAGATCGCCCAGGCTGAAGCTATCGAAATTTCCGATAAAGATTTGCAAGAGCGCGTCGATAATCTAGCCCGTGGTGCCGGCGAGCGCGCCAAAGGCGTGCGGGAATACTACGCGCGGCCGGATGCGCGCGATGATTTGCGGGCACAAATGGCGTTTGATCGCACACTCGGCTTCTTACTTGAGCGGGCAAAAATAAAAGAGCTCGATGCACCGACTTCTACAGTTGATGCTGGCGCCGAAAAAAGCTAGAATGCCCTTTATGATTGAGGGGTTTCGCCACTTATGAACTTCATCCCCATGGTCGTCGAGCAAACCGGGCGAGGCGAGCGGGCTTATGACATTTATTCGCGTCTGCTAAAAGAACGAATCGTCTTTCTGGGCTCGGTGGTCAATGACGAAGTCGCCAACGTCATCACCGCGCAGCTGCTCTTCCTCGAATCCGAGGATCCTGAGCGAGAAATTTTCTTCTACATCAACAGTCCGGGTGGGTCGGTGACCGCTGGCTTAGCGATCTATGACACTATGCAGTATGTTCGGCCGCAAATCTCGACGCTGTGCGTCGGCCAAGCGGCGAGCATGGGCGCGATATTGCTCGCGGCCGGCGCCAAGGGCAAACGTTTCGCTTTGCCCCATTCGCGGATCATGATCCACCAGCCTCTCGGTGGTTTCGAAGGCCAGGCCACCGACATTGAGATTCACGCCCGGGAAATCCTCCGCATGCGTGAGGATTTGAATAACATACTGATGAAACACACCGGCCAGGGGCTGAAAAAAATTGAGAAAGACACCGATCGCGACATGTTCTTGAGTGGCAAACAGGCCCAAGAGTATGGCATCGTCGACGATGTAATCACGGCGCGTCCTGACATTGCGCCCAAGAAATAGCTCTTAGTTTAGCTTGGGGGGTCTATGCCTAAACATGGTGAGCACGGATCGGGAAACCTCGTATGTTCCTTTTGTGGCAAGAGCCAGGACGAGGTGCGCAAGCTGATCGCCGGTCCGACGGTTTACATCTGTGATGAATGCATCGATCTGTGTAACGACATCATCGCCGAGGAAATCGACCATGATGAGACCCTGACCTCATCCTCCAACGTTCCTAAACCCGCTGAGATCAAGCGGGTGCTCGACCAGTATGTGATCGGCCAAGAGCGCGCCAAGAAAATCTTGGCGGTGGCGGTGCATAACCACTACAAGCGTATCGACAGCCAGATGGTGACCGGCGACGTCGAGCTGCAAAAGAGCAACATTCTCCTGCTTGGCCCCACTGGTTCAGGTAAAACCCTTCTGGCGCAAACCCTGGCGCGGTTTCTCCAAGTGCCATTTACCATCGCCGACGCGACGAGCTTGACCGAGGCTGGCTATGTCGGAGAGGATGTCGAAAATATCATTCTCAATTTATTGCAAGCGGCTGAGTACGATGTCGAAAAAGCTCAGCGCGGCATCGTCTATATAGACGAGATCGACAAGATCTCGCGCAAATCGGACAACCCGTCAATTACCCGCGATGTCTCGGGCGAGGGCGTGCAGCAGGCGTTACTTAAAATCATCGAAGGGACTATGGCTAGCGTGCCGCCCAAGGGTGGGCGCAAACATCCGCAGCAAGAATTTCTGCAAGTGGATACCACGAATATTTTATTTATTTGTGGTGGCGCTTTCGTCGGTCTGGAAGATATAATCCGAAAACGCACCGGCCGGAAGCGCATGGGCTTCGGCGGCCAGTTGGAAGAGAGCGAAAAGAATGGCCAGCGCGCTTCCGATTTGCTGCACAGCGTGCAGACCGAAGATTTGCTCAAGTTCGGCTTGATTCCTGAATTTATCGGCCGATTGCCGGTGATTGCGACGCTCGACGAATTGGATGACAGCGCGCTGATGCGGATATTGAAAGAACCGAAGAATGCCCTGACCAAGCAGTACTCCAAGCTGTTTGAAATGGAGTCCGTGCATCTGAAGTTCACCGAGGATGCGTTGCGCGCGATCGCCCGCGAAGCGATGAAGCGGAAGTCCGGCGCGCGCGGACTGCGGGCGATCATGGAAAATATTATGTTGGATATCATGTACGACATGCCATCACAGCCCAATATCAAAGAGGTTGTGATTTCAGAGGATGTTGTTGAAAAGCATGAACCTCCGATCGTCGTATACACCAAGGCTGCAGAGAGCGCTTAGGAGGGACCGTATGTTGTTTCGGAACGATAAGAAGGATCCGGAAGCCACTGCCGGTGGTACCAGGGTGCCGTTGCTGCCGTTGCGGGATATAATTGTTTTCCCGCATATGGTTGTGCCGCTATTTGTTGGCCGCCAGCGCTCGATCAAGGCGCTCGAAGAGGCGACGCAGAAGCAAAGTTTGATTTTCCTGTCGTCTCAGAAGGACGCGAAAACCAACGAGCCCAGCGAAGATGACATCTATCGCATCGGCACTCTCGGCTCGGTGGTGCAGATGCTCAAGCTCCCCGATGGCACGGTCAAGGTGCTGATCGAGGGGAAGAAACGCGCCAAGATCGCTGGATTCGCGCCCAACCCAGACTTCTTTTTAGTCGACGTCGAGGATGCCCAGGAGGTCAACGACCGCACCTCGGAGTCCGACGCGTTGATCCGCGAAGTGCACACGACTTTCGAGAACTACGTCAAGTTAAAGAAAAAAATTCCGCCGGAAATGGTCATGTCGGTGTCGTCCATCGATGAACCGGGGCGGCTCTCCGATACCATCGTCGCCCATCTCGGTATTAAATTGGAAGACCGGCAAAATCTGCTCGAGACTTTCAATGCCGCCGAGCGGCTGGAAAAAGTGCTCGGCCATATGCGCGCCGAGATCGAGATCCTCGAAGTCGAGCGGCGCATTCGCTCGCGCGTCAAGAAGCAGATGGAGCGCTCGCAAAAAGAGTACTATCTCAACGAGCAAATGCGCGCGATCCAAAAAGAGCTGGGCGAGAAGGACGAGTTCAAGAACGAGATCCAAGAGATCGAAGAAAAGCTAAAACAAAAAAAACTTTCCGCCGAAGCCAAGGACAAGGTCGAGAAGGAGCTCAAGAAGCTCAAGATGATGTCGCCGATGTCGGCGGAAGCGACCGTGGTCAGAAACTATATCGATTGGATCATCAGCTTGCCGTGGAATGAGTTTACCGACGACAAGCTCGATATCAACGAGGCGGAAAAGGTTTTGGACGAAGACCACTTTGGCCTGGAGAAAGTCAAAGAGCGCATCCTTGAGTACCTCGCGGTGCAGAGCCTGGTCGGAAAAATCAAAGGGCCGATCCTCTGTTTAGTGGGACCTCCGGGGGTGGGTAAGACTTCGCTTGGGCGCTCGATTGCCCGCTCCACTGGCCGGAAGTTCATTCGGGTCTCCTTGGGTGGCGTTCGTGACGAGGCGGAAATTCGCGGTCATCGGCGCACCTATATTGGCGCGCTGCCAGGTAAGATTATTCAATCCATGAAAAAGGCCGGATCGAGTAACCCGGTATTTCTGATGGATGAGATCGACAAGATGTCCACCGACTTCCGCGGCGATCCTTCGTCGGCGTTGTTGGAAGTGCTCGATCCCGAACAGAACACCGCGTTCAACGATCATTACCTCGATCTCGATTTCGATCTCTCCAAGGTCATGTTTATTACTACGGCCAACACCTTGGATCGGATTCCGCGGCCGCTGCAGGATCGTATGGAGATCATTCGCATCGCCGGTTATACCGAGCTCGAAAAAGTCAGCATTGCCAAGAAGTACCTGATCGAGAAACAACGGGAAGCCAATGGCTTGACCCCAGAGAATATTGCCTTTACCGACAATGCGATCATGGGGGTGGTGCGCCACTATACCAAAGAAGCCGGTGTGCGGAGCTTGGAGCGTGAGATCGCCGCAGTCTGCCGCAAAGTCGCCGTGGATGTGGTCAAGAAGGACAGCAACTCCCGCGTCCAAGTGGGCACCAAGAGCCTGCACAAATACTTGGGCCCGATCAAATTTCGCTACGGCAAAGCCGACGCTGAAACCAAGGTTGGGGTCACCACCGGTTTGGCGTGGACCGAGCTCGGCGGTGAACTGCTCTCCACTGAAGTTACGATCATGCCGGGCAAGGGCCATCTCTTGATCACCGGTAAGTTGGGTGATGTCATGCAGGAGTCGGCGCAGGCGGCGCTGAGTTACGTGCGTTCGCGCGCCACAGCCTTGGGGCTGCCCAAGGATTTTTACCAGAAGCTCGATATTCATCTTCATGTGCCCGAAGGCGCGATTCCCAAAGATGGTCCTTCCGCCGGTATCACCATGGCAACCTCGTTGGTTTCCGCCTTGATCAAAACCCCCGTGCGTAACGATTTGGCCATGACCGGTGAAATCACCCTACGGGGTAATGTGCTCCCGATCGGTGGGCTTAAGGAAAAGGTGCTGGCGGCACACCGGGCTGGGATCAAGAAAATCTTGATACCCGCCGATAATGAGAAAGATATCGAAGAGATTCCCGCCAGCGTGCTGAAGGGTTTGGAGCTGGAATTGGTTTCTCATGCTGACGAAGTTCTCAAAAAGGCTTTGGTGTTGAGCGATCCGGAAAGCCTGTTCAGCCATTCGCCAGTGGAGGAACTTCAAACTAAAGAGGATAACCCGCCGTTCTCAGATAAGGTGGAAGAGGTTCCCGCGAGCGAAATTCTCCCCCAATAGTGAGCGGATTTTTTTAGCGCGGGAATGCCGGGTTATTTGACACCCGGCATTCCCGCTGTTATAACTCCCCATTGCTAAAGTTTAGCGGTTCTGTGGTGTTGGGAGTCATTGCCGGACCAAGGTAATGACTCCGTCGGACGTTTCGATATTTACCAGCCCGCGCGAAATTGAGAACATGGTGGCAGTGATCGGTTGTGGGACTATTAAAAGTCCGTCGAACGGGAATTTTTCGGTGCTTATCGATGCCCCAGGGCGAAGTCCCTGGCTGGCCTTTGGGCAATGGGTGGAGTAGGGGCGGTTAGCTCAGTGGGAGAGCATCGGCCTTACAAGCCGGGGGTCACAGGTTCAAGCCCTGTACCGCCCACCAACTGAGATTGGGTTGATTGGATAGAACGGGGTCGTAGTTCAGTCGGTTAGAACGCCGGCCTGTCACGCCGGAGGTCGCGAGTTCGAGTCTCGTCGGCCCCGCCATTTTTTGCAAGTTCATTCATCTGAACTTGAGTTGACTGGAGCAAGTGCCATGAACAGGGAAGATGCGCTGAATCAACGTCAGTGGTACGTGATCGACGCTCAAGGAAAAGTCCTAGGGCGGATGGCCACCGAGATCGCCAACGTTTTGCGCGGTAAGAATAAGCCAGTATTTACGCCCAACCAGGATGCCGGCGACTTCGTGATCGTCATCAATGCCAAGGGACTGAAGCTTACCGGTGCCAAGCTCGATCAAAAAATTTACTACCGCCATTCCGAGTATCCGGGCGGCATCCGCCAGCGCACCGCGGCGGAAATGCTCGAAGAGAAGCCCGAGGAGTTGATCCGCTTGGCCGTGAAAGGCATGTTGCCGAAGAATCGCTTGAGCCGACACCTGGCCACCAAGCTCAAGGTTTACCCCGGACCGGACCATCCACACGCGGCGCAAATGCCCAAGCCCCTGACCGTGGAAGCATAGGAGATTAGATCGATGGCAGAAAAAACGATCGTCGCGACCGGACGACGGAAAACTTCAGTTGCCCGGGTATTTCTCAAACCTGGTAAAGGCAGCTTACAAATCAATAATCGCACACTGCAAGACTACTTCGGCCGTGAAACCGCCCGGATGATCGTATTGCAGCCTTTTCAAGTCACTCAAACCGCGGGCAATTTTGACATTCAAGTGAACGTCGATGGTGGTGGCAACTCCGGCCAGGCCGGCGCCATTCGCCATGGGATCACTCGCGCCCTGATGAAGTTCAATCCTGACCTTCGGGCTACATTAAAAAAAGCCGGCTTCGTGACCCGCGATCCGCGCGCCGTCGAGCGCAAGAAATATGGCCGCCATAAAGCCCGCAAGCGGCCGCAGTATTCAAAGCGTTAGTCGTTCTCAATTTCAATCGCTATTTAGCAAAGCGCCTGGTGTTGCCGTCGAGCAACGCCAGGCGCTTTTGTTTTGGGGCCAATTGCAGGGCAACGGGTGTTGATCCGGCGCCAGCCCAATCAACACATGCGCCCTTTTAGCTCACTCTTCGGCGGTGAAAAAATACAGGCCGATCAGCGAAAATATCAGGTTGGGTATCCATGCCGCCGGCAGTGGGGGGAGCGCGCCGCTGCGGCCCAGTGAGATGCAAAAGGCGTTGAGTACCCAGTAGCCGAAGGCGATCGCCATGGTGATACCGAAGCTGAGCGAGACGTTGTTGCTCGTTTGTCGTTTAATCGCGAAAGGTGTCGCCAGCAAAACCATCAACAGCGATACTAGCGGAATCGCCAGTTTATTTTGTAGGTCGACCTCGAGGGCGGTGGTATCGATCCCCTTGGACTTCATTTCGCCAACCTGCTTCTGCAATTCGTAATAACTATACTCATCGGCATCCCGCGCCAACGATTTTAAATCGGCGGGAGTTTCCGTGATCGGAATGTTGGCGAGGCTGTCGGTGCGGCTGAGTTTGCCGTCCGGACGCAACTCCCACTCGACGGCGCCCTTGGGCTCCCAGTTACTCGCACCCCAATGGGCGTCGGGAATCTCAATCAGCGAGCGTAGGCTGAAATCCCGGTTCAACGTGAATACGGTAATGCCACGGAGCGTGTTGGCTTTGGGATCGAAACTATCGATGTTGATGAAACTGCCGTCGCCGCGAATCCAGATGTTGCGCGTGCCGAAGAGACTCAACTGGCGTTTCTGCTTGATCTCGGTGCGATAAATCTGTTGAGCATTGCGGCTGAAAATCGGCACCAGGGTCTCGTTCCAATAAAAGGTCAGACCGGATAAGCACAGCGAAATAACCAGCAGCGGCAGGGCGATGCGCTGGACGCTGACGCCGTTGGAGCGGATCGCGGTGATTTCCTGGCTACGCGCCAGTAGGCTCAAGCAAAACAGCGTCGAAAACAAGGTGGCGAAGCCGACCACTCGCGAAATCAACAAAGGCGCCTTGAAGATGAAATAGCGCAAGATTGTTGATAGTGACGCGCCCGATTCGAGCAGACTGCCGATGCACTCGAAGAAATCCGCCGTGACATAGAGGCCGGTGATCACCGCCAGGCTCAAACCGAAGATGCGCAGAAATCCGCCGGAGACATAGCGGTCGAGAATTCCGCCCAGCGGCATCATCCGATGTTGCGCTCTGGTTTGGATCACCGCTTAGCTCCTTGGCCGATGGGTTAGTTGCCGCGCCAGGCGCAGCGCCGCGTCACCGACCCGGGACGCGAAAACTGGCAAGGCGAGAGGCGATTCGCGCATCGCTTTACGAAAAAATATCATGGCGATCAAACTGAGCGATAGGTTGGGCAGCCAAAGCGCGGAAATCGGATGCAAGTATCCCTTATCGCCCAAAGCCTTGCCCAAGGAAAGTAAAACGTAATAAGCGAGGAGCCAGAATAGGCACAACATCAAGCCCCAGGAGCGGCTCGCCCGCGACGCGCGCGGTAACAAAGCGAGCGCGACACCGAGGACGCCAAACACTAGCGGCACGAAACCGAAGGCGATGCGGTGGTGCAGTTCCATTCGCTCGGGAATCGCCGTGCCGCCGCGCCGGGTTTTATCTTCGATGGTTTGGATCAATTGCGCTAACGGCAATTCCTTCGGTCCGGCTTCTTTTTGCCGCATCGGCGCGACCAGTTCCTCCAAGTCGAGCTTGAAGTCGTAGATGTTGAAACGGGTCTGGCTAAAGCCCGGGCGATTTTTCTCCCGTTCGTAAATCGTGCCGTCGAACAATCGGAGCGCCAAGCTATTGGTTTCCTCGTCGGCGGTAATCCGCGCGACCTTGCCCAGGATGACGTCTTCGCGCAGCCGATCGCGCGTGTCGATAATCAAAATACCCTGCGCGGTATTGCCGGGCGGAATGACTTCTTCGACGTAAATCAGGATCTTGGGAAAGTCGTCGTTGAAAACCTTTTCTTTGATCGCCGTGCCGACGCGCGATTTGGCGATGTTGAACAGTTCTTTCTTGAGCGCCGCGTTGGCGGTGGGCCGGGCATAAAGCGTGACTGCGAGAGTGAGCATGGAAATGATCACCGACAGGCCAGCGATGGGCAATAAAATCTGTAGCGGACTCACCCCGGAGGCCTTCATGGCGAGCAGCTCTTGATCGCCCGCCATGCGTCCGAGACCGAGCAAGATGGCGAGCAGAAATGCCATCGGCACGGTCATTTCCAAAAACGTCGGCATGATCAACGCCAAGAGTTTGCCCACTTGCAGCGCTGGCACGCCCCGGCTAATCACTAACTCAATCAATTTTAACAGGCGGCCGATGAGCAAGATGAACGTGAACGCCAGCAGGCCGAGTAAAAATGGCGGCAACACCTCGCCGATGAGGTAGCTGATTAACGTCTTTCGTTTCACCGTGGCGGCATGTTAACTGTTGTACTTCGGGTTGTAAAATCCAGATTTGCTTTGAACGGACTTATGGCTAGCGATTACCTCTTCGGCATCAACGCGGTCAACGAGACTCTGAACGCCGCGACTCCGAGCGTACGCGAGATTCTGATCAGCGATCAGGCTCAACATGGGCGCTTGCAAGCGTTGGCCGATGACGCGCGTCGTCGTGGGGTTACGGTGAGCTTTCGTCCGGCGCGCGAACTGGATCGGTTAGCTCAAGGGCAGCGCCACCAGGGCGTGGTGGCGCTGGTCGAGAGCTACATCTATTTAGAATTCGCCAACCTGCTGCGGCAGCTAGCCAGCGGCGCAACTAGCGACGCTATTTTGGTCCTCGATGGCATCGTCGATCCGCGCAACTTCGGCGCCCTGTTGCGCACCGCCGAAGCCGCTGGTGTCAAGCATGTAGTCATCCCCAAAGACCGCAGCGTCGATGTCACGCCGCTAGTGGTTAAAGCGTCGGCTGGCGCGGCCCATCATTTGAACGTCTACAAAGTGACCAACCTGCGGCGCGCGCTGCAGGAGCTGAAGCAGCTGGGATATTGGACAGTCGGCTTGGCGGTGGACGCCAAGGAGACCTTGTATGAACGGGTGTTCCCGGAAAAACTTGTCATCCTGCTTGGCAGCGAGGCCACCGGCGTGCGTCCAATCAATTTACGTGAATGCGATTTTCTTCTGTCTATTCCAATGCTTGGCAAGGTCGAATCGCTTAATGTCGGAGTTGCCGGCGGGGTTTTTCTATTTGAAATTGTGCGCCAGCGGCGCATCGCCAAGCGTTAGCCGGTGGGCCTGGGACGAGCGGCCTTTTAAGCGCCTTCCAAGGGTATTGGCGCGAAACCGTTGTACGCTGTTGACATGACTTATCGAAGATGGTTTAAATACCCGTTTACAAACGGGGAAAACTCCCCGGTGTCGTAGTTTGCCTGGCAGGCAAAAGATCCGTACTTACAAACTGATAAAATTTGTCGAGATTAAGTATCTTTACCGCTGCCTAAAAAGGTGACTGGCAGTTATTTCGCGTTGCGAAAAAACCTAAGGGCGATGGGCTGGCGTAGCTCAACGGTAGAGCAGCTGATTTGTAATCAGCAGGTTGTAGGTTCAAGTCCTATCGCCAGCTCCAGCGAATCCATATGGGCAAGTTGGCGCGGCGAGAGGCAATGTTTTTAGGGGAGTCGAGGAGAGGTTCCCGAGTGGCCA
>CAMDBU010000100.1 GCA_945889495.1 Syntrophobacter sp. SbD2 | reverse complement strand
GCGGCTTCCACCATCGTCAGCTCATTACGTAACGATCGTTGTATGATGTCTAGTCGTTTCTCGTCTCTCATCGTCAGGGTTGTCATCCTTCCACCCTGACATATTCACGTTGCCGTTAGACCCTGACAGATTCACTTTGCTACAACAGGACGAAGTGAAGTTGTTGACAAAAGAACATTATCGCGAAAATATCGCCCTGGCCCTGCTCCAGGGCATCAAGAAATACGCGCGCAATTTCAACGTTCCTGAGAGGAAAGGCAATTAGATCATGGAAGAAAGTAACGAACCCCTCTGTGTCGGCATCGATCTTGGCACTTCACGCAGCTCGATTTCCGCCTCCAACGGCGAGCGCCATGTGATCGACAGCTACGTCGGCTGGCCGCTCGACATGGTGGCGCGCAAGATCGTCAAGAAAAGCATCTTGATCGGCCGCGAAGCCCTCGACAACCGCTCAATGCTCGATTTACGTCGGCCGCTCGAACGGGGCATCATGAAGGAAGGCTCGGAGAAGGATCAAGAAGCGGTGCAGGAGATCTTGAAACATCTGCTCAACCTGGCCGGCATCAAACAAAAAGGCAAAAATAAAGGCAAAGTGCGCGCGGTGGTCGGCGTGCCGGCGGAAGCTTTCCGGGTCAGCCGGCAAAACCTGCGTAACACCATGGAAGGCATCGCCGATAGCGTCATGCTGGTGTCCGAGCCCTTCGCCGTGGCCTACGGCTTGGAAGCGTTGCTGCACGCGCTAGTGATCGACATCGGCGCCGGCACCGCCGACTTCTGCGTCATGCAGGGCCGTTATCCCACCGAAGACGACCAGCGCACCCTGCCCGCCGCCGGCGACTCGATTGACGAACAGCTGGAAAAATTGGTCCGCGAGCATCACCCCGAGGCCCAGGTGTCGATCCATATGATCCGCCAGTGGAAGGAACGCTGGAGCTTTGTCGGCGAGCCCAAAGACCGCGTCGTGGTCAACGCGCCGATCAAGGGTAAGGCCAGCGACCTCGACATCACCAATGAAATGCGCGCCGCTTGTGAAAGCATCCTGCCGCCGCTGTGCGAAACCTTGACCGACCTGTTGTCGAAGGTCGAGCCCGATTTCCAAGACAAGGTGCGCAACAACGTCATCCTCGCCGGCGGCACCTCGTTGATCAACGGCCTATCCGACGCGATCCAAAAAACCCTCGCCGAACTCGGCGGCGGCCGTGTAACAGTGGTCAAGGACCCGGTGTTCGCCGGCTGCGACGGCGGCCTGGCCATCGCCCGCGATGCCTCAAGCGCCGATTGGGAAAAACTATCGCTGTAAGAGTCTCGGCTCAGGAATCGCGCCCGTGGAAACTTGGCTGTCCTATCTGGTGGTGTTCGCCCTCGGCGTGGAAGTGGGCGCCCTGGCGATAACGCTTAAGTCTCGTCTGAGCGCGACCAAGACCCAGCGCACCGAGCAGGTCGCCGCCCGCGGCCGCATTCTTGCCGGTATCAAGGAAAAACACGACGAAGAAATTCTCGACCAAGCCTTTCGCACCACCGAAGCGATCAAACGCGAGCTCGACAAGTCGCTGCAAACCCTGCAACGGACCTTGAACGCCATCGGCATTACCAACCCCGCCCCAGTGGCACAGCCAAAACCGATCGTGCAGCTGTCCAACCCGGTGGAGTCGGAAACGGCGGCATCCTAAGCCGTGTCACAACACGCGGTTGACAAGCATCGTTGCCCATCGGATAAGTGCCTGCGGAGGATTTCCTAGATGAAACTACTGAAGGGAGAGTTGGCGCGGCGTTGGCGCTGTTGCCGATGGAACTTATGGCACAGGACTTGATCAGGATCGGACTATTCAACCGTGACGCGGCGATTATCGCCGCGGTGGAAAAGGGCTTTCTTAAACAAGAAAACATCGCCGTCGAGATCAACACGGTGGTCGACTCGCCGACCCTGCTGCGCAACTTGATCAAGGGCAACTACGATCTGATCTTGAACAACGCCGACAACGTCATCGCCTGGGCCGAAGGCCAAGGCGAAGATCCGCAGAAAAACGATTTCGTGATCTTCCTCGGCGGCAGCCAGGGGGTCGACCAGAAGCTAGTCGTCACCTCGGCGGTCAACGGGTACCAGGATCTCAAAGGCAAAGTCCTGGCCGCCGACGCGGTCACCACCGGCTACGCCGTGGTCGCCATGGCGATCTTGAAAAAGAACGGCCTCGAGTGGAAGCGCGACTACACCGTGACCTCCTTCGGCAACACCGGCGCACGCGCCGACGCCATGAGCCGCGGCGACGCGGTGGGGGCGATGATGAGCATGCCGGATGAAGATATCGCCAAACGCGGCTTCAAGGTGCTCACCGAAGCCAAGGATCATGTCAAGAATTATGCCCGCGGCCTGGGCGCCACCCGGCGCGACTGGGCGAATAAAAACGAAGAGCTGGTCGTGCGCTTCAACCGCGCCATGATCCGTGCCACCGACTGGCTGCAGGATCCGAGAAACAAAGACGACGCGTTGCAAATGCTGCTGGCTGAGACCAAAGGCAACAAAGCCCGCGCCGCGACGATGTACGAAAACACGCTGAGCCCGACCATGGGCCTGACGCCGCGTAGCCGCATCGACATGGCGGGTATCCGCACGGTTATCGAACTACGCGAGGTCGCCGGCCTGATGAAGCCAGGCGAATTCAAAGCCGAAAAATATGTCGACGAACGCTTTTACAACAAAGCCCTGGCGACGCTCAAGTAATGGCGCGGCAATGCGAGCTTTTCCGAACTAATCACTAACCACTGACCACTAATTCACTGGTTCCATGCTCGCCCTCTACCACAACGATATGTCGGTCTGCGCCCAGAAAGTGCGCATGACCTTGGCCGAGAAGCGGTTGCCCTGGGAGAATCATCACCTCGACCTGCGCGCCGGCGACCAGCAGAAGTCAGAATACTTGAAACTCAATCCCAACGCCGTGGTGCCGACGCTGGTCGACGACGGCGAGGTAATCATCGAGTCGACGGTGATCTGCGAGTACCTCGACGACGCCTATCCGGAACCGGCCCTGCGGCCCAAACACCATGCCGCCCGGGCGCGCATGCGGCTCTGGACCAAACAGTTGGACGAAACCATTCACGCTGCCACAAGCACGCTCAGTAACGGCATCGCCTTTCGCCATCAGAAACTGATCTGGGGCAAGGAACGGCTGGAAGAATTTCACCGCAACATGCCCAACCCGGCGCGCCGCGAACAGAGCTGGGAAAACATCACCAAGGGCGTCGAGTCGCGCTATTTCATCGATGCCGCCAAGCGCTTCGACAAGTTGCTCAGCGACATGGAAGCGGCGTTGGCGCAAAGTAAATGGCTCGCCGGCGACGAATTTTCCCTAGCCGACACCAGCTACGCGCCCTACATAACCCGGCTCGATCATTTGCAACTGCAATTTCTCTGGGACCGCCGCCCGCATATTCCCCAATGGTACGACCGGCTGCGCGAGCGGCGCAGCTACGGTGAAGCCTTCGACGCCTGGCCCAACCAGGCCTACTACCAGCTGATGAAAGAAAAAGGGCTCGAAGCGCGCGACCGAGTCAAAGCGATCGTCAGCGCCGAGTAAGCCCAAACCTCCGCCACGGTCCCAAGCGACTTAGCAACATGGCGCTCGACGCGGAAAATCCGCATTCCACAATATATCGGTGGTTAAGTAAGTAGAACCGATGTTTTGCCACAATATATTGTCAATTTTTAACTGGTAGGTTGGTCAAATTTCGATCTGCCCTGTCGGCTGCGCGAGAAAATTCTTGACAGTAGTATAAAACATTTATAAATGCTGACGCTGGGTGCGACGAATTGCAACGGCAAAAGGAGTGTCGCCATGGACAATCATCCGCGCACGCAAGAAGTCAGCGATGAGCCACCAATGACGGCGGGCAATCAACGGGCAGAGATCGCGCTGCCAACAAATGCCAATTCCTGGTTTCGCCGCCGCCTAGACTTGGTACGCAGCGAAGCGAGAAAAGAAAACCAACTGAAATCTGTGCGTCCGCCACAGGATCGGGGACGCGCCTAGCGCCGCCACTACGACTCGAATCAAACCCTTGCCAATAGTAGCGCCGGCCGGCTCTGCCGCGCCGCCGGAGATCGTAAGAAATTGCCCAGCGGCTGAACGCGTGCAGGTTCGCTTGGCTAAGTCCACAGGACGCGAACGTAAAGCCGCGCCAGCCGGGTAAGCAATCCAGCAAAGCCGATAGCCGCCCGTCCTTAGTCGTTCACGCCCCAACCCGCCGCGCATTTTCAAACGAACTTGAGAAAGATTCCTCGCTGGGTTCGAAACCAGCGCCGATAAATTCCAATTGTCGCGGCAACCAAGTAGGTGATCTTAGGCGAGCAGAACCCCTTCCCTACTGACATGCGTAACCAGCGGTAGCAACCAGAGTTTACTGCTGTTAACCAGGGTTATCATTCCCACTTCAGCATCAGTCCTTCCAAGCTATTCAGAGTTGTTGCATTTCAACAGCTTACGATCACCATCGAGAGTTATTTGCCAGGCGCCACAAGTGGCGACAAAGTTGCGTAGGAAATCCAACTAAACCGCAACGATGTGACCAATCTATCGCAACAGGGATGCACACCCACCTGGGATATAACTTGAGCGCCGAACCGAGAACCAAGAGATATCTGACCAACGACGAAGTCAATAATTACTGGGCAGCCTACTTTATCGTCACCGATGGGCTATCGCTGTGCCGCGAGAAACTCCAGGCCCAGGAAAATAGCGCCAACGAGCCGGCCGGCCAAAACATGTATCGCGCGGCGCGTTTGAACGTCGAAGCCCAGTTGGAACTGATGCAAACCATGCGCTTTCACTTCAATGATGGCCGAGCGAAGGTCACGCCGCCAAGCGCGGAACTGATCCGCAACCTGGCGATCAGCTCGGCCAAGGTCTCCGGCTTCGCTGGCGATCCAAGCCGTTTGTCCGATGTCATTGAAATGACCACGGCGATCTTTACTGACTTTCAAAAACTCCAAGAGCTCTAACCGTCATCATCCAGCTGGCGCAAGCCAGCGCCAGCCGTCTTCCACCGGCCGCGACAATTTCGCCGCGGCGCTGTCCTCCGCGTCGATTTCCGATTATCATCGCTCCTGTCAGCGCCCATGCCCAGCTCGCCGCGGCGAGGCTGGGAACCATTGGCGAGTAGCGGCGTTATCGCCCTGATCGATGGAGGAGACCATGACTAGAAGAAATTTATTCTTAGGCATGCTGGCGGCGGGAGTTTCGACGATTTTCAAATCCCGCCCAGCCGCGGCGGCGGCACCGGCGAAAAACCTCGATGCGCTGCAACAAAACTGGCAAGCGCTGCTCGCCGACGGCGTCAAAGTGCCCAAGGCCGGCGAAAGCCTGAAACTGTCAAAGGACGAATGGCGCAAACGCTTGACGCCTGATCAGTTTCACATCTTGCGCGAGGAAGGCACCGAGCGGCCGGGATCGAGTCCGCTCAACGATGAAAAACGGCCCGGCATCTTCGCCTGCGCCGGTTGTGGCCTACCGCTATTTTCCTCGGAGATGAAATACGACAGCGGCACCGGCTGGCCGAGCTTCTTCACCAGCATCGCCGGCGCCTTCGGCAAAACCACCGACTACAAACTGCTGCTGCCACGCACCGAGTACCACTGCATGCGCTGCGGCGGCCATCATGGCCATGTCTTCAACGACGGCCCCAAACCCACCGGCCAACGTTGGTGCAACAACGGCGTCGCCTTGAAGTTCATCGCCAAGACCGGCAAAGCAGCCGCGTAAAGTCGGAATCGGCTCTCACCACGAAGACGCGAAGAGCGCGAAGGTTTCGGAAAATAATTACTTAATCCGAACTTCGTGTCCTTCGTGTCTCCTTAGAAAATATTCGCCTCTAATTGCTCTGCACAGCGAATCGGCACCCCTTTCCGTCATACCCGCGAAAGCGGGTATCCAGGTTAATTCGACGGTGGCCGAACCTGGATTCCCGCCTGCGCGGGAATGACGAATTAAGTTAGTGCGGCTTGTGGAGAAAAAATCCGTCATTTTCATTGCCTGTGGGCGCACGTAAGCTCATGAACACTTCGTGGTGAAAAGTATCCCCGGCAAACCGCCGCAGCGCTTTCGCCCCACGCGGCAATATGTTAACTGACGGGTGCAAGCCGCTCCCCGGAGGCGCCACATGTCTTGGCCAAAACAACTTATCGCATCGCTAGCGCTGCTCGTCGCTCTGCCGTTTGCCAGCCGCGCCGAGGTGGTTCACGTCGGCATTTCGACGCCGGGCCTGTACGAGCTCCCCACCGAGATCGCCCAGCGCAAAGGTTTTTACCGCGAGGAGAATCTCGACGTCCGCAAGGTCGTCATCCGCACCAACCTGCAAGTCGCCGCGCTGCTCGCCGGCGAGCTCGACTACTCCACCGTCAGCGGACTGATCGCCCGCGCGTCGATTCAAAACCTGCCGGTCAAAGGCGTCATGGGTTGGTTCGACAAGCCGCTGCATATCTTGATCGCCAAACCCAACTTCAAGCGCCTCACCGACTTCAAAGGCAAGAGGATCGGCGTCAGCGGCTTGGGCTCGGCGCCGCATATCATTTTGCGCGAGGCGCTCGCCCAGGCTGGCATGCATCCCGAGCGCGATGCCACCACGCTCGCCATCGGCGGCTCGGGAGAACGGCTCGCCGCGCTGGTCGCTGGCACGGTGGACGCCACGCCGCTGGACGTCGCCTATGTCGAGAAAGCTGAGAAGCTCGGCCTGGTGTCGGTGCTCTATTTCGGCGACGTCGTCCACACCCGTCTCGGCGGCTTCGGCGTGTCCATGGACAAGATTCGTAAGCAGCCGGCGCAGATCACCCGCATGATCCGCGCCACGCTCAAAGGCGTGCGTTTCATCCGCGACCACAAGCCGGAGACCCTGGCGATCATGCGCGACTATTTGGGCGTCAGCAGCGAGGCCGCGGTGAAAGTCCATGACTTCGCCATGCGCTCACTCAACACCGACGGCCTGGTCGCGAAAAACACCATGGACACGGAAATCCGCCTGGCCAAGGAGCAGCTCAAACTCAGCGAAGATATCCCGGAAGACAAACTGATGGACTGGCGCTTTCTCAAGGAAGTGCTCGGGCAGAAGTAAACGATCGCCACGCCGCCGTAAGCGAAAGAGAAAGAGTTTTCACCACGAAGGCATCCTTCGGCTACGCTCAGGACAGGCTCCGAGCACGAAGTTCGGAGTATTTTTTGACCGAAACCTTCGTGTCCGGAGCCTGTGGTGAGCGCAGTCGAACCATGTCTTCGTGGTAAAAACCAATCCGCCATCCGACCGCAAAAACTCGATTGCATCTCAATAGTCACAAGATTATAACCGCACCTTGGGCGACCGGCCGGTCGCCCGTGCGCGGCCCAAGCAGAAATATTCACGGTAGAACCAATCCAAGGAGAAGCCCATGTCATCGAGAATCAAACATGTCGCGATCATGAGCCAGAACGCGCCGCGGATGTTTAAATTTTACGAATGTCTGTTCGATCTGCGCAAAGCCGCGTCGGAAGCGACACCGAGTTTGGAAGCCGAGCAGGGGCGCTCCTTCGGCTATCCGATCTTGGCCTCCAAGCGCGTCGCCGCCCCCTTCGACCGCACGGTGATCGCTAGCGACGGCAACATCGGCGTGGCGTTTAACCGGCGCCGCCCCGGCTACAAGGGCGGCTTGGATCATTTCGGCATTCAAGTGGACGAGCTCGACGCCACCTTCGATCGAATCAAAAACAAATATCCCGAAGTCGGCGTAGTCAAGCGGCCATCCAACCGGCCCTTCGCCGACTACAGCACCCATGATCCGGAAGGAAATATTTTCGATCTCATGCAGCCCGGCAAGTCCAACTCCAAGGGCGTTTGGCTCGACGGCGAGCGCAAACAAGAGCGCTGGATCGATCACATCGTCCTACGCGCGCTCCATCCGGAAAAGCTGGCGCAGTTCTACGTCGACGTTTATAAATTCGACTACCAGGACAAGGCGCTGGAAGATCCGAATTTTTATCTCACCGACGGCAAGGTCAATTTGGTCTTCGCGCCCTGGAAGATTCAAGATTACTTGGGCACCGAGCATAAAGGGCCCGGCCTCGACCATATCGGCTTCCATGTCGAGAACGTCGCGGCGCTGAAGAACGATCTGGAAGTGCTCGCCAAAGCCGACCCCGAATGGCTGGCGCCAAAATCGCCCAACCTGGAATCGGAATACGCCGTGGTGCTAGGCTTGCTGCAATCCTGCCGCCATGGCGCGCATCAGTTATGCGATCCCGAAGGCAACATGTTGGACGTTTCCTAGTCACCATGCCGCGGTTTCGTTCCTGGGCGATAACGCTGGTGCTGCTCGCTAGCGTCTGCGCCACACCCGCTTGGGCGCAAATGAAAGTGCGCGTCAACTGGTCGGCCATCGCCGCCGGCCAGAGCGGCATCTGGATCGCCCATGACGAGGGACTGTTCAAGAAAAACGGTCTCGACGTCGAGCTGCTGCATATTCCGTCAAGTTCGCTGATCATTCAAACCATGCTCGCCGGCGAGATCGCGATCTCCTACGTCGACGGCCGCAACGCCATGCAGTCTCACCTAACCGGCTCCGATGTCGTCTTGATCGCCGGCACACCAATCGGTTTCCGTTCACCTTCATGGCGCGGCCGGAGTTCAAGCGCGTCGCCGACCTACGCGGCAAACGCATCGGCGTCACCCGCGTGGGTTCATCGACCCACACCGTCACGCTCTACGTTCTCAACCAAGCCGGACTCAAACCGGGCGACTACGAAATCGTCCCCTTGGGCGAAGTGCCGAACATCTTGGTGGCGATGTCCGCTGGCCGCATCGACGCCGGTCCATTATCCTCGCCCACCACCATCCGCGCCCGCAAAGCCGGCTTGATCGAACTAACCAATCCCGCCAAAGACGGTCCGGAGTACGTTTCCATCGCCATCGGCGCCACCCGCGCCTACATTCGCAGCAACGGCGAAATCGTCCGCCGCTTCATGCGCGCCTACGCCGAAGCCGTGCACCTTTTCAAAACCAACAAACCGATCGCGCTCAAAGCATTGCAAAAATACACGCGAGTCAAAGACCAGGACATCCTCGAAGAAACCCAAAACGAATACCGCAACTACATCGAATCGATCCCCTACGTCAGCCGCAAAGGCACCGAGACAATCTTAAACTAACTAGCCAGCAACGATCCCAAAGCGCGCCAAGCCAAGCCCGATGATTTCGTCGATATGAGATTTGTCGCGGAGCTGGAGAAAGAAGGGTTCTTTAAAAAACTAGGAGCGAAGTAGAGATGGTGCACAGTAGGCAGGATACTTTTCAACCCGCGGCAACCCGTTGTTTCCAATAGCCGGGTTCGCGGCTCGTGTGCATTACCGCAACGATAAGAACAAACTCGGGTTCAATAGTAAACAGCACACCGTAAGGAAAGACTCGGGTCAGACAACGGCGAACATCCTCTTCAAGAACTTGCCAACGTTGCGGGGCTTCAACAATACGCCGGACAGCATCCTCGACAGCCTCGATGAAGCGACCAGCGAGCACCGTATCCCGTTCACCGTAGTAACTGGCAGCCTCTTGATATTCCGCCAGTGCCTCCGGATGGAATCGATAATTCATCGGCGAATGGCATCACGGACCTTTTGAAGTGCTTCGTCTCCAGGGATGGTTTCCACCAGCCCCTTTCGCACTTCGTCCCTTCTGCGCTTTGCCTCGCCGATCCAAAGCTTGTCGACCTCGCGCAGCTCATTTCCATCCAAACTTTCCACCAACATATCCGCGAGCCGAGCCCGGGACTCGGATGGTAGATTCATCGCCGCTTCAGCGAGTTGATCAAAGTTCGTAGCCATAGGCGCAAAGATACTCCAACAGCCCGGCATCCTCAATCACCGCGCGGCACTGGGAAGTGGACCTATTTTTTGACTTATGCGACAGAAACGGGTTAGAAACTGGGACGCCGCATGCGGCAAAGCCAGACACAGTTGCCTCTATATTTGCACAAAGAGTTACCGCTTCGATTGCAAAGGCTTGTTAGCTTTTTCATCATCCGTCGAAAGGTGAAAAGGTTCCTCATAAAACGATTTATAGGATATTTCTAGACTACCCCGATTGAAAGCATGCTCGATAAATTCTCCGGATGGTAATTGTGGTCCCGTGAACTGGATTGCTACAATCGTGCAACGTTCCTTGGCAGCCATTGAGTAGCCTTCCGCTACAAATGATTGATTCGACTTGTAGGCTAAGTTCGGAAAAAGGATCTTAAGCCCTTTCTCGATCGGCTCAGTGCCTTCACCCGAAATGCCTTTCCCATCAATCTTTACCAAGAAGCTTTCAATGACTGCTGGACCGAGTCCGTTGTTTACCAATTCAATGTGGTAGAAACCTTTGTCCACATCTCGATGTGTCCATGTACTGAGATGAGGTCGGAACGAAAGCCGATTATGCTTTCGCGCCAGCGAGAATTGCTTAATAGAAAAAATAAGGGCACAAGACGCAATAACGACGCTTGATATTCCTATCATAACTGACCACTCCACAGAGAGCCCCAAAATAGTCATGCTAAAACTCCGTTAGGTAGAAAGGTTTTTACAAAGTCTATTTTTTATACAGCTTGTCGATAAACCCGCTATCATCCAGTTCCTTGATAAACCGCAGATCGGCAAAATCCTCCGCCTTCGCGCCCTTAGCCTTCGGATCGCTGGTCATGATGGTTTTCAAACCCTCCAGCGTCGGATACTGCTTGGCCGGCAGTTTGTGCTCGGCGATGGCGCCGTCATAAGTTCGTTCGAGTAACTGCTTGTCGGAGATCGCTAAAGTTTTCGCCAGCACTTTGATCGAAGTCTCGCGGTCGGTCTTGAAGCGATGGACCGCTTCGACGTGGGCTTTAATGTAGCGGCGGACTACGTCGCTGCGCTCGCGAATGAATTTCCGTGTCGTCGCCACGCCAGTGGCTTGGTAGGGCAAACCGAGCGCCGAGATGTCGGCGAGCATGTTGAAGCCGCGCATTTGCGCTTGGTACATCGCCGGCGGTGCTAAAACAGTCGCTTGCACGCGTTTGGTTTCCATGGCGGCCAGCCGCTCGGTGAGCGAACCGACTTGCAGGATCGCCACGTCTTTCACTGGAACCAAACCCAAGCGCTGCAAGGCGTAGCGCACGATGAAGTCGGACGCCGAGCCGAAGCGGCTGATCGCCACCGCGCCGCCTTTCAATTGCTCGGCGGTCTTGATCTCGGGCCGGCTGAGCATCCAATAATCCAGCGTGACGTTGCCGCCGGCGATCATCACCATGTCCGCGCCGTTCATGGTCGCGTTGATCACGCCCGGGCCGGCGGTCTGCGAGATCGGCGTGTCGCCGCTCAACATCGCCGCCACCGCCGTGCTGCCGCTGTTCATGTAGATCAGCTGCACCTCCAACCCATTGCGCGCGTAAGTCCCGGTGTCGCGCGCGATGAACGCCGCCGCATTGTCCGACGTAACACCAACATAACCAACGTTAAGCTTGGTCACCTGCGCATTAGCGATCGATTGAACCAACAACGCGGCCAAAAGAATCACCGCTATTCGCATCTTCGACGATCTCCGCTTCTGACGTTTGGAACTCTTATTGAATGCCGTAGAACCTGGCCGGATTGTCGTACAAAATCTTCCGCGCCAGCTCGGCCCGCACCTTGCCGTTCTTTTCCAACGTCCGCAGCGCGTCGATCTCGACGGACATATCAACGTGGCCGTAGTCGGTGCCGGTCATCAAAGTGTTTTCCGTCGAATACTGCGCGATGTATTCGATGTCGTCGGTGCTGCTGTAGCAGGAGACGAACAGCCGATAGGTTTCGAAAAAATTCTCCGGCAGCTTGCGCCCTTCGGCGCGCCGCTTGATGTCTTTGAAGACCCAGGGAATCCACTGCGCCGAGGCTTCGATGAAGCCGAAACGCAGCGCCGGAAACGTTTCTGGCAACTTGCTGGTGATCACCGCGTGGCAGGCGCCGGCGGTGTTGGCCGACATGCTCCAAAAGCCGGCGCCGTAACCGACCCGCTGGCGGGTGATGTCCAAGCAGTCCGGGTTGGCGTTGCCGATATGCATGCCGATGGGCAGATCGAGCTTGCACATCGCGTCATACAGTCCATAAAAATACGGATCTTGAATCAAGCGATCGCCTTCGAAGGGGCGCATCAAAACCGCCACCGCGCCATTCTCTTTGCACCAGGGCAGCATGTCGATGGCGTCCGGCAGGCTCAACAGCGGCAAGACGCACACCCAGCGTAGCCGGCCACCACCCTGCTTCCAGACATCCGCCATCCAGCGGTTGTAAGCTTTGCAGATCGGCACTTCGAACTCCGGCTTGTCGGTGACCTGTTGAATGAAGATGGTCGGATACATGACCTGAATGTCGATGCCCATCTCGTCCATATGGCGCACCCGCGCCAGGACATCTTCCAAATGCTGCGCTTCCGGCGGCACCACCATGTCGCGGCCGCTGGCTTCGGCCAGCGCGTGAAAGTCCTTGGGCTTGATGACATGGCGCACATGGCCGCGAATCTTGCCGTCCACCAACCAAAACTGCCGGTCCGAACCGGCGCCGGGATCGACCAACACCGGCATGAACTTGCGCTCCGCCGCATCGCAATACTCCCAAGTCCGCGGCCCTTCCATGACATGCGCGTCGGCGTCGATGGTCAGCATAACCTTACCTCCAAAATTTGGCCGAGCTTAAACTAGATCGCTTCGTTTGCGCAACACGACTTCGGTTCAATCGGCACGGGCGATGAACGGTGATTGAATCCCGTAGGGGCGCAGCATACTGCGCCCCCCCCTTTTCGTGCCTTTCGTGCTTTTCGTGGTTGCATCTCTGCTTCCGAAACATCCTCAGCCCTTGACGATACCCCAGGGTTAGCTGTTAGATAGGCGGAGTTTCACACCAACTAGGAGGTTCGCCGGCGACTATGGCTATCCCAGGAGAAAAAGCGATTCAGATGGTGCGCAATGCGCATACCCAAGCGGCGCAGTTGGATATCGCGGTCACGGCAGCGGTGGTTGACCAGAGCGGGCGCATGATCGCGCTCGGGCGCATGGACAGAGCGCGGCCGATCACCGTCGAGATCGCCCTCAATAAAGCCTACACCGCGGCGAGCTTCCAACAGCAAACCAAAGACTTGGCCAGCGTGGCGAACCAGCCATGGTTTCAAAGTCTGGTGGTGTCGAGCAGCGGCAAAGTGATGCCCGGCGGCGGCGCCATCCCGGTGGTTGAAGGCGGCAACGTCGTCGGCGCCATCGCGGTCTCGGGCGGCACCGACGATCAAGATCAGAAATGCGCCGAAGTGGCGCTGGCGGCGTACCAAGGGTGAAGACAGAAGTCAGAATCCAGGAGCCAGAAGTCAGGAACCGGAATTCGGACTTCTGGATTCTGACTCCTGACTTCCATCGCCTTACGCAGGAGGACTCATGTCCAAAGTAGAAAATATCGACCCCAAGACCGGCCCCAACGGCAGCGCCGAATTCCCGACGCCCTATCTCGGCCGCACCGTGCGCATGGTCAGTGAATTTCAAAACGTCGACATGAACCAATCGCCGCATCCAAAGAACCAGCGCGGCGAGTTGGGCAAGCCGCTATTCAACTGGTACCACAACACCGTCTCGAAGGACCCGCTGACCCGAGTCTCGGCGCCAAACCATTTCGCCGACCGGCGCCACTTCTTGAGCACGGTGGTCAACCAGGCAGCCAAAGGCAATGTCAATCCGAAAAAAGTTCCGGTGGGCGATCCCGCCGCCATGGCGCGCCATATCAAAGCGGTGGCCCATTACATGGGCGCCGACATCGTCCGCGTCGCCAAAGCCCACCCGTCGTTTCTCTACGCTTCCGGCGGCGGCCGCTATGTCCAGGACGGCACGGCGAAGGACGAATACTCGGCTTACACGCCGGAACAGTTGGCGCGCCAGTTTCCCTACATCGTCGTCGCCACCACCGCGTGGGACTACAACAAGCTGCAAGCGCACCGCCACTTGATCGGCGACGCGGCGTACCATATCTCGCAGATCAAGGGCAACATGATCTTGAAGGCGCTCGAAGGCTACATCAAAGAGCTGGGCTACACCGCGCTGCGCGGGGTGGCGATCCCGCAGGCGGCGGGCATCGCGTCGGGCGTCGGTGAGCTCGGCCGCAACGGCCTGGTGATCAGCAAGGACTACGGCGCCCGCGTCCATATGCCCGATCCGATCATGACCGACCTGCCGCTGGAGGCTGACGCACCGCTCGACATCGGTGTCGACGATTTTTGCAAAGTCTGCCGCAAGTGCGCCAACACCTGCCCGACCAACAGCATCCCGGTGGGCGACAAGGTGGTCCACAACGGCATCGAGAAGTACAAAATCAACTGGCTCACCTGCTACAAGCTGCGCCCCTACGTGCACGATCATTGGGGCAGCTGTCTCACCTGCGCCGCGGTCTGTCCTTACACCAAGCCGAAAACCTGGTGGCATAACGTGGCGACTTCGGCGCTGCACTATTGTCCGTTCGTGCTGCGGCCGGTGCTGGTGAAATTCTTGAAATGGATCGACGATGAGTTTTGGGGCTTGGTGCGTAACGCGCGGGTGACTTGGCTGGGCTACGACTCCGGCGTCAAGCCCGGCGAGCATGCCTGCACCGTCGCCGGCTGTAACGCATCGCACGAAAAAGCCGGCGCCAAAGCCGTTGCGGGCAACGTCGGCTACTACGCGCCGCTGAAAGAGAACACCAACCGCTTCGTCAAACGGGAACCGTAGGTGAGTTTCAAACTGCCCTGGTCCGGCAAGGACGATCACAAGGACGACCCCTTCTGGGATTTTTTCGTCAACACGCCGCCGGCCGATCGCACCAACACGGTCATCGAGCTGATCCGCAACGCGCCGGCGGGAAATATTTTTCCGACCAAGACCGAGCTGCACACCCCGGAGATCACCTCCAGTCATGTCAAAGGCATGGCGCAGTACTTCGGCGCCGAACTGATCGGTATCGCTAAGCTCGAATCGAATGGCGCTGCCAATGACGAAAAGTTCCCCTTCGCTATCTTGTGCGCCGTCCACGCCGACTACGATCCGCGTGAAGCCCAAGGCGTCGGCGGTCAGGTGCCGGTGCAAAACGGACTATTTATCACATTTGTCCTGAGCTCATGGATTCGCGAGCTCGGCTTTCGCGCCAAGGTCGTGCGCGAAGATAGCCCCGACGCGCTGGCCGCCAAAGCGGGCATCGGCACGCTGAACAGCAGCGGTAGATTGGTGACCGAGCAATTCGGCGCCAAGGTCTACGTCGCCGACGCGATTTACACCGATCTGCCGCTAGCCGCGGACAATAACAATTGAGAATGGATAATGGACAATTGATAATGACGGAATCGGAAACTTCTTTCGTTATCCATTATCCATTGTCCATTGTCCATTGTCAATTATCCATTATTAATTGCCGAGCGAAGCGAGGATAAAGTGCCTTACGTCATCACTGACCTTTGTACCAACGACGGCGCCTGCGTCGAAGTTTGCCCGGTGGCTTGTATTCATACCAAGCCCGGCGCGCCGCAGTTCTACGTCGATCCGGAAGTGTGCATCGACTGCGAGCAGTGCGAGATCGTCTGCCCGGTGGACGCGATCTTCAAGGACATCGACATTCCGGCCAAGTACACCGACTTCATCGAGGTCAACGCGGCATTTTTCCGCCAAAACAAAGCCGCCATCGGCTCGGTGCCCTTCGACACCGCCTGGGCAATGATCCAGTCGAGCCACGAGTACGCCCAGATGGTCGGTGCCGCAGTCACCGCCGTGGTGGTCGACGAAGCCGGCGCGCCCATCGCGGTGGGGAAAATGGACAAGGCCGATCCGGTGAGCGCCGAGCTGGCGTTCAACAAAGCCTACACCGCCGCGGCGTTTCATGTCGCCACCGCGACGCTGGCCGCCCAAGCGCGCCAGCCAATAATGCGCAGCCTGTCGATCGCCCACCGCGGCAAGATCTTGCCCATGGCCGGCGCCCTACCAATCATCAACGGCGTCACCATCGTCGGCGCCATCGGCATCCACGGCGCCGCCCGCCCGGAACAAGACGCACTGTCGGCCCGCGCCGGCATGTCAGTGTGGGAAAACGCGCACCACTAACAGTCCCCGTCGAGTACATTGAATTATGTTGGGGTAACCCCCAGTGGTTGCCCTTCTTCGTTGCAGGAACCCAATGGCACAACCGCTAGCAGAACCAACCCTTTTCTCAGAGCCTAGTCTGTTCAGCCAAACGGTGCAGGCGGGCGAATTTATTTTCGCAGCCCAAGACACGCGCGGTGCGGATGGCGTCGTCAGGGTCGCGACGACAGTCGAAACTGAAACGGCTCAGTGTTTGCGAAATCTCGACGCCGCGCTGCTACCGTTCCAGCGCTCCACCGCCGATCTCGTCAGCCTGTCGGTTTACATCGCCAACTACCGCGATGCCAACGCCATCGCCAAAACACTACGCGATCGTTTCGGCAATAACGGCCCAGCGGTGAACTTGGTCGGCGTCTGCGCCATCGAAGGCGACTGCCGCTTGCGCATGGACGCCATCGCCACCAGCAGCGAAGATCGCGAAACCATCCACAGCGCCGATCTGCCGCTGTCCATCGGCGCCGGCTGCCATGGTGTGCGCGTGGGCAATTTTTTCTTTCTCTCCGGCGTCGACGCCGCCGACCAGCAAAGCCGCATCGCGCCCGGGACAACGATTCAAAGCCAAACCACCGAAGTGCTCGCGCGCATCGAGAAAATTCTCGGCCGACGAAATCTGAGCCTCGGCAATCTCTGCCGCAGTTTCATGTTCATGCCCGGCACCAAGCACCGCCCCGGCTACGGCGAAGCGCGCAAAAAAGTTTATCAGGGAGTGTTCACCGAAGACGCCTTCCCGCCCAACTCCGGCATCTACATCCGCGGCCTCGGTGACAACATCCTGCTGCGCTCCATGACCATCGCCTACCGCGGCGAACAAAGAATTGTCACCAGTGCCAAGGTGCGGCTAGCCCCAGGTTCCTTCTCGCAATCATCGCGCGTCGGCAACTGGCTGCTGCTCGCCGGCCAAGACGCAGTGACATTCGACCGAGTAGTGGAATGCGAAGGCAGCCTCGCCGGACAAACCGAAGCCACCCTACGCCACACCAAAGACATCGTCGAAGCTGCCGGCGGCAGCCTCGATGATGTCGTCAAGACGACGGTGTATCTGACTGAAGGAACCGACCGCGCGGAATTTGCCGAGGCCTATGGAAAGTTTTTCGCCGCACACAGCCGCAGCGGAATCGTACCGGCGGGATTGACGCTGGTAGTAGGAGAATTATCGCCGCGCTGTTTCGTGGAAATCGACTCGATGGCGTATCTTGGCGGGAAGTAAAACTCTCAGCCAGCCCGGTTAGCTCACCCAAACGACGTTCAAACCAACTTGGATCGCCGCGTCCCGCTGCCGAGCATCGGCGGTGGCGAATGGCAACTGTCCGCCAGAAATCATTTGGTAATGTAACAACGACGCAACATGGAGCGCATCCAATGTCCGAATTCGGGATTTAAGTATCAATTCTTCAGCCCGAGCCAACACCGCTTCACTGACCTCCAATAGTTTCCAGTAGGCCCGATCCCCTCGCACACGCGCTAGAATTGACGCTATCTCGTCCGCATCGAGCTCCCCCATGGAGCGCCGGCGTGTTAGTGCGGACATGAGCTCGACCGGCGTGATCGACGACGAGAGAAAGCGATAGGAAGCTAAGAGTTCGCGAGCGCGCGGCGATCCAGCTTCGATGAGGTAGTTCTTGACCAGGACACTGGTATCGAAATACGCCAGCGTCACCGCTCGTCTCGCTCCTCGCTAATCGTATCCGACATCGATTTCCCTTTGATGCGGATCGGCGATCGCCACACGCGCATGGGTTTGTCACTCTTCGCGCCGGCCCGCAGCACACCCTCAGCTTCCAGCCGTCGAATGACCGCCTCCTCGTCTTTGGCCGGTTCCAGCAGTTTGATCACCGCGAACGCTTTACCGCGGTCGGTGAGAATCACCTCTTTGCCCTGGCGCACGGCTTTAATCGCTTGGGAAAATTTTTGATTCGCTTCGCGCAGTCCGAGCCGCATAAGAACCTCCAACTGGGTAGTGACGTCACTACTTTAAGCAATTTCCCCGGACTTCACAAACCGCCCCACCCGAAACTCGCGCCTCAAGGCTCGCGCCTACTTCACTTCCCCCGGAAACAGCTTCGAGCCATGGTCGCGGTTGACCGCCTGGATAAAGCTGTTGTCGTAAAACCGTTTCGGATCGACGCCCTTGCCTTTGCCGTCCGGTGTATCTTCCAACACCGTTCGGATCGCCGCGGGATCGACGGTCATGTCTTTGTTCCACACCCGCAGGCCCTGCTGGTAATTGTCGGTGAGGATTTTCGCGTCGGTGATTTTGGAGTATTTCGATTCCAGCTTGCTGGCGTAGGCTTCGTCGTCGATGGCGCGCCGGACCCCTTCCAAGAGGCCCATCAGAAATGCTTTGACCGTGTTGGGATTTTTTTGCGTGAACTCGCGGGTCACCGCGGTGCCCGGGCCGATGATTTTCAAACCTTCTTTGTAATAGTCGATGATCACCGGAAAGCCGCCTTGCTTGGCCATATCGGCCTGCGGCGGCGTATTGATCATGGCGTCGGAGTTGCCCGTGGTGAAGGTCGAATGGGCCTGCGCCGGCGTGCCATGGAACATCAACTTGATGTCCTTGGGGATCTCCATGCCGTACTTGCGCGCGGTGCCGCGCATGGCGATCTCGCCGAAGGCCCCCGGCGAAGTCGTCGCCACGGTCTTGCCGCGCAAGGATTCGAAAGTCGTCACGCCCTTCTGGCCGAACAATATCAGCGAACTCTTATCGACGCCGGCGGCGACGTAAATAATATCCGCGCCAGCCAGCGTCGCCATCATCGCCGCCGAACCGCCCTGGTAAATATCGATCTTGCGCGAAATTAGCCCCTGCACCGCCACCGCCGCGCTCACCGCGCTGATATTCACGCTGATTCCATACTTGTTGAAATACCCCGCCTCATGAGCAATCAACAACGGCATGGTCGTATGCGCGAACGCCGCGACAGCGATATCAAGCTCTTTCTTTTCCGGCTTCACCGCCTGCGCATTGGCATCAAAAACCGACAACGCCATCAACCAAACCATCCCACGAAGCATAGATTTGAATCCCATCATTCGCTCCCCCTCCTGACTTCTGACTTCTGACCACTGACTTCTGGCAACTATTTAATCTCCCCCGGAAACAACTTCGCCGCATGCTCGCGGTTGACCTGTTGAATCAATGAATTGTCGAAAAACCGTTTCGGATCGGCGCTCTTCGCTTTGGCGTCCGAGGTGTCATCGAGCACGTTGCGGATCGCCGATGGATCGACCGTCATATCGCGATTCCACACCCGCAATCCCTGCTGGTAGGTTTCGGTCAAGATATTCATGTCGCTGATTTTAGTGTACTTGGCGCAGATCTTCTTGGCGTACTCGTCGTCATCAATCGTCCGGCGCAGACCGTCGAGATAGGCCATCAAATAAGCCTTCACCGTGTTAGGATTTTTTAGCGCGAAGTCGCGCATCAAAGACGTGCCCGGGCCGACGATCTTAAATCCTTCTTTGAAATAATCGATGATCATCGGATAGCCCTTCTGCTTGGCCATGTCGGTCTGCGGCGGCGTGATCACCAAAGCTTCGGCGTTGCCCAAGAGAAATGTCGACAGCGCCTCCGCCGGCGTGCGGTGATAGAGCAGTTTGATGTCCTTGCCGATCTCCAGCCCCATGCGCCGCGCCGTGCCGCGCACGGCGATCTCGCCGAAGGCGCCCGGCGAAGTGGTCGAGATCGCTTTGCCGCGCAACGCTTCGAAGGTCGTCACGCCCTTCTGACCGAACAGGTTGAGCGAGCTCTTATCCACCGCGGCAGCGACGTAAATAATATCGGCGCCGGCGAGATTGCCGGCGATGGCCGCGGCGCCGCCCTGGTAAATATCGATGGTGCCGGAGATCACTCCCTGCACCGACACGCTGGCGCTCACTTGATTGAGATTGACCGTCAGGCCGCGCCTGGCGAAATAGCCGCCCTCCATAGCCACCAGCAAAGGCAAGCTCGTCGAACCGGTGCCCGCCATGGCGACTTCCAAGCGGTTTTTTTCCAGCTTAGGAGCGCTGGTCTGCGCCGCGGCCTGGCTGAACCATACGAACAACAACGCCACGATGAATATTGCCGATCGACCAAGCCCCGCTGTCCTCGTTGTCATTCCGAGGCGAAGCCGAGGAATCTCGTCCGCGCAAGCGGCGGACAAGACGAGATCCTTCGCTGCGCGCAGAATGACAACAATCGGCGTTTTGCGCTCCTTACAATCATCTCCGTCGGCGGACAATTTATTCATGGCCATTCCTTATCCGCTAGCGCTTCCGGTCATTTCCCTTCGGCCAACACTTGGCGCAGCAAGGTGAAGTCGATGACATCGTCTTGCTTCACTTCCTTGCCGGTGAGCTGCTTGATCAGGCCGAGCTGATTCTTGATCGCGCTGTCTTTGCCCAAGCCGTCCGGGCTGACGGTCTTAATCGAGCGCGCGTAGGCGTTCTCGGCGATGGTTTTCGAAAGTTTCAACCAGTCCATGTAGAGCGCCACCGATTCGCTGCGGTGGCTCAAGAAAAACTGCCCAGCTTTCACCATGGCGCGGATAAATCGCTTGACCTCGTCGGAATTCTCTCTAAGTTTTTTGTCGGTCACCGTGATACCGCTGAACGGCACTTCGAACTTGCCTTCGATGTCGGCGAGCAGGCTGAAACCTTTTTCCTCGGCGATGGCGTGCAGCGGTACCGGCAGCGGCGTCGCATCGATGCTGCCGGCGAACAACGCTTGCAGCCGGATCGGCTCTCGGCCCATCGGTATAATAACTACATCCTTGTCAGGATCGAGACCGCCGGCCGACAACATCGCGCGAGTCGAGGAATAGACCGCGCCGGAAAAACTGCTGACGCCGACCTTCTTGCCGCGCAGCTGCGCCACCGTTTTATATTCTGGCCGCGCCACCAAAGTCAGATCGGCGAATTTATGGGGCAGATGAACGTTCTTGATCGGTAACCCTTGAGCAGCCGCCAGCATGCCCGACCCACCGCCGAACAAAGTGTAATCGATCTCGCCGACCACCTGGCTCTTGAGCGCGAGATCGCTGGCGATGACCAGCAGCACCGGCCGTAGCCCCTGCTCATTAAAAAAATGTTGCTTGATGCCGGTCATCAAAGTCACCGACGCCATCGACGGCGGATAAGCGACTTTGACTTCCTTCAGCTCCCGCCCCGCCTGCGCCGCCATGGCGAGCGAAGGGAAAACAATGAGCGCACTCGCCAAGGCGAAAGATTTAACCAGAGTAAATCCCTGAACGCTCATCCGCTCCCCCAATCTGGAATCTGAAATTTGGAATTTGAAATTCCCCATGGACCGTCACGGCCGGCGCGCCGCGAGCAGCTTAGCGAACTCGCCGCCATCGAGCCAGATGCCATGACAGTCAGCGCAAGCGTCTAGAACCACGCCGCGGTCGATGGCGCTGTAGATGCGCAATAAATCGGCGCCGTCGCGCGGACAACGGCCGCGCTTCTGATCCAAACTTTGGTCGCTGGCGCCGCGAGTCAAAGCGGCGACCTGGCGCGCGTCTTCGGCGAGCAACTGGCCG
>CAMDBU010000099.1 GCA_945889495.1 Syntrophobacter sp. SbD2 | reverse complement strand
CGGCTTCCACCATCGTCAGCTCATTACGTAACGATCGTTGTATGATGTCTAGTCGTTTCTCGTCTCTCATCGTCAGGGTTGTCATCCTTCCACCCTGACATATTCACGTTGCCGTTAGACCCTGACAGATTCACTTTGCTACAACATTTAGGGAGTTTTTGCTTGACAACTTACGACCCGTATACTAATTTGGCCAAAATTTAGTTGTTCTTTAAATGGGAGGCAGAGATGACGAGTAGAAACAAGTATCTAGCGTTAACCGCGCTAGGATTCTTCATGACCGGTTGTACCGGCATGACAAAGAATCAGGCAGCCTTGGTGGGTGCCGCGGTTTGCGGTGCGGGTGGTGCCGGTGTCGGTGCTGCTATAGCGCATCAAGGTGTTCAAGGAAGACATAGAAATGAAGCAGCAGGCGCGGCGATTGGCGCCGTCGGTGGCGCGCTTCTTTGCGGTGGCTTAGCGTATTTGATGACCGAGGACCCAAAGCCGGCACCTCCTCCTCCTCCGCCACCTCCTCCGGCACCGAAAAAAGAGGCTCCGAAACCGCCGCCACCCCCTCCGCCTCCTCCACCCCCGCCAGCACCAAAGCCAAAGCCAGCGCCGGCGCCGAAGGTTGGGCGGACGATCATCCTCGATGACGTGCTTTTCGACTTCGATAAGAGCAACGTTAAGCCAGAGGCTGCGGCGATCCTAGATCGTTTGGTCGCTTTCATGAAAGAGAACGCCGAGAAAAAGGCGAACCTTTCGGGCCACACCGATAACGCCGGTTCCGATGCTTACAACCAGGCACTTTCCGAGCGGCGCACCGCTTCGGTTAAGGACTATGTGGTTGGTAAGGGCGTCGACGGTGGTCGGATCTCCGGTCAGGGATTTGGCGAGAGCAAGCCGATCGCGGATAACAAGACCGCTGAAGGGCGCGCTAAGAACCGCCGGGTCGAAATCAAAGTCAACTAAATATCTCTAACGAGATAGAACCATGCGGATGCCAGGAAAGACACTTTGTGCTCTCTTCCTGGCATCCGCATTTTTATTTCCAGCGTTCGCTGGAGCGCAGGTTTTCAACTTCAAGGAGATCGAAGCCAAAGTCCGCGAGTTCCGCAGTCTGCTCGATCAAGCCGGCTCTACTGGCAGTCGTTTCTGGACCCGGCTCGATAGCAGCAAGCGGCCGCACCGCCTCTATGTCGGTGAAGGTTTCATGAATGCCGATGAAACCGCGAGGGAAAACTTCATTGAGCTGTTCTCGCGCTTTCTCGCCGGCCATCCCGACAAAAATATGCTCATCGATATTTACGATGGCAGCACCAGCAAACTCATCGGTGAGTATGGCTTTGGCGGCTATCGCTTGTTCCCACCAAAGTAGTCATTCTTCGCTAGCAATTCCCAACTACAACACTTGCCTACAGAGGCGCGGTGTTCGGCTGTTAAAATAGCGCTTGCAGCGCTTGCGTTCATCCGGTACGACGCTGTGATGGAACGGTCAATCGAGCGGCTCCGTGCCGACGCTGTGGCGATCTTTAACGCTGCAGTGGGATCGGTTGATGCCGCCAACGCGATTCTGCGTCATGTGCAGGTGACCAGTGACGTCCTAGAAGTTGCCAGTAAAGAGTATTCACTTGATGCGTTTCGCCGGGTGTTCATATGGGGCGCGGGTAAGGCGGTGGTGCCGATGGCGCAGGCCATGGAGCGGTTGCTGGGCCCGCGACTTACTAGCGGCTTAATTGTTACCACCTACGGCCAGAGCCAGCCGCTGGAAAAGATTCGCGTCATCGAAGCGGCCCATCCAATTCCAGATCTGGCTGGATTGCAGGCGGCGCAAAAGATCGTTGGCATGGCACGTCAGGCGACCGATGGCGATTTGATTTTCTTTCTGGTGTCCGGTGGCGCTTCGGCGCTGCTGCCCTATCCGATCGACGGCCTGACTTTGTCGGACAAGCAGAATGTTACCCAGGCGCTGCTGCGCAGTGGCGCGACCATTGGAGAAATCAACACGCTGCGCCGTCATCTTTCGCAGATCAAAGGCGGCAAGCTCGCTCGGCTAGCTTTTCCCGCCCAGGTGTTAACGTTGGTCTTATCCGATGTGATTGGTGATGGGCTGGCGGATATCGCCTCGGGACCGACCGCGCCTGATCCGACGATTTTCGCCGACTGTTTGGAGATTCTCCTGAAGTATCGCTTGGAGGAAAAAATTCCGCCGGCGGTACGCCATATTTTGGAACGTGGGGTTCGTGGGGAGAGCGGGGAGACTCTCAAAGCAGCGGATCCGGTATTTACCAACGTGCACAACGTGATTGTCGGCAGCAATCGACTGGCCACGGAAGCGGCGCAACTTTACGCGGCCAATCTCGGCTATCGGAGCATGATCCTGTCGAACCAAGTTGCCGGCGAGAGCCGCGAGGTAGGTAAGCAGCATGTGCAGCTGCTCAAACGCCGCATGGCCGATACACAACAGCGACCGCTGTGCGTTATTTCCGGCGGCGAGCCGACAGTTGCCGTGCGCGGTGACGGTACCGGCGGTCGCAATCAAGAGTTTGCCCTAGCCGCGGCGATGGAGATCGCCGGACTCGATCGCGCGGTGGTGCTGAGCGCCGGCACCGATGGCATCGATGGACCGACTGATGCAGCGGGCGGGTTGGTTGATGGTGAAACCGTTCGGCGTGGTCATTTGCACGGCTACGACGCAGCGCCGTTCCTAGCGCGCAATGACGCCTATCCGTATCTGCGCGCCACCGGCGACTTGCTGATCACCGGGCCGACCCAGACCAATGTCATGGACATCCAGCTGATGTTAGCCGGATGACGGATACATCAACGGGTAAGATTAATCGTTACCTCTGCCCGTATCGACGCCTTTGGATCGCCACGGCGTGAGTAAATTTCTTGCCGAACGGGGGTTGATTTAGATTTTCGATCATGGTTAGAGTCCACTTTTCGCAGTCCCAGAGGCTTAATAATTTGGTTCTGGAGTTGGACGATGATCGACGTTAGCTTGAAGGGGGTTCGCTGCCGCGCCGCGCAGGAGATCCTCGACATCGAAGGCACGGTGAGCGCTTCGACCGAAGGCACGATTATCTATGAGCTGGAAGGCGAAGGCGGCCAACTGGTCAACGTGCATTGGGACGACGGCAGCCGCTCATTGGTCTCGTCCGAAGAAATTGTCATCACCGATCCGGTTACCTGGCAATAGTTTTTCGCCTGGCGTCTTTGTTCGTCGCCGGTAGTCTGGCCGCGCTCTGGGCCATATCTCACTTGAGTTTTTTCTCCCGCTAATTTTTTCTCAGGTTCCAATCTTCACAACGCCAGCATCAATTCGTAAAAATTCCGCTCGGCTTAGTCATGGCGCGCGAAAGCCGTTCATATCCGCCGCCGTGACGCGCACTTCGGAACGCGGTAACCGAGAGATATCGAACTGCGCAATGAGCGCGCGCGCATCGACCGGCTTATTAGCATCGATGCCGACGCTGCGCGCCACCCATGCGACGATTTGCCGCGGGTCGGCGCGATCTCGGCGCAGCTGGGCGAGGGAAAGATCATCGCTGCGCTTGGCCAGCCGGCGGCCCGACGCGTCGGTGACCAGCGGCAAATGCCACCAACGCGGATGTTCAATCCCCAACGCTTCCTGCAGAAGCCACTGGCGGGCGCAACTTTCGAGCAGGTCGGCGCCGCGGACGATCTCGTTGACGCCCTGGCGGCCATCGTCGACCACCACGGCGAGTTGGTAAGCCGGCATGCCCAGTCGGCGCAGGATCGGAAAATCGCCGATGGCCGCGCGCGCGTCGAATTTATGAACGCCCTGAATGCCGTCGTCGATACGAATCAGCCGATCCGGCACGGCGAAGCGCAGTGCCGCCGGCCGGCCGGCGGCTTGCTCTGCCGCGGCGATGCTGCTGTAGCGGCCGCGGCAGGTGCCGGGATAGATCGAGTCCGTTGGGTCGCCCTGCGGCGCCGACATGGCGGCTTGGATTTCCTTGCGCGTACATGTGCATGGATAAGCGAGACCGCGATGCAAAAGGTCGTTGGCCGCGCCGCTAATCGCATCGACGCCGCGCGACTGGAGCCAGGGCTCTCCATCCCAATCGAGTCCGAGCCAGCGTAGATCGTCGATCGCCGCGTCGAGCATACCCGGTTTCACTCGCTCGACGTCGAGATCCTCCAGGCGCAAGACGATCCGCCCGCCGCGCGACCGGGCATGCCACCAGGCGATCAAGAACGAACGCGCGTGGCCAAGATGGAGGTAGCCGGTCGGGCTGGGTGCCAGCCGGCCGACGGCCTCTGGAACTAAAATTTCGCGCGCTGATGCCATGGGACGGTTGGGAGATCGGTGGAGTGAGTTCTCGATCTGCTCTAAGGCTGCTTTTGACTCTGGCGGTCGGTCACGCCGTTCGATAGATCGGCATGCAGCAGCCGGTGAAACAGATGTTCGCCCGCCTCGCGCCGCACCGACAAGCGCCCGGTATCGTAAGCGCGCGAGTTCAATCCGTGTTGCACCGATTCGCAGATGGCGACGTCTTCGAATTGAATCTGTTCGCTAACGGCGATGCTGGCGAGATTCTTTGCTTTGGCGAAATCGGCAACATCGGCGAAGTAGTAGTCAAATATTACTTCGGTCCGGTCGACGCTACGTGGGATGACGAGGTTAGTATCCATCACTTCGTCGTAGATGTTGATCATGAAATTCGGATAGCGCCAAAAATATTTTGCCTGATCGCCTTTGCGCGCGGCGGCGGTCTGCGCTTCGCCTTTTTCCGCGGCGATGGGACTCGATTGCAGGCAATAGCGCGCGCCGGTTTCGATTTTATATTTGCTGTTGTCCAACACGCTGCTCAGCCCGCCATGGATATGCGGCACATGGTAGCCGCCGTCGAGGTAGTTGTCGACGAAGACTTTCCAATTGCAATTCAAAAAATAAGAGCGGCGCTCGAACCAGTTCAAACGTTCAACGTTGATGGGTTCAATACGTTCAATCAAATCGGCGTCAAGAAATTCTTCGAGCGTTGGGCCGCAGCCTTCGAGTTTGACGAACACCCAGCCTTGCCATTCGACAACTTGAACGGGAATAAGTCCGTTGGCACTGCGATCGAAGTTTGCGACGCCAGCGAATTCCGGTGTGAGTATGAGCTTGCCTTCGAGGTCGTAAGTCCAGCCGTGATAGGGGCAGCGTAGATTCTCGGCTTTGCCTTCGCACTTTGTCACGACCGCCGCGGCGTGATGTCGGCAGACGTTGAAGAAGCCGCGCAGCACCCCGTCGCTGCTGCGAACGATGACAACCGGTTCACCGGCAATCTCGAAACTGATGTATTGGCCGGACTCGCGAACTTGATCAGTCCGACCGACAAGTTGCCACGAGCACGAAAATACCGTGCGTTGTTCCAGCTCGAAGATTCGTGGATCGGTGTACCAGGTAGAGGGCGGAGTGGAGGCGTCGATAAGGTGAGAATCTGGGTTGTACTTCTCATCCAGCGACTTAGTGAAAAAGTCGATGGCCATGCGCTATATTCCGAGTGAATTTCAATCGTGTTGGATTCTTACTCGCGATCATCTGCACTGAACGACTTGAGCATTTGCTCGGCATCCTCGAAATAGCGACGATGGGTCCGTCGAATTGCGGCTTCACTTCCCGCCTGGAGGATCACCACTTCGTGATCGATTCCTTTTCGGTTCAGATCCAGCTCAAGCTCATGCCGAGTCTGATCAGCGAGCGACCGCTCCGAGTCCGTGAACGTTTTGAAAGTTACTATTTGTCCTTCAGGTCGATTGTATTCTATCAGGAATATCATCACTTCGTCCCCTTCTGCTTTTCAAGCCCAGCAATCAAGGCCGCGAACCCACTAAGTAACATCTTTTTTGCACGAATGAATGCGTCCTTCGCCTCGATCAGTTGTAGTTTAGTCACATTTGCTTGCTTCGGCAACTCAGGGTCATCTCCCTCCGTGGTCTGCATGCTAACAATTATGTTTTCGAGCTTGGGAATGTCTTTTTCGATATTTTCAATTTGAGCGACGTATTCGGATGTATCTTTGAGGAATGTAAGTGACTGAGGGTCACCAACTCCATACTTAAGCCCGGGGTCGTAAACATCGGAACACCGCTCGGAAAGCTCCGCCCATAGGTGCTGCAATTCGGTCCGAACCTGAATCTCAACGAGCTTCTCCGATATCCTTGCTACCAGGTGGACAGCCCGGTAGCCATGACTTGGATTTAGTCGACGGTCCACAATTGTTGCGCCCGGAAAAAGGGAGCGAATCGAGGTAACCACAGCGTCCTGTTTTGTGGTGTCGGCCACTACGACTCTACAACCGGCAATATCCTGAATCTGACTCAACCGAATGCTTTCTCGACGAAGTTTTTGAATTATTGAAGGTATCGTTTTGGCTGGTCTGCCCGTGGGTTCCAGCTGGAGTTGTTCGCGAATGTCTTTGATAACAGAGTCGCAGGCATCCCCGAATGACCCGCGGTATTCCTCAAGCAAGCGCGTTTCTTCCTCGCCCGGAGATCCCTTCTTCAAGCGATCTCCGAGACGGTCGATTTGTGTTTTGCTAAGCGTGGCCATAGGTCGTTCTCGGCAGGAGATCCCGCCATTGAAGCTATCTTGCCGGGCCGACTTTTTTCAATTCCCGCCGTGCTTGTTCGGCGAAACTCCATTTGCGCACTTTGTCGAGCGGGACGGGGTCTTTGCTTTTCAGTTCCAAGAATTCATGTTGTCTCTGGTCCGACCATCCCCACTCAGGTCGCCAAGCTTACTCCGGCAGTCCCGCCTTGTTGGCCGCTGGCATGTAGACCTCTGCCCACAGTTTTTTGTAGGCCTCGGGCGATGATGGACCCTGACAGATTCACTTTGCTACAACACGGGCGATGATGGAACTGGATAGTTGGTGCCATTGGAGAGCCTGAAGTTTGGCGCGATGCGCAGCAGTTCCGCCGCAGTCGCCTTGGCTTTCACTAGGTCGCCTTTCTTGGCGTACGCGACTGCAAGGTGTTGAAGCGGGTTGGGTCGATTCGGAGTCTCCGCGCGCGCCTTTTCTAACCACTCGATCGCCAGGTCGTCGTGGCCCAGATAAATGTGCCCCACGCCAAGGAACATCATCGAAGTCGAAATCTGTGACCCGCGCGGATCGAGGGACAGGGATTGCTCCGCGTAGCCTATCGCTTTCTTCGGTTCGCCGCTGATGAGGTACGCTGAGGCCAGGCCAACGTAGAAAGTTGACATGTTCCGGTTGAGTGCAATACCTTTCTCGAACGCAGCAATCGCCTGCGACCGTTCGCGCTGGGCAAAGAAGTAAAAGCCCAGCGCGTCGTAGGTCAGAGCGTTGGCCGGGTCGAGTTCTTTGGCTTTGAGGGCAATGTTGTAACCCTCTTTGAGTTTTTCCTCGGCGACTTGTGGCCCCAGCACGTTGATGAACTGCAGTCGTTGGCGCACCAGCGCGGTTGCGAGTTGCGCCATACCATCGATGCTGTTGGGATCGAGTACCAAAAGCTCGCGAAGGAGTTTCTCCTGTTGTTGCAGGTTCTCCAAAGTTCCGGCCTTGATCCTCAGGGCTAGAGCGCGCAACAGTAGGTCGCTTGCCTGCGGGTCGGTTTTGCGCGATTCGCTTTCGCGAGCGGCCGCGACCACGATCTCCCGCCCGATGGAGTTGGCGATGCGCGAGGTGATCCGGTCTTGCAGGGCAAACAGGTCGGAGCGGTCGCCATCGAATGTCTCGGCCCAGAGCTGCCCACCGGAGGAGGTGTCGGCCAGTTGGGCGTTGATACGTAGTTTTTCACCGCTGCGCTGAACGTTGCCCTGCAAGGCATAGCGCACGCCCAGATCCTTGCCCACCTGCTGTACGTTAGCCTGCTTGTCTTTAAAAGTGTTCGCGGTCGTTGCGGCGATCACGAAGAGCCCTGCCGCGCGTGAAAGGTCAGTGGTGATCTTGGCGGTCAGGCCGTCGGCCAGGTAAGCCTGCTCCGGGTCGCCACTAAGGTTGGTGAATGGCAGCACGACGATCGAGTGGCGCCCAGTAGAGGCGACGTTTCCGCCGAGCGTCGATCCATGTTGGCGCACAAACCAAGCGCCACTGCCGACAATGAGAATCACGATAGCGGCGGCGGTGAACAAGACTGCTCGGTGTCGCAAAGGTGGCGCGATCGCCACCGCCGGCTTGGCGGTCTCAGGTGCTTGGGGCAGCTCTTCCTCGGGTAAGGCTGCGATGTCTTTCGCCGCCAGCCCAAACACGCCGACCGCGCGGGCGATGTTCTTCACCGTCTGCTCACCGAGATCGGCAAAGGATAAGGCGAGCTTGTCGCGGATTTGCTCGTTCGCCCCGCGCGAAATGCACAGTCCGCCCGGTTCGCACAAGCTCTCAAGCCGCGCCGCGATGTTGACGCCGTCGCCGAAGATGTCGTCCCCGTCGATGATGATGTCGCCGACATTGATGCCGATGCGAAAGATGACGCGCTTGTCGTCGAGTACCTCTGCATTGCGGCTCACCATGCCGCGCTGGACGGCGACGGCGCAGGCGACCGCGTCGACCACGCTGGCGAACTCAACGAGCAGGCCGTCGCCGGTGGTCTTGACGATGCGGCCACGATGGCCGGCGATGGCCGGATCGATAAGATCGCGACGATGGGCTTTCAACGTCCTTAAGGTGCCGACCTCGTCTGCGCCCATGAGACGGCTATAGCTGACGACATCGGCCGCCATGATCGCTGCGAGCCTGCGCTCGACTGGTTGGTTGTCCATTACTAGTTCCGTGTCAGGCGATAGTGTCAGAGTTGACGGTCAGGAGAGAAAAAATTAAAAATATCAGAAGTCGAGTCTCGCTTTTGATTAACCTTGTGAGTGATGCTATTTCCCGCCAGCTAACTTTTTCATATCACGCCTCACCTGTTCCGCGAAAGCTTTACGCGGATGCGTCTTGCAATACGCCAATGGGTGAATAAAAGCCCTGTCCCCGCTTCCCTAAAAGCGGGTCCGAAGTTGACACAAACCCATTTTATTGGATACCGTCCAGCCTGACTCGCGACCGAGGGTAGGCTTGGTCCTGTCTCTCGGATTCTTTGGCTTCTCGGCAGCAGGCCGGCTGATGGTTGACGTGGACAATTTGGAGTTTTAAGTGATTAAACTACAAACGCAAATCTCTTTCGCTATCACTGCGGGTTCTCAGCGGCTGAACCGCACGGCCACATTCCTATCGCTAACGGTTGCTATGGTTTTACTTTTCGCCGGAGTTGCCTTGGCTCAGCAGGTAGAGGTGTTGTGGCTGGGTCATGCCACTTTTCGCATCACCAGCACCACGGGCAAGGTGATCGTCATCGATCCTTTTCTCAAAAGGAATCCAAGGGCGCCAGCGAAATACAAGGATCTGAAGGCCCTCGGCAAGGTAGACATGATCCTCGTGACCCACGGTCATAGTGATCATGTCAGCGATCTGGCCGAGTTGGCAAAAATGAGCGGCGCTACGGTGGTGATCAATTTCGAGCTGGGATTCAATCTAATCGCACTCGGCATGCTCGATGGCTCGAAGACTATCGCCATGAACAAGGGCGGCGCTGCGGCGCCGCTCGGACCGGGCATCAAGGTTCATATGGTGCCCGCCGAGCACAGCTCGTCATTCGATCTTGTGAGCATCAAGCCCGAAGCCACAGGAGTGAGGTATATCCAAGGCGGCGTACCGGTCGGATACGTGATCGAATTGGAAAACGGCTTCAGGATCTATCACACTGGCGACACTGACGTGTTCGGCGACATGGCTTTTATCGGCAAATTCCACAAGCTGGACCTGGCGCTGGTCTGTATCGGCGGCCACTTCACCATGGATCCCGAACGCGCGGCCTACGCTATGCGCGAATTGATTCGGCCCAAGCAGGTGATACCGATGCACTACGGAACCTATCCGGTCGTCAATCGCACCCCTGCGGAGTTCAAGGCCGCGCTCGGCAATACGCCAATCAAGGTCCTGGATGTCAAGCCTGGTGAAGCGCTGAAATTTTGAGTTACGCGGCACCTCATTCAGGTACCCCGGCCTTACGCAAGCCCTCGGCAAATCGCTCGAGGTCCGCGCGATTGGCAAACGGATACGAGTAGGTGCTCGCTGTGACCGTAAGTGGATCCCGAGAAGCCAGCCAGCCTCGCTGCTCCCTTCCCTTGATCGCGTCTAAGAGCTTCGCGGCGTCTGCTCGGCGGCCGAGCAGGCCGTAGGTCGCTAACAAGAGACGTTGCGACCAGTAATCATCGCGATTGAGAGTGATCGCCCGCTCCAGTGACGTGGCAGCGTCGTCAAGGCGCGTCATGCCGAACCGTGCCAATCCGAGTTGGTACAGGTAATTCGGCGGGTATTTGGGGTTGAGCCGGATGGCGCGTTCAACCTGCTCCAGCGCCTCGTTTGCCCTTCCGGTGAAACTCAGCGCATGCGCCAATGCAACGTAGCCATCCGCATCGTTAGGATCGCTGGCGATCGCCCGCTTCGCCTCCGCGATGGCGTCGTCGTGCTGCTGCGTGCGCAGGAGCATGGCGCTGGCAACCTGATGCGCAAGGGGCGTTGGATCCAGCATGGCCTTTGCAAGGAACTGTTCCGCCTGGACCCGGGCCTCGTGGCTGCGTTTGAAGCCGACAACAAAGTCCCAGAATCTTGTCGAAACCTCCCAGTGTGTCGCGGCGAGCGCGGCATACGCCCGGCCGTATTTCGGATCCAAGTCTACCGCCTTTTTGAAATAGTCGATGGCCGCGCGGAAATCCTCCGGGGTCTGCCGGAGATAATGCTGCCAGCCCTTGAGGAACAAGTCGTAGGCCTCGACGTTCTCGGTGCTCCGGCGCGCCACGCGCTCCCGGTCTTCCTTGGTCAACGTCACAGCGAGCGCGGTGACGACGTTGCGCGTGACTTTGTCCTGCAAACCGAAAACGTTCTTCATGTCGCCGTCGTAACGATCCGCCCACACGTGGCCGCCGGTGGTTGCATCGATAAGCTGCGCGTTGACCCGCACTTCGGCGCCGCTGCGGCGCACGCTTCCCTCCAGCACGTAGCGCACCCCCAACGACTTGGCGATTTCGCGAATGTCCTTTGCCTTGCCCTTGTACGCAAACGTCGAATTGCGCGCGATGACGAGCAGTCCGGCCACCTTCGATAGGTCAGTGATCAGGTCCTCGGTCATGCCATCGGCAAAATAGGCCTGTTCGGGATCGCCGCCCATGTTTTCAAAGGGCAGGACGGCGATCGAGGGGCGATCGGGTAAAGCAGGATTGCTGTTAGGATTCGACCTATGTTGGCGCACAAACAAAATGCTGGCGGCTACAAGAACAGCTAGAATAGCGGCAGCGGCAAACAAGACCGCTCGGCGGCGCGGATTTGGCGCGATTGCCACTGCCGATTTGGCGGTTTCAGGCACGGGGGGCAGCTCTTCCTCGGGCAACGCTGCGATGTCTTTCACCGCCAGCCCAAACACGCCAACTGGCCGGGCGATGTTCTTCACCGTCTGCTCGCCAAGATCGGCGAAGGATAATGCGAGCTTGTCGCGCACTTGATCGTTCGCCGTATGCGAGATACACAGTCCGCCCGGTTCGCACAATGCCTCAAGCCGCGCCGCGACATTTACGCCGTCGCCGAAGATATCGTCCCCGTCGATGATGATGTCGCCGACATTGATACCGATGCGAAAGATGATGCGTTTGTCTTCGGGCTCTTCTACGTTGCGGCTCACCATGCCGCGCTGGACGGCGACGGCGCAGGCGACCGCGTCAACCACGCTGGCGAACTCGACGAGCAGGCCGTCGCCGGTGGTCTTGACGATGCGGCCACGATGGCCGGCGATGGCCGGATCGATGAGCTCGCGACGATGGGCTTTGAGTTTATTCAACGTGCCGACTTCGTCAGCGCCCATGAGGCGGCTGTAGCTGACGACATCCGCCGCCATGATCGCGGCGAGCCGGCGCTCGACTGGTTGCTTATCCAACAGATTTCCCCGTGGTCAGGTATGACGTCGGCTTGGACAGTGAAGCGGTAGGCAATCAGCCTGTTTGGGCGAGCGGCCGGACCGATGGAATGACATCGGCGGTGAGCGGCTCGACGGCGGACTCCGGAACGGTAATCACTGCGATGGTGTCGCCGACCGCATTGAAGACCTCCAGTGCGTAACCATCTTCGCAGTCCTTGCCGGGTAGGTGTTCGGCTATGGTGGCAACGTCACCTTTTCGGAGCCGGTGTTCGGGTAGATCGACCCGCAGCGCTACACGTTTGAATAGTTCCAATTTCATTTCGCCGCCTCTTTATCCGGAACCAACGTAACGAATCGGGTTTCACCGTTTGCTTTCAGCCGAATCCATACGGTGATCACCCGAAGGCTTTTTCCATTCGGCCCGACTAATGAGCCCTTTACCTCGTACATGTCACCATAGACAGTTGATCTAGTCAAATTCGCATCTTGCTCTCCGATCAAGTTACGCAAATCGGCTTCTAATTCACGCCAATGGCTCGGCGTATAACCGGCGATAGCCAAGAAACCGGATTTGTCATCTTCTACTCTTGGGCTAAGAAGATATTCTTTAACCTTGCGATCACTGATAACCGAATCGGGAGGAAGCTTCATTGTCAGGTTACCAAGCTTACTCCGGCAACCCCGCCTTGTTGGCCGCCGGCATGTAGACCTCGCGCCAAAGTTTTTTGTACGCCTCGGGCGATGATGGGAACGGATAAATGCCAACATTAGAGAGCTTGAAGTTTGGCGCGATGCGCAGCAGTTCCGCCGTAGTCGCCTTTGATTTCGCCAGGTCGCCTTTCTTGGCGTAGGCGACGGCGAGATGGTAAAGCTGGTTGGGGTTGTTCGGATTCTCCACGCGCGCCTTTTCTATCCATGCGATCGCCAGGTCGTCGTGGCCCAGAAACAAATGCCCCACGCCAAGGAACAACATTGAAGCCGAATTCGTTTGCCCGCGCGGATCGAGGGACAGAGCTTTCTCCGCATACCCGGTTGTTTTTTTTGGTTCCCCACTGAGGACACTCGCGATAGCCAAGCCGACGTAGCAAGGCATGTTGTTGCGGTCGAGCGCAATGCCTTTCTCGAACGCGGCAATCGCCTGCGCAAGATCGTGCCTGGTAAGGAAGTAGAAGCCCAGGGGGTCATAGGTCAAGGCGTTGGCTGGGTCGAGTTCTGTGGCTTTGAGGGCAAGGCTGTAGCCCTCTTTGAATTTTTCCTCAGCGACTTGCGGCCCCAGCACGTTTATCCATCGTCGTCCTTGATTCACCAGGCTGATTGCCAGCTGCGCCATGGCATCGACGCTATTGGGATCAAGCAGCAAAAGCTCGCGAAAGAGCGTTTCCTGCTGTTGCAGGTTTTCCAAAGTCGGGGTCTTGTTAGTCAGGGCTACAGCGCGGAGCATCAGGTCGCCCGCCTGCGGGTCGGTTTTGCGCGCTTCGCTCTCGCGAGCGGCCGCCACCACGATCTCCCGGCCGATGGAATTGGCGATGCGCGAGGTGATCCGGTCTTGCAACGCAAACAGGTCGGAGCGGTCGCCATCGAAGGTCTCGGCCCAAAGCTGCCCGCCGGAGGAGGTGTCGGCCAGTTGGGCGTTGATGCGGATCTTTTCACCGCTGCGCTGAACATTTCCCTGCAAGGCGTAGCGCACGCCCAGATCCTTGCCCACCTGCTGAACGTTGATCTGGTTATTTTTAAAAGTGTTCGCCGTCGTCGCGGCGATCACAAAGAGCCCCGCCGCGCGTGACAGGTCAGTGGTGATCGTGGTTGTCAGGCCATCGGCCAGGTAAGCCTGCTCCGGGTCGCCGCTCAGGTTAGCGAACGGCAGCACGACGATCGAATGGCGCCCGGTGGCGGCGACATTTCCGCCGACCGTCCAACCATGTTGGCGGACAAACCATGCGCCGCCAGCGACGATGAGAATCACAATAGCGGCGGCAGCGAACGAGACCGCCCGGCGGCGCGGAGCCGGGGCGGTCTCCATTGCCGGCTTGGCGGTCTGCGGCGCTTGTGGCAATTCTTCCTCGGGTAAGGCCGCGATGTCTTTCGCCGCCAGCCCAAACACGCCGACCGCGCGGGCGATGTTCTTCACCGTCTGCTCACCGAGATCGGCGAAGGATAATAAAAGCTTGTCGCGGATTTGCTCGTTTGCCCCGCGCGAAATGCACAGCCCGCCCGGCTCGCACAAGCTCTCCAGCCGCGCCGCGATGTTGACGCCGTCGCCGAAGATATCGTCGCCGTCGATGATGATGTCGCCGACATTGATGCCGATGCGCAAGATAACGCGCTTGTCTTCGGGTTCTTCCGCGTTGCGGCTCAGCATGCCGCGCTGCACGGCGACGGCGCAGGCGACCGCGTCGACCACGCTGGCGAACTCGACGAGCATGCCGTCGCCGGTGGTCTTGACGATGCGGCCACGATGGCCGGCGATGGCCGGATCGATAAGATCGCGACGATGGGCTTTCAGCTTATTCAGCGTGCCGACTTCGTCTGCGCCCATGAGACGGCTATAGCTGACGACATCAGCCGCCATGATCGCTGCGAGCCGACGCTCGACTGGTTGGTTTGCCACGACTAGTCCTCGGGCCGCTCCTGTTAGTCTATTGCTGTTGGTTTTCCTACCACACCGTCGCGAGCTCTTAATTCACGAGCCCTCCGGCACGGAGACCCGTGGCCAGCCTGCTCCGATCTTCGTGCTGACAATAGAGAAAGGTCTCCTCGACGCCCGTGGCGGAGATATTCGGTACAAGGTCAGTCAGCTGGGCGATTGCCCTCCCTGCCTTTTCGGTTTCGCCTGCCAGACCGTAAGACGCGGCTGCCATGATGTACAGGACCGGATGACCGGGGCGCTGTTGAATGGCCAGTTGAGCGGCAGCTCCGGCCTCGGCATACCTGCCGGCTTGAAAATGAGCGAACGCGTAATAGAGCTGATATTCCTCGCCGAAGATATCGCGCGGACTTAATCGTACGCCACGATCGATGCACTCGATAGCCTGGTCAGGTCGTCCGCCCAAGGCATGGGCAGCACCGAGAAGACCGTGCGCGTAGGCGAAGTTGGGACTGATATCAATGGCTCGGCTGAACGCATCGACTGCCTCCGAATCACGCCGCTTGGCGATCGCGATGAAGCCGCGCGCAAGATACGCCCAGGATTCGCCGGGATCACACGCGACGGCGCGGTCGGCGCCTTCCGCGGCTTGCGCGAAGGCGGTATCGCGATCCTCCCAGCCCTGAAACGCGCGCCAGGCGAGGCAGACGGCGAGCAGGCCATGGGCTTGGGCGTAGCCGGGGTCCAGCTCGATGGCGCGGCTAAGTATTTCAAGAGTTTCTTGGGTGCTTGAGTCCGAATGCTGACTGTAGAGGATCATGCCGCGGACGACATTTTCCCAGGCATCCAAGTTGTGTGGCGGCTTGCGTTTCACCCGGTCATGCTCGGCCGCATAGACGGCAGGCTGAATACAACCAATGACGCTTTCGGTTATTTCATCCTGAACGGCGAAGATGTCGTCGAGCGCCCGATCGTAGCGTTCCGCCCAAAGGTGACTGGCCGTCTCCGCCTCGATGAGCTGAGCGGTGATCCGAATGCGGTTGCCGCTCTTTCGCACGCTGCCTTCGAGGACGTAACGAACCCCTAGCTCGCGTGCGACCTGACGCACATCCACGTGTCGACCCTTGTAGGTGAAGCTCGAGTTGCGCGCGATCACAAACAGCCACCGCAGCCGCGCGAGGCCGGTGAGGATGTCCTCGGCGATTCCGTCGGCGAAGAACTCTTGCTCGGGCTCGCCGCTCATGTTGAGAAAGGGAAGGACAGCGATGGATGGCTTGTCTGGTAGCGGCAGCGCAACGCCCGGGACGGATGTTGCCTTCGACTCCGTCGATGTCAGGACGCGATAAACGCGTACCGACCGCGCGATATTTTTTAGCTCGCGCTCGCCTAAATCCTCGAAAGCAACTTCGAGACGATCCCGTACCTGATCATGGACCGCGCGCGATACCAGCACGCCACCTGGCTCAGCGAGGGCTTCCAGCCGCGCCGCGATATTGACGCCATCGCCGAAGATATCGTCGCCGTCGATGATGATGTCGCCGACATTGATGCCGATGCGAAAGATGATGCGCTGGTCTTCGGGTTCTTCCGCGTTGCGGCTCACCATGCCGCGCTGGACGGCGACCGCGCAAGTGACGGCGTCGACCACGCTGGCGAACTCGACGAGCATGCCGTCGCCGGTGGTCTTGACGATGCGGCCATGATGGCCAGCGATGGCCGGATCGATCAGTTCGCGACGATGGGCTTTCAGATTATTCAGCGTGCCGACCTCGTCCGCGCCCATGAGACGGCTGTAGCTGACGACATCAGCCGCCATGATCGCTGCGAGCCGGCGCTCGACTGCTCTGTTTTCCACGAATAATCCTCCGATTCGGGCGAAGGTTGTAATAGCACAGCTTGCCGGTTCTGCGAAGGCCAGGTCCGGACTTTATCGAGCGGCACGGAGTCTTTGACTTTGAGTTCAGCAGGCTTTAGTTGGCACCGCGGCGGCTGGCGCGGGCGATCTCGTCCAGTGTCTCGAAGTAGCGCCGGTGGGTTTGGCGCAACGCGGTCAAGCTGGCGGCTTCGAGTATGACGACCTCGTGATCGACGCCTTTTTTGTTTAATTCCAACTCGAGATCGAGACGCGCTTGTTGCGCCAGTGCCAGCTCGGAATCGAGAAAGGTTTTGAACGTCAAAAGTTTTCCCTTCGAGCGCTGGTATTCGAGTAAGAAAATCATGTCCCTACCATTCCGGCGTTTCGAATCGCGCGATGATCTTGTTGCGTAACCCCTCGACCCGCTCTTTGATCGGTGCGCAATTGTCATAAACCTCTTGGAATGCCGAGTTGGCTTTCCCCGCGGTTTGCGTGGTCAAAGCATGGATGCGCCGCTCGATCTTTTCCAACCCGGCGATGTCTTTAGAAATCGAATAGAGTCCTTGTCTGAGAGTTTTGGGGCCGCCGCCATACTTGAGTGCCGCATCCACCATATCGGAGAGGCGCTCGGAAAACTCCGCCCACAATTGTTGGAGCAAGCTCCGGACTTGAATCTCGACGCTGATACCGTCGACGACGACGATGGCATGCACGGCGCGATAACCGTGGCTCGGCCGGAGCCGGCGGTCGACCAGCTTCAGGTCCGGAAAAGCTCGTTGTAGCGCCGCCAAGGTTTGCGCTTGCAGGACCGCATCGGCAACCACTAAACGGCAGCCGGCCATGTCTTGAACCTGACTCAGCCTGATCTTTTCACGGCGTAGTTTGTCGATGATCGACGGCGTCGATTTGGCGGGCCGTCCGGTGGGTTCCAGTTGGAGCTGGTCTTTGATCGTGTTCAGGACCGATTCGTAGGCGCGGCGAAATGATCGCCGGTGCTCGTCGAGCGCACGCAAGTCTGCTTCGCCAAGGGACTGCTTTTTCAGTCGATCGCCGAGTCGATCGATTTGGCTTTTACTGATCGACGCCATGCTTGCCCTTATCGTCCTATTACGGCGATTGCCAATTCCCGCCGCGCCTGTTCGGCGAAGCTCCAATTGCGCACTTTGTCGAGCGGTACGGGTTCTTTGCTTTTGAGTTCGAGCATCGACTGGTCTACCAGAGTTTGCACGGCGGCGTCGGCGACCACTCCGCCGTCGGACCAACTTCGTTTGCCGAGGTCGTAGCTGCGCTCGGCGACTCCGCGGTCGAGCTTCAGCCAGTTCACAAGTATTTGGGTAGTTTCCTCGCGGTTGGCGCCGGCGAAGGCCATGGCGCGGAAGACGGCTCGGATGACGCCGTAAACTTGCTTGGGATTTTTCTGAATTGATTCATCGCGCACGGCGAGGCCGGCGAGCGGTAGCTCCATGCGCTCGCCGAACCAGAGGAGGTCTTTGTAGCCGGCTTTCTCCGCTTGCAGATTGTAAGGCAGAGTTAAGATCGTCGCGTCGACGCTGCCGGATATCAGCGCCGCGTAGCGCGCCGCGGCGCCGCCCATTTGTAGGCGAATCAAATCGCGGTCGGGGTCCAACCCATCCTGCTTGGCCACGGTTCTTATGGCGAGATCGGCGGCGGCGCCGTAGCTGCCGATGGCGATGCGTTTGCCATTGAGATCGCGGACGGTTCTCACGTCGCGCTTGACGGTGAGAAAGTAATCGGGCCGGCCTAGCAGGACGGCAATGGTTTTGACCGGCAAGCCGGTGCTGGCCGCCTTTATCGCCGAGGTGCTGGGCGTGGCATAGTCGACGCTGCGGGTGAGTAGCGCGTTGACCGCGATGTTGGTGCGCATCGTGATGGTTAGAACTTCGAAACCTTCGTCGCGGAAAAATCCTTTGCGCGCGGCGATCTCCAGCGGCAAGGTGCTCAGTCCGGCGCCGGTGGAAGCGATCTTAATTTCTTCGGCGGCGTGGAGAATTGTAGAGACAGATATAAAAACCAGAATGACGAGCAAGCGCAATGCAGATTCCATTACCTTTGCGCCTTTGCGTCTTTGCGGGAGATTTTCCGAGCTTATTCTTGCGCGGTCACATGGACGCCGCCGAATGCTTCGGAGCGGTTGCCGACCAGCACCAGCGGTTCGCTGCCGACGTTGGCGATCTGGTAGTAATCCTTGGCGGCGAAAAAAACCATCTCGTTTTGCTCGATGACCCGTTCTTCGCCTTTGATCCCTTTGACCGATGCTTTGCCTTGAAGCACGAGGAAAGTTTCCGGCGACATGTGGAAATGCATGTCGGTGTGTTCGCCGGGGCGGAAATAAAGAATCCAGGAGCGGAATGTCTCAGAACCAAATAAGGGCATGAAGCGCTTATCTTCGTCCTTCGCCATTCGCATGGTGTCGTTGATGTTAGCGAATTCCATACAACCACTCCGATGCTGGTTAAGAATAATTCACCGCAGAGACACGGAGTTTGCAGAGTTCGGAAAGGTCTTAATCCAAGGATTCCTGACTCCGCGCCCTCAGTGTCTCGGCGGTGAAAATTCCGAGCCGCTCTTCACAATAAACTCTGAAAGCCCCCAGCTTCGATCTTTCAGTCGGTCAAATCCAGCAGCACGCCGTCCGGATCGGACAGGCTCTGCTTGCATAACTTGCAGCCTTCTAAGTTCTCTTTGTGCTTGGCGCCGTCGCGGCCGATGTCGACTTTTCGCGGCGCGGATTCCGGGTTGGATTTCGCCAAGGCTTCGAGGTCTTTGTTGGTTTGTTCCAGGTTGTCGACCTTGAAGCCGAAGTGGTCGAGGCCGGAGTAGAAGCCGCGGTGAGTGGTCATGCTCCAGGGGCGGATGGCTAAATTTACTTTTCCGTCGCTCAAATAATAACTGTTGTCGCCGGACATGCCTTCCACCGGCTTCAAGTCGAAAACTTTCTGGTAGAACTCGGCGATATGCGCCGGCCGGCCGCTACGCAGGCAGATGTGATTGATCCAGCGCGGCTGTTCCCAGCCGAACTCGACATAGCCTTCGCGGACGTTGGCCATGCCCATCTGCGATAGGTCCCACTGGTTGCCGTCGGGGTCATGGCCGCGCAGGCCGGCGAAGGGGACATGGCTCTGGCTGGCGTGAATATTCACATCGGGATAGGAGTGTTTGACGCGCTCGCGAACTAGATCGACGCTTTCGACGGCGAAGCCGAAGTGGTCGAGGCCGGAACGAAAGCCGGGCTGGCGCTGGAGTAGCGCCAGACCGATGACACCGTCGCTCAGGTGGCCGCGGTTGGGGTCGTAGTTGCCGTCCTGGTCGGTCATGCCGTTGGTGATTTTTTTCATGCCGAAAATGGTCTGGTAAAACTTGGCTTCACGGTTCCAGTTCTCGGTCATGACGGCGATATGTCTAATGCTTACAAACATCGGTAGGTCCTCCTTGTGTGTGCGATTCTTCTCAAAGTTGGCTGGTTCTGTCAATCGCGTTTAGTCTGGTGCGACCTTGATTCTAAATTGGCGGAAGGATAGAAACGAAACGACTCAGGAACGCCGATGACGATTCGCTCATTCGATCTACTTCAGCCACGCTCCTTGCCAGAAGCGGTGGAGCTTTTGCGCAAGCATGGCGACGACGCGCGTGCCATCGGCGGCGGCACGACGCTGGTGATTTTGATGAAGCAGCGCGCGCTGCACTATCCGTATTTGATCGACCTGCAGACGATTCCCGGACTGAGCGGCATCGCCCAGGAAAACGACGGCGTGCGTATCGGCGCCTTAACCAGCCATCGCATGGTCGAGCTGTCACCGCTAATTCGCCAATCCTTCCCGGCGCTGGCCGAGGCGTTTAGCCATATCGGCAACGTCCGGGTGCGCCAGACCGCGTCCATCGGCGGCAACCTCGCCCATGCCGATTATCGCTTGGACCCGCCGCCGCCGCTGTTGGTGCTGGGCGCGGAAGTTACCGCCTTCGGCGCCAAGGGCGAGCGCAACATTGCGCTCAAAGATTTCTTCCGCGGCATCTATGAGACCGCGCTGGTGCCCGGCGAGATTCTCACCGCGGTGAAGATTCCCCAGATGGCGGCCAACGCCAAGGCGGTTTATCTGCGCTACAGCACTATGTCGGCCAATGACTGGCCCTGCGTGAATGTCGCGGCCTATGGGCGCATGGAAAACCGCCGCTGCCAAGAATTGCGCGTCGCTCTGGGCGGCGTGGCGCCGACGCCGTTACTCATTGCCGGCTTGGAGTTCGCCAAGGACCAAGAACTCGCTGATACCGCGGTGATCGAAAAAATCCTCGCCGCGGTGGACGAGCAGATCGCGCCGTCCTCCGACCTGCGCGGCTCGGATTGGTACAAGCGTAAGATGGCGCGGCTGTTCACCCAGAAGGCGCTCGCCCAGCTCAACGGATAAAGCCATGGCAAATTTCTCCGTCGTCGGACAATCGGTCTTCCGTAAAGACGCGCACCAGAAAGTCACCGGCCAGGTGTTGCATGTCGGCAATATCGAGATGGCCGGCATGCTTCACGTCGCGGTCTTGCGCAGCCCCTACGCCCACGCACGCATCACTCGCATCGAAAAATCCCGCGCCGAAAAAGTTGCCGGCGTCGCCGTCGTTCTCACCGGCGCCGAGATCGCCAAAATGCCGGGAGTCGATCCGCACTTCGGCCCGGCGTTTCGCGATCAGCCGATTCTCTGCGTCGAAAAAGTTTGCTACATCGGCGATCCGGTGGTCGCCGTCGCCGCCGTCGACCGGCGCACGGCGGAAGATGCGCTGCAATTGGTCGAAGTCGACTATGAGCCCTTGCTGGCGGTGCTCGATGTTCTCGAAGCGGCTAAGGCCGGCTCGCCATTAGTTCATGAGACCCATCGACCAGCCAAAGCGTTCGCCGATCTCGCCCATGTGAAGGCCGGGCAGAAGTCGAATATTTGCTACCAGTTCAAACTGCGCTCGGGTGATGTCGATAAGGCGTTTGCCCAGGCGGACCGGGTCTTCGAAGATACTTTCAGCTCGCCGCCGGCCCAGCATATGCCGATGGAGCCCCATGTCACGCTGGTCTATCTGGACGAGGGGCAGCGGATCAATATTTGGACCGCCAGCCAGACGCCGTCCTACGTGCGCACGGAGATTTCCAACACCTTCGGTATTCCGATGAACCGGATTCGCGTGCGCATTCCCTATCTCGGCGGCGGTTATGGCGCCAAGCTCTACGCCAAGTTGGAGCCACTGGTGACGGCGCTCGCTTTGATCACCAAGAAGCCGGTGCAGTACGCGCTCACCCGCGAAGAAGAATTTCTCACCATCACCAAGCACAAAGTCATTGCGAAAATAAAAACCTCGATCAAGAACGGCGAGATCACCGGGCGCAAGTGCGAAGTTTACTGGGACACCGGCGCCTACGCCGAGATCGGCCCGCG
>CAMDBU010000098.1 GCA_945889495.1 Syntrophobacter sp. SbD2 | reverse complement strand
CGCTCACCGCCACCCACATCCCTCTCTGCTCTTCGTGTTTTCGTTTTCCCATCGCCATGCAATAAACTCTACACGATCTCTTCTTCCTGTCGATCCTCATCGCCTCGGTTACCCACTTCATTCTCGACTTTCACCACGGGCTGCTAGGTTACCCAATGTAACCTTGGCGAGCAAACCGGTAGAGCCGATGGAGTCACACTAGCGAGCTCGGCCGATTTGGCTCGAGATGTAGCTTAACGCTGGCGGCTAACCAGCCGCTGACGGGATTATTACCAAGCGGTAATGTTGCGCCGGTAAACATCTTATGAACCAGGGGATCTTTCATCGAAAACGCGGGTATCTCACCAGGGTCTTGCTCGCCTGGCTGTTCATGGCGTGCGGGACCATGGGCGGTGCCACCGCCGCTGACTATCAACCCTTCGCGGTTTTCAACCCCGAGATCGACATCGATATCGAAGACGGTGAAATCGACTTGACCGCGCGGTTCACCCTCGGCAACGCTAGCAATGGCATCGATATCGCGGCCGAGCCGCTCCAGCTCCGAGTAACCAGCGGCGGCCGCAGCTATGGGTTGACGATCCCAGCGGGGTCATTCAAAACCGCTCAGAACGGCCGCTCGGCTTATCTCGGAACCATTGAACGGGTCAAAATAATCGCGGCGCTGCGCCCGCTACGGCCGGGCGTCTATGAGCTCAGCTTGGAAACCGAAGGGGCAAACCTGAATGGCTTCGCCAATCCGCTCACCGTCGATCTGACCATCGGCGACGACGGCGGCAGTCGAACTATCCGAGCTAGGATCGAATAGAATACTTCCTATAGCAGCCCGGCGCCGCGCGCCCATTGGTACTTGGCGCCGAGCACCGCCACCGGCAGTTCCGTCGTATACGGATAGGCGACGATGCCGCGCTCGTAGAGGTATTCGCAAGCTTCTTCGACTTGCACATCGCCGACCAAGGACGCCACCACCGGCTTGTCGATGCCCTTGGCGCGCGCCTCTTCGACCACTTCGGCGCATAGCTTCGCGAACACCATGGGCGGCGTGATGATGGTGTGCCAGTAACCCAGGATCAGAGAATGAATGCGCGGCTCGGCCAAAGCGTAGCGAATCGTGTTGGCGTAGGTGGCCGGTGGTTCGCCGCCGGTGATGTCCACCGGGTTGCCGGCGGCGCCGAAGGGCGGGATGAATTTTCGGAAGCCAGCGTCGAGGTCGGGTGGCATTTTCATCAGCGACAGACCGGCATCGACACAAGCGTCGGACAACAACACGCCGGAGCCGCCCGCGCCGGTGATGATGATGATATTTTCTCCCTTGGGTGTCGGCAGTACCTGCAAGCCGCGGGCGAATTGCAGCAAGTCATTTAAACTCTTGGCCCGGATCACGCCGCATTGGCGCAGCACATCGTCGTAAATTTTATCGTTCCCCGCCAGCGCACCGGTATGAGACGCCGCGGCGCGCGCGCCGAGAGCGGTACGGCCCGCCTTGAGCATGACCACCGGTTTCTTTTTCGACACCCGGCTCGCCACTTCGGCAAAGGACCGGCCGTCTTTCAGATCTTCGCAGTGCATGGCGATCACCTGGGTGTGGTCGTCCTGCTCGAAGTAGGTGAGCAGATCGTCCTCGTCGAGATCCGACTTGTTGCCCAGACCGACGATCGCCGACACGCCCATGCGCGTGGTGCGCGAGAAACCGACGATCGACATGCCGACGCCGCCCGACTGCGAGCTTAGAGCAACTTTACCTTTGACGTCATAGGGGGTGCAAAAGGTCGCGCAGAGATTTCGCGGCGTGTAGTAAAAGCCGTAAATGTTCGGCCCCATGATGCGCACGCCATGGCGCTGGGCGACGCCCAATAGTTCGTCCTGCAAGGCGGTTTCGCCGACCTCGGCGAAGCCCGAAGGAATCATCACCGCGCCAGGAATTTCTTTGCGCCCGACCTCGTCCATGGCGGCGGCGCAAAACTTCGCCGGGATCGCGAACACCGCGACGTCGATGACTTCCGGCACGTTGAGCACGCTGGGGTAGGCTTTACGGCCAAGAATTTCCTCGGCCTTGGGATGGATCGGATAGATATTGCCGGCGTAGCCGCCGTTGATGAGATTTTTCATCACCGAGTTGCCGATCTTGCCATCCTCGGCGGAAGCACCGATCACCGCCACGGAGCGCGGATTCATGATCCGCTGCATGGACGCTAAAATCGCGCTCTGGGAAAAGCGTTGGCGCTGCGCCGGCGGTTGGCCGACGACGATACGCACGTCGACGGCGTGGGCGCCCTTGTCGGTGGCGAAGATCGGATTCAAATCGACTTCGAGGATCTCGGGAAAATCGTTGGCGAGATTTGAAACCTTTTGAATGATGTCGGCGAGTGCGTTGCGGTCGACGCCTTTGGCGCCGCGCACGCCACGGAGAATTTCCGCGCCGCGCACACCGTCGAGCATGGACAGGGCGTCTTTCTTGCTCACCGGCGCCAGGCGAAAGGTGATGTCTTTCAGGACCTCGACCAACACGCCGCCCAAACCGAAGGCGACCAGCTTGCCAAAGGATGGATCGCTCACCGCGCCGACCAACACCTCGCGACCGGCGCCGACCATCTGCTGCACCTGTACGCCCTGGATGGCGGCGTTTTTCTTATAAGCTTTGGCGCTTTTGACCAGGCGATCGAACGCCTTACGGACATCGCCGGCGCTCTTCAAGCCGACGATCACGCCGCCGGCTTCGGTCTTATGGAGGATATCGTCGGAGACAATTTTGAGGACCACCGGAAAGCCCAAACGCGCGGCGATCTTCGCCGCCTCGGCGGCGCTCTTGGCCAAGCCCTGCTTGGGCGTGGGAATGCCGTAGGCTTCGCACAGCTGCTGCGCTTCCGGCGCGCTCAATGCGCGCCGCCCCGAGCTCCGCACTGAATCGATGAGGGTACGCACGGCTTTCTTGTCCATCATTCCCTCCGCAGCTTGCTAGCGATCTAAATTAACGGGGCGGGTTTAAAACCCGCCCCGACCAATCCCGATTCCCTTATGTGCCCTTTGCGTTCTTTGCGGCCAACCCTCTCCGCTTCAAACCGCGCCATCTTTGCGTGCGGCGGCGATCTCGGCGTCGCTCCAGCCGACGATAGATTTCAAGATCTCATCGGTATGCTCACCCAACAGCGGCGAGGGAACGATATCCGTCGGCGAGTCGGACAGCTTGATCGGGTTGCCGACGGTGAGAAACTTGCCGCGCTTGGGGTGATCGACCTCGACCACCGTGCCGGTTTCGCGCAGCGCCTGCTCCTCGGCGATCTCGCGCATGTCGAGGATCGGGCCGCAGGGAATGTCGAACTGGTTGAGCGCGCGCATGACTTCGAGCTTGTCCATGGACATCGCCCAGTGCTCGACGATCTCGAAGCATTTATCTAACTTTGGCAAACGCTTTTCCGGCGTCGCCCATTCCGGATCGGTGATCAATTCGGGCCGGCCGCATAATTTCATCAAAGGCTCCCAGCCCGGCGGCTGGATGATCACGTAAATATAATCGTTAGGGCCGCCGCCTTTGGTTTTAACCGCCCAACCGGGCTGGCCGCCCCCCGAGGCGTTGCCGGCGCGCGGCACGGCGGCGCCGAACTGACCGTTGGGATACTGCGGATATTCCATCAGCGGCCCGGCCGCCAGGCGTTGCTGGTCGCGCAATTTGACCCGGCAAAGATTGAGCACTGTGTCTTGCATGGCGCAGGTGACACGCTGGCCTTGGCCGGATGTTTCCCGTTGGAATAACGCGGCCAAAATCCCCGCAACTAAATGAATGCCGGTGCCCGAGTCGCCGATCTGCGCGCCGGTGACCAGCGGCGGACCGTCGTCGAAGCCGGTGGTGCTCGCCGCGCCGCCGGTACACTGAGCGATGTTCTCGTAAACTTTGCAGTCTTCGTAGGGCCCGGGGCCGAAGCCTTTGACCGAGGCGTAGATTAAGCGCGGATTAAGTTCATGGATAGTTTCCCAGGTAAATCCCTGGCGGTCGAGCGCGCCGGGAGCGAAGTTTTCCACCATCACGTCGCAGGCCTGAATCAACTTGCGAAACACCTCTTTGCCTTTTTCCTGCTTGGTGTTGATGGTGATGCTGCGCTTGTTGCAGTTGAGCATGGTGAAATAAAGACTGTCGACCCCCGGCTTGTCGCGCAGCTGGCCGCGGGTAATATCGCCTCGCCCCGGCAACTCCACCTTGATCACGTCGGCACCGAACCAAGCGAGGATCTGCGTGCAAGTCGGCCCCGACTGCACGTGAGTCATGTCAAGAATACGAATGCCATCTAACGCTTTACCCATCGAACCATTCTCTCCTCAGGACATTTTTCAATTCACCACGAAGACATGGTTCGCCAACGCTCACCACAGGCTCCGAACACGAAGAAGAATGAAGATAAAATCCGAACATTATCAATTGTCAATTCTCCATTATCAATTACTTATTTATACATCGTCTGCGCCTTAGTCCCCGGCGCGTACTCATTAATATCGACCCAAATATTAACAATGGCGCATTGCCCGCCGGCGACGCGCTCGCGCGCCTGCTCCAGCGCCGGGCGAATCTGCTTGGGCTCGCGCACCGCGATGCCCCAGCCGCCGAAACATTCGGCGAACTTTTCGAAGTCGACATCGCCCAATTTATTGCCGACGCCGCCGCGCTCCGGTCCGTACTTGCCGATCTGGCCGCAGCGGATTTGATTCATGGCGGAATTGTTACCGATCACCGCCATGTACGGCAGCTTGAAGCGCTGGGCGGTTTCCATGTCCCAGGCGGTCATGCCGAAAGAGCCGTCGCCGTAGTAGCACAGCACTTCTTTCTGTGGATGAACAAACTTGGTCGCCATCGAGAAAGAAGTGCCGACGCCCAACGTACCGAGCGGTCCTGGGTCCATCCAATGACCAGCCTTGCGCGGTTCCACCGCCGTCGCCGTGATCGTCACCACGTCGCCGCCGTCGCCGATGTAGACCGTGTTATCGGTCAAGAATTCATTGATCTCGTAGGCGACCCGGTACGGATTGATCGGCGTCGATTCGGATTTGAACGACGGCAATAATTTGTCATAGGCCTTGGCCTCGGCGGCGCGCAGCTCTTTCATCCACTCGGCGCGCTTGGCGTTGCCGTTGGCCACCCGGCCGCTAGCCGCCTGCTCGACGGCTTTGAGAATCGCGCCGCAGTCGCCGACCAGTCCAAGTGAAATGTCGCGGTTCTTACCGACGTTGCGATAGTCGAGATCGATCTGCACAACAGTCGCATCGGCGCGCAGCCGCCGACCGTAGCCCAAACGAAAATCGAATGGGCAACCGACGATGACGATTACGTCGGCCTTATCGAAGGCCATGCTGCGGGTGCGGTTGAAGCCATGGGGATCGCCGGGCGCGAAGATGCCGCGGCTGGAGCCGTTCATATAACCCGGCATATTGAGCGCGCGGCAGAGCGACACCGCGTCGTCATGGCCGCGCGAGGTCCACACCTGCGTGCCGAACAAAGCCGCCGGCCGCTCGGCGTTGACCAGCAGGTCGGCGAGCTTTTCGATGTCGCGCGGATCGCCGATGGATTTGGTCGACGCCCGGTAGGCGCCAGCTTTGGGAATGCGCGCGCGCTCCAGCGGCACCTTGGCGTCGAGCACGTCGCGGGGAATTTCCAGATAGCTCGGTCCCGGCGCGCCGTTAACCGCTTCGCGAAACGCCATGGAAACCATGTCGGCGACCCGCTCGGTGTGCGGCACGGTGGCGGCGAACTTGGTGATCGGCGACATGATGTCGACATGGGGCAAATCTTGCAGCGAGCCCATCTTATGCTGCGACAACGCGCCCTGGCCGCCGATCATCACCATCGGACTCTCGGCGCGGAACGCATTGGCGATGCCGGTCATGGCGTTAGTCGTACCTGGACCCGCCGTCGTCACCACGCAGCCGATCTTGCCGCTCTGGCGCGAGTAACCGTCCGCCGCATGGGCCGCCACTTGTTCATGGCGCACGTCGATAATTTTGATGCCCTCGTCCAAACAGCCATCGTAGATGTCGATGATATGGCCGCCGCACAGCGTCCAGATCACTTCGACGCCTTCGTTCTTGAGCGCCTTGGCGACCAGATGGCCGCCCGAGATCACCGGGCCGGTAGTTTCTTTTTTACCTTCGTTAGCCGTTGCCATGAATACCTCGCGGGTTGGAAGTTAGATTTGTCGAGTCGAGCATCAGTCGTCGCCACGATGAGGAATGAGAAGCACGGCGAGCCCGCTCAGCGTGGCGCCTAAGATAGCGAATACCGCGGGAAGCCTCAAGCGCGCCAACGGCTAAGCGGATTTAACGAAGTTTTCGCAACCTGAAGCGGTTGCCGGATAGAATCTCTAAATCTCGCGCCGCCCTTCGAGCGCTTTGCCCAAGGTCACCGCGTCGGTGTATTCGAGATCGCCGCCCATGGGCAGGCCGCGGGCGATGCGCGTCACCGACACGCCGAGGGGTTTGATCAACTTGGACAGATAAAGCGCGGTGGCCTCGCCGTCCATGGTCGGGTTGGTGGCGACGATGACTTCTTTGATCGTGCTATCGCGCAGCCGTTCGAGCAGCTCTTTAATGCGCAGCGCGTCGGGACCGACACCGTCGAGCGGCGAGATCGTACCATGCAGCACATGATACTGGCCGCGGTACTCTTGCGACTTTTCCACGGCGATCATGTCGGCGGGCTCTTCGACGACGCAGATCTTATCGGCTTCCCGTTCGCTGTTCTTGCAGACATCGCACTGGGTGACATCTTCGTCGACGCCACGCACTTCGCTAAAGCCGAAGCAGCGCTCGCACAGCCCCATCTCCTGGCGCAGCTTACCGATGCTTTCGGAGAGCCGAAAGACATCGTCGCGCTTGCCCTTCAACATGTGAAACGCCAACCGGGCCGCCGATTTTTCGCCGATGCCGGGCAGCTTGGAAAGTTCCTGAATCAACCGGGCCAAGGGTGCGGGATACATGCTCATGAGTGGGCCTCGCTGCGCGAGGCATTACAAATTTCAGATTTCATATTTCATATTTCAGATATGGCAGCTCCGTTTAAATTGGCTTGAGTCAGCTTGACGAGAATCGCTACGGCATCAGGCCGGGGATTTTGAAGCCGCCGGTGAGTTTGGCCATCTCCGCCGAGGCCATCTCACGGGCCTTGCGCATGCCGTCGTTGACGGCGGCGAGGAGCAAGTCTTCGAGCATGCCCTTCTCTTCGACACTGATCACCGAGGGCTCGATCTTCACCGCGGTTAGATTGAACTGTCCGTTGACCGTCACTTGCACCATACCGCCGCCGGCGGAACCTTCGACGGTTTTATGCGCCAGCTCCTCTTGGATCTTGGCCATGCGCGCCTGCATGTCTTGGGCTTGCTTGAGCAGGTTGCCCATTCCCGGAATGCTCGCCATGTTTCGCCTCCTAGCTGTTGCCAGTTAGTTTTCCCGCCGCACCGAGCGCACCGAGCCGCCAAATATTCGTAACGCTTCCTTGACCATGTCGCTGCGCTCGTCCGGGGCTGCGTCACTGCGCGCCGCCGCCCCACTCGCCGCCGCGCTCTCGCCAGCCGCGGCGATGAATTGAATGGTCACTTCCTGACCAAAGAAGCGCTTGGCCAGCTCGCGCAGCGCGGCGAGATTGTCGGCGTCCTGCAGATAACTCAAATGGTGCCGTTCGGCGACGCTGAGTTTGAGCGGCGCCGGCGGCAACGACAGCGCCACCGTGGCGTCGAGATGGGAAGCGAGAAATTTCTTCTCCTTGCCGACGAAGGCGACAAAATCACGCCAATGCGAGGAGGCATCGGTCGAAGCGGGAATCGCTTCCGGTAGCGGTGTGGCAACGGCGGGTTTGGCCATCGGCATGGCGACGGGCGCGGCCATTGGCGCTGGCTTGGGCCGCTCAGCAGTAACGGCCGCCCGCACACCGGTCGGCGCACGCCCTTCCAACCGTTCCAGCCGGGTGAGTATTTCCGCCACCGGCAAAGACTGCGGCAAGCTCGCCAGGCGGATCAACACCGCTTCGAGAGCGAAACGAGGCGTCGCCGAGCGCGATACTTCTTCATCGCCGGCGGCCATGAAGTCCAAATAATCGAGCAGCGACTCCACCGACATCTGCCCGGTCTGGCGCACCAGGTCGGCGATCTCCTGGTCGGGAAGGTCGAGTAACTGTCCGACCTCGGCAGCGGCGCCGCGATTGGCGCCGGCCCGGCTGGCCGACAAACGCGCGACCAATAAATTGCGAAAGTGCTCAACCAAATCGCGCGACAACCGGCTCAAGTCGCGCCCCTGGTTCATCACCTCGGCGATGAGCTCGACACAGCGGCACGGGTCGCCGTCAAGCACTGCCTGGGACAGATCGTAAAGACATTTGCGCTCAGCCAGACCGAGGATCTCTTGCAGCAGCGCCGCGTCGACGATCGCCTGCTGGCTGTCCCCCGCCGCCGGCATGGCGCAGGCGAGCACCTGCTCCAACAACGACTGGGCATCGCGCATGCTACCGTCCGCCTCGCGCGCCAACAGCACTAACGCTTCGTCGGTGATATTGAGCCCTTCGCTTTTGCCGATGGCCGAAAGCCGTTCAACGATTTCGCGTAAACTGATGCGCCGGAAATCATAGCGCTGGCAGCGCGACAGAATGGTTTCCGGCACCCGCTGGGGCTCGGTGGTGGCGAGAATGAATTTGACCGAAGGCGGCGGCTCTTCGAGGGTCTTGAGCAGAGCGTTGAAGGCGTCCTTAGTGACCTGATGGACCTCGTCGATGATGTAGATCTTGAAGCGGCACTTGGCTGGCTGGTAGCGGACGTTTTCGATGATCTGGCGGATCTCGTCGATGCCGCGGTTCGACGCACCGTCGATCTCGAGGACATCGAGGGAGCTGCCGCTGGTGATTTCTTCACAATGAGTACACTGATTGCACGGCGTCGCGGTGGGCCCCTGCTCGCAGTTTAACGCCTTGGCGAGAATCCTTGCCGCGGTGGTCTTGCCGACGCCGCGCACACCGGTGAACAGATAGGCATGGGCGATGCGGTTGGCCTTGATGGCGTTCTTGAGGGTGCGGGTGATCGGTTCTTGGCCAGCGACATCCTCGAAGTTTTGTGGCCGCCATTTCCGCGCCAAAACCAGGTAAGACATAAATCCCTTGGGAAGTCTCAAACGCAACGCCGCCGTCGCCGCCGCAATAAGCGGCGCGCAACCGGCGATTCAAGATTAATTAAACCACTGAGAGCCACGAGGTGAGGATGCCCAGTGCTGACAGCCAGGTGCCCCTGTGGCACAGGGGAGAGCCGTTACCGCTGCTTCCTTCCGGACCTGACGGGGTTCACGGGGCCGCCTTGCACAGGACCTAACTATCAGCACTCGACATCCGCAAGCTAACTACGCCAACACCGACTCCAGCCCAAACAGTACGCCGAAAATTCCCTGGTTTCAAGTTTTTCAGCGCCGATGGAGGGAATTCTCAAACCACCTTGCTAGCCCCAATCGCAAAGCGCCGTGAGTAATGGCGGAGAGAGAGGGATTCGAACCCTCGGTACCCTTTTGGGGCACACACGATTTCCAGTCGTGCGCCTTCAACCGCTCGGCCACCTCTCCTGACGAAAATCCTTCGTGAAAACTAACGCGGAAACTGAAGCTACCATGAAGTTTAACCAGTTTCCACAAAGCGCAAGTCGAAGTGCGCAAGCGCTTCTACTCAGAAACCATCCACCCGGCGGCGCAACCAATTGCCAATGCGCTCACGCTGTAAACATAGCTTACGAACTCAGCGAAACAGAAAACGATCACCCTGCACACAATAAATCATTGAATAGTAACTCGTTTTTTCATTGGCCGGGCAGCGGAAAATTCACCAATAATTTTTCTGTAAAATAAGCTTACGATTTACCAACTAGCGATCGCGTTATAGCTGCGCGCAAGTTGTGGAAATGTAATGAGACATGATTCCTGGCACCGTCGTTGCTCCTGATCGCGGTACCATCCGCCGCAGCGTCATCGCGTCCGACGAGCGACAGCGGATCTCCGAGCATATAGGAATTTGTCTATGCGACAACCTGGCTACTTCCCATCGGCCGATGACGCTTTGTACCCGTCAGCACCATCTGTCAATGACGATTCAGGACAATCAGTCATTGATTTTGACCGCGGTCCGATGAAGTTGATCCCATGGGAAGATATTTGGCATTCGCTGCGCGACGCGCGCATCCGCGGCCACGGGCAAATGATTGAAGTGTTCTACGAGACTCTGTTCAAAGAAGCGGTCTTCGACGACGCCGGCGCCTGGTCGCAAGCTCAATCCAAACGCAACTAATCCACCAGGACCATTTTTCGTCAAAGTAACCAACGGCAAACTTCCACTTCGCCTCGTGCAGGGTGGAAGAGTGCCAACATTCCAACGTGAGCAGCCAGCGAACTAGCTTGTTAATGTGACTGGTAAATAGCCGTGAAGAATTTTGGCGGAGAGGGAGGGATTTGAACCCCCGTTACGGTTTCCCGTAAACTTGATTTCGAGTCAAGCGCCTTCAACCGCTCGGCCACCTCTCCCCAATTTTGGACTCGCGCTTACGCGCGCGCAGGCGGGAAAAAAACTCCGAGAGTAATGTTCCAGCTTGATCCGCCAATACCCCACCAACCGCTGGCAATTGGTGATTCAGGCGCCGATCCTCACATAAACGATAAAGAGATTCAACCGCGCCCGCTTTGGCATCGAGACAGCCGAACACCAGGCGGCTTACGCGCGCCTGCAGGATCGCGCCGACGCACATGATGCAGGGCTCGAGGGTGACGTACATCGTGCATTCGCTGAGCCGCCAGTGGCCGAGCTCTTTGGCCGCCCCGTCGATGGCGCTAATCTCGGCGTGGCACAATGGATTTCTCTGGGACTCGCGTTGGTTGAAACCACGGCCGACCACCTTGCCGTCCGCCACGATCACCGCGCCCACCGGCACTTCATCCTGGAGCGCCGCTTGTTCCGCCAGGTCCAACGCCAGGCGCATGAAGTCTTCGTCAACGCTGCTCATCGTCAAAGCGCCGGCTCAACCGGCGGAGCGGTCGCAGGCTGCGACAATCGAAACCACGACGGACATCATGGATGCATATATTCCATCGGCGGCGGCTCAATGTCGGTGACCACTTCGCTGACTCCAGGCACGGTCTTGGCGATGCGCACCACTTCTTTTTCCAGCTCCGGGTCCGCGAGGATGCCTGAAATCGTTAGCTGGCCGGCTTCGCTGCGCACGTTAAGCACCACGTTGCGAGTTTTCTGCGAAGTGATCAGCGCCGCCTGGACGCGCGCGGTGGTGGTGAGATCGGCGAACGCCGCATTGGATGCGGGCGACGGTTGGAATTCCGCGCGGCGCGACAGATCGACTACGATTGCCGCCGCGGTGTCGCTGTTTACCCGGGCGCTGTTAAGCACCAGATCGTAGCCCATCGGATCCTGCCAATCGTCATTGAACAGGGCGCGGAAGCGCCGGCCGCGCACGCGATCGAGCTCATGAACGAACTGCCGGGCGTTGGCTTCATCCATGCCCTTCTGGTTGCGCACCACGGCGATGCGGTAATCGAGCGGCGCGACAATCAACACCCGCAGCACATGGCCGACGCCGGGCAAAAGCTGTTGTCCTGCCCGGCCGTGATAGACCAATTGACCGCCCTGGGCGACCTCGCACATGGCCGCTTGCAAGGTAATGCGATAGAGTCGCAAACTCTCGCGCCAGCGTTCCCACCAGTGGCTTTCGGCCTCGAGCACTTCGACATATTTCGCCTCGGGAATGCCGTAGCGTTGACTGGCTTCGATCAACACTTCGCGATCGATGGACTTATAGCCCAAAGTTTTCGCTACCGCCTCCGCCACCGCGATGCCGCCGCTGTAAGCTCCGTGAGCGATGGTTATGATCGACATCATCGTCCCCCTTTCGGTCGATAAATTTGTCCGACTAACCGGTCCGACTCCCTAGCACATCGACTCTCTTAGGCGACTAACTACCTCTTTCCCTCGGCGCCGACAAGGCCTAAGCGCACAGACGAAAATTTAATCTGAAGACCTGCTCCTATGCGCCGTCTAACCGAAAGAAGTATTTAAAAGAACAATAAGGAGCAACTAACCTGGTCCGCCAGGCCGCCACCAGCGATGAACACCCACCTGCCCTGCGTCGAACATGATTACCAGCTCCAGCTGTTTAACTCGCCCCTGGACAAGCAGTGCCGCTCCTGCGGCCACCGCGAGGCGCTTACCGCGAAGGAACTGCGCTGGCCCGCGGACCAAGCGCGCGGATCGACACAAATGGTAGCGAAGCTCACCGCGGCGATGGCCGCCGTCTCGGCTCTAAGCAGGAGCTGGGATCCGACAAATTCTCGCTTACAAAGGGTAGTGCGAATAGGAGATTGAGCACTGGCGATCACGAATAGTGACACCGGCCTGGCGACGAAATATTTCTGCGGTGGAATCGGGCCAGTGGCTGAAGGATGGCTGAAGCTTATACTATTTGGCTTAACCGAGAGACTTCATCGACGCATCGGGGCCGCGGTGAATGAACTGGCGGATATGGGACATGAGCTCGATCATCTTCACCGGCTTGCCCATGAAGTCGTTACATCCCCCCTTGAGCGCATTGGCTTTCATTTGGCTGACCATGCTCATGGCGACGATGGGGATTTTTTGCAGGCTTTCGCGCTCCTTTAGCAACGCGACAAAGCGCAGCCCGTCCATGTCGGTGAGATCCAACTCCAACAAGATCAAGTCGGGATGGTGCTCGATGGCCTTACGAATGCCGCCTTCGCCAGTCACGGCGACAATCGGGGTCAAGCCCGCGAACAGAACCTGTTTGACCAACTGCTGGGTGTAGTTGGGCTGCTTTTCAACGATCAGAATTTTTTTATCTTGGCCGGTGTTATCCATCAACGCCTAATCACCCAAAGAAGTGCTTTAAACGCAACAAGCATGCCTCATCGCGAGGCGATAGCCGGACAACTCTGGAAGATAAATCGCCACCGGCGCTGGCGAGGCTTGTTCCGAAGACTTACCGTAAGTGCGCAAAATACCAACCTGACGACTCTGACGATACTTGTACAATGCGAAAAATGTGCGCTAGGAGCTCAACAAGTCTGGAAGCAAGCTTATTTCACGGTGCGGCCGGAGAAGACCTGGTTATTCGGTCCAACGCACTCGCAGGGCTCCCCAGCCGCGCCAATACCGTACTCACAAGTAAATCGTCGGACATTGCATTCCCGCGCGGAAACACTATCCATCATCCGGTCGAAAAATCCGCTGGGCGGCTCCTGCCTTGCCGATTGATAGGTGACCCGCTCGGAAGTGGTCACACAGCCGCTGGCGCACAGCGCAACCGCGACCACGAGTCGGCGCGAGCCCAAACACCAGGAACTCAGCATGAACGAATCCCTCCGGTTTTTTAACGATCGAGCAATGATGAGGAATAAATGAGCAGCGGTTGGTGCGCCCGGAGGGATTTGAACCCCCAACCCCCAGATTCGTAGTCTGGTGCTCTGTCCAATTGAGCTACGGGCGCTTGCGGTAGATTCCAAATTACAAATTCAATATTCCAAATCTGGAATTTGGAACTTTTAAATCTGGAATCCCTGTTGCCGCCAGGCAAAAATGGCGGAGAGAGAGGGATTACAACCCTCGTTACGGAGTTAACCGTAAACACGCTTAGCAGGCGTGCGCCTTAGACCACTCGGCCATCTCTCCGTGCCGGTCCAAGTTGATGATCTGGCGTACGCCGCCAGAAAACATGCGTGAGTAGTTAATCCTGTCGACGCATGGAGCCAAACGCTCTAACGAGTCTGGTAAAATTACCACACCGATGGGCCTATTTCTAGAGAATCGGCCCACGCTTGGCGGCAAAATATCGAAATTCTAAACAAAACGGGGCAGCGCACGATTAATCACCGCGTGCCGCCCCGTTCGATCTCACGTCGGAATGGAGTCTTCCCGGCTACCCTTCCCAGATCGGCTTGACGAATTTGTCGAGCCAAGTCTTGGGATCTTCGAGAAACTGTTGATCGGTCACCGGCACCGGTTTCATACTCTTGCCGTAGGCCGATTCGATCGAAGTCTTGGATTTGAAATCGTTACGCGAGGTCTCGCGGCCGATCGAATCGGTGGTCTTTTGCCCCTCATCGGAAATCAACCACTCAGCGAAGAGTTTCGCCGTATTGGGATTAGGTGCTTTGGCATAAATAGCCGCTTGGCGTGGGAACACCACTGGCGGCACAGTTTTCACATAGCCAACCGGCGTTCCTTTATGCATTTCTTCCATGACGTCATGGAGCAGCGCCGGCATACAGATCGCGTATTCACCGGCGATCACCAGACGGAACATGGCGCTGGTGCTTTTATGCACCGGCACGCCGAGCGCTTTTAGATTGCGGATGAAATTATTGAAGCGCGCATCATCTTTCCACTGGGTTTTCAATCCGGAGAGCATGGAGCTCAGCGGCCCGGCGCGCATGGGATCGTCGAGCGCGATCATGCCTTTGTACTTGGGGCTGGCGACTTCCTCCCAGCTCTTCGGCAAATCCGCCGGCTTGATCTTCTTGGTGTTGTAAGCCAGCGCCTGGATCTGCAAACTCACCGTCGCCATATTGGGATCGTGTAGATACAAGACATCGCGCTGCACCGTGTTGTAATCCATGATCGCACCGGCGGCGCGAATCACCGCCGGCGCATTGTCGGAAAGCACGATGTCGAAGCTCGCCTGCCCGCCTTGGAATTCGGTGAGCGCGCGGGTGACGATCTCGGGATTGCGGCCTTGCCAGAAGGTCGCCTTGATCCCTGGGTATCGTTTCATGAACGCTTCGGTAATCACGCGCAGATGCTCCACATCCCATACCGAATAGACCACCAGATTGCCCTCTTGCTTGGCCTTGGGATAAAGCTCGGCGCTCACTTGGGCGAAAGCTTTGGCCGCCTTGGCCGTCGCCGGCGCACTGGAGGTTTCCGATTTCACCTGTTGACCGCCGGACTTCTTGACCGCGGCAGCCGGTGCCTTGGCCGCTTCTTTAGCGGCTTCTTTGGTTGGCGCTTTCTCGGCGGCCAAGGCTGTGCCGATCAAGCAGCTCGCCGCCAAGGTGACCGCCATGGTTATCCCGGATGTTCGTTGCATAATCCCTCCTCTTGATTGATACCAATTCGTTAATTTGACGATCCGTCACAGACTGAACTTCATTTTAAAAGCGAACTTAGCCACAGACACGGCGACAATCAAGATGATTAAATAAATCACGCCGCCGGCCGCCGCCTCGGCCCATTGACCGACGCGAAAATATTCGAACAACGTCACCGGCCCATACTCGAGCCCCGGCGCGGTCAAGAGCACCGCCACGTCGACGTTGCGGATCGCTTCGATGAAAATATAGAAAAGCGCGCCGCCCACCGCCGGCTTCAAGATCGGCAGAGTGACTTTGAAAAACACATGGCGCCACTTGGCGCCATGCACCCAGGCGGCTTCGTCCAGTTCCTTGTGAATATTGACCATGGCGCCGGAGGCATTGCGAAAGGCATAGGGGAAATAGGCAACGAACAATCCCAAACCGAGCGCCCACAGACTGTTGTAGAGCGGCGTGCCGATAAAAATAATCACCAAGCCGACGGATAACACCAGCGGCGGAAAGGCCAAAGGCAAGGTGCCGATGAATTCAAAAATCTTGGTGCCGACGGCACGGGTGCGATGAATCGTAAAGGCCATGACGATGGCCGCGAGCACGGTCACCATGGCGATGACCACGGACAACAGCACGGAGTTGCGCAGGCCGTTGATGAAACTGCTATGGCGCAGCACGGTGCGGTAATTGTTCAATCCCATATGCGCCGGGAAGGTCATGAAGGTCTCGTAGTCGAAATACGGGATGATCGACACCACGATGAGCACCACGAACGGGATCGCGATGCCGACGAGAAAATAGAGACATACCGCCGCGAAGGTGAGGTATTTCCACGGGCCGATGTCAATGACGCGCACCCGGTAGCCTTTGCCGGTGATGGTCGCGTAGCGCTCGGAAAAGCGCGTCGCGCGCACGTAGAAATACAGCGTGATGACCGACAGGATCACCAGGACGACGCTGTAGGAGGTCGCCAGACCGGTGTTGAATTCGAGGGCCATGGAGTCGTAGACCCGGCTGACGAATACTTTGATGTTGCCCGGCGTGCCCTGCAACACCGGCGTCTCAAAAGAACGCAGCGCGCGCAGAAAGTTAAGCACGAAGGCGGAAATAAACGCCGGGATCGCCAAGGGAAAGGTAATATGCAGCATGGTATGCACCGGCCGGCTGCCGGCGATGTAAGCGCTCTCTTCCAGCGATGGATCGAAAGATAAAAATACCGGCAGGAGAAACAGATAGCCTAACGGCACGCAGGCAATGCCAAAGGTCCAAATCATCCCCCACATGGTAAAGGCGTTGAACACCGGATGGCTGATACCGAGAAACTGATCGAGCATGCCATTCAAGATGCCCGACTTGGGCGCCAGGAGTAAAATCCAGGCGATGTTCTTCATGATCGGCGGCATCAACAATGGGTAGAGCGGCATTAGCTCGACCAAGGCTTTGCCGGGAGTATTGGTGCGGGCGACAATCCACGCCAAAAGCCCGCCCACTCCGGTGCCTAACAGCGCCGAGCCGCCGGCATAGATCACCGAGTTGCTGAGCATGGGCCAAATATCTTTGTCGAAGAAAACGCGCAGATAGTTGTCGAAGTGCAGGCCCACGGTGAAGCCCAACTTGCCGCTGGTGAAACTGCGCCACATCACCACCAGGATAGGAGTCATGATGACGACGCCAGCGATGGTGCTGGCGAAGAGCGGGAATAAACTTCCTTGCCGCAGAGCCAGACGGTTTGCTTTCCAAGTCACGCTGGAATTCTCCTCGTTGTCGCTCTAGCTCTAGGCGGCGTTTGCTTGGGGAATGAGGCTGATGGCCGATTTATCGATGCAGAGAAACACCTTGCCGCCCTCGCCATCGACATTGATCATTGGGCAGAGCCGGTGCGAGGTGACGACCACTTCTTTAGTACCGATCTGCACGCGGTGATCGGTCAGACCGCCGCGGTAATCCCGGCTCACCATCGTTCCTTCGAGGACGTTGATCGCATCGGCGGAAAACTTTTCATGACTCAAGCGTAGATCGCCGTTCTTGATCACCACGCTGCATGGGCCGCTGGTCGCGCCGTTCCTGGGCACGGCGCAGATCAGCGTCGCGTCATCGAACTGGGGAATCTGCACCACGCACTCGCCGCCCACGGCTTTGACGATATTGCCGTCGACCAAAGTTGAATGACCGATGAAGGACGCCACGAACGGGTCGCTGGGATGGCTGTAAAGCTCATCCGGCGCGTCATACTGCAAGATCTGGCCGCCATTCATGACGATGACCTTGTCGGAGATGACGAACGCCTCTTCTTGGTCATGGGTGACATAGAGCGCGCTGATGCCGACTTTCTTGATCAGCTTTTTGAGCTCGACGCGCATCTCCTCGCGCAGCTTAGCGTCCAAGTTACTCAACGGCTCGTCGAGCAGGATCAACTGCGGCTCGAGCACGATACTGCGCGCCAAAGCCACCCGCTGCTGCTGGCCGCCGCTCAATTGCGACGGATAGCGCTCCTCACGCCCGCCGAGCCCGACCAGATCCAAGCAAGCCAATACGCGCCGTTTGATCACATCGGTGGGGAACTTGCGCAGGTTGAGCGAGAAGGCGACGTTCTTGAACACCGTCATATGCGGCCACAGCGCATAGTTTTGAAACACGAAGCCGATCTCGCGCGAGTAAGGTGGAATCAACACGCCGCCTTCGATGGATGTCTGTACCTTGTCGGCGATTGAGATCGACCCGGCGTCGGGGATTTCCAAGCCGGCGATGGAGCGCAACAACGTCGTCTTGCCGCATCCCGAAGGTCCGAGAAAGGAAAGAATCCCCTTGTCGAACTCGAAGCTGACGTTATCGAGAGCTTTGAGGTCTTTATAAAGTTTGGTAACGCCTTCGACTTTTAGTATTGCCATTGATTAATCCAAGTAGAGCTTAATGCAAAACCAACACCCAACTTCCCAGCGCACACACTAATACGCTAAACACCGGAAAAATTAAACCAATACGCGGGAGAATATTGACCACCAACCGAACTATCGGGCTAAAGGCCAGCGTCGAGCGGTGGTTTCCATCCGCGTGTCGATTAAATCCGCGCCAATCGCTGCCACCAAATTAGGCAACCGCGCAATCTGCCGGCTCACAGCTCCAGCTTATTCAACCGCAGCGCATTGCTGATCACCGACACCGAGCTGAAAGTCATCGCCGCGCTGGCGATCATCGGGCTCAAGAGAATGCCGAAGAACGGATAAAGAATCCCGGCGGCCAGCGGCACGCCGAGAATGTTGTAAAAGAACGCGAAGAATAGATTCTGCCGGATATTGCGCATGGTGCCTTGGCTCAGATGGCGCGCTTTGACGATGCCGCGCAGGTCGCCTTTGACCAAGGTCACGCCGGCGCTTTCCATCGCGATATCGGTGCCGGTGCCCATGGCGATGCCGACCTGGGCTTGGGCCAGCGCCGGGGCGTCGTTGACGCCATCGCCGGCCATGGCGACGATCCGTCCGGCGGCTTGGAGCTGCTTGATCGCTTCGCCCTTCTGGCCCGGCAGCACGTCGGCGTGAACTTCGTCGATGCCGAGCTTGCGCGCCACCGCATCGGCGGTCGCTTTGCTGTCGCCGGTCAGCATGACGATGCGAATGCCGTCGGCGCGGAGCTGCCTGATCGCTTCGGCCGTCGACGCTTTCACCGGATCGGCGACGCCGATCAAACCGGCCAGCTGTTTTTCGATGGCGACGAACATCACGGTCTGGCCGTCGGCGCGCAGTTGCTCGGCGCGCTCGCGCAACGCCGCCGCGTCGATCTTCATGTCGTCGAAGAGTTTTAAATTACCCAGCGCTACCCGCTTGCCTTCGACGACGCCGAAGATGCCCTTGCCGGTGTAGGACTGAAAGCCCTGATCCTTGGCCAGCGCTAAGCCTCTCTCGGCTGCGCCGGCAACGATCGCCGCCGCCAGCGGGTGCTCGCTGGCCTTTTCCAAGCTCGCCGCCAAACGTAACACTTCGGACTCGCTCGAACCGGGCACGACTTCGACAACCACCAGCTTCGGCTTGCCCTCGGTCAGCGTGCCGGTCTTGTCGACCACCAAGGTGTCGACTTTTTCCAAAACTTCGAGCGCCTCGGCGTTCTTGATCAACACGCCAGCGCTGGCCCCCCGCCCGGTGCCGACCATGATCGACATCGGCGTCGCCAGGCCCAACGCGCAGGGGCAAGCGATGATGAGCACCGCCACCGCATTGACCAACGCATAGGCCAAACGCGGCTCAGGCCCGACCAAAGCCCAAATGATGAAAGTGATTACCGCCACCGCCACGACGGCTGGAACGAAGTATGAAGAAACCAGATCGGCCAATTTCTGAATCGGCGCCCGGCTGCGCTGCGCTTCGCTGACCATGCGGACGATCTGCGCCAATAAAGTCTCGCTGCCCACCCGCTCGGCGCGCATCAAGAACCCGCCGGTGCCGTTGACCGTGCCGCCGGTGATTTTGCTGCTGAGAACTTTTTCGACCGGAATCGCCTCACCGGTGACCATCGACTCGTCGACAGAACTCTGTCCATCCGTCACCACACCGTCGACGGGAATTTTTTCGCCGGGCCGAACCCGCAGAACATCGCCACGGGCAACCTGATCCAGCGCGACATCGCGTTCACTGCCGTCAGGGCCGACCAAGCGCGCGGTTTTCGGCGCCAATCCGAGCAACGCGCGGATCGCGCCGCTGGTTTTGCTGCGCGCGCGCAGTTCGAGCACTTGGCCGAGCAAGACCAACGTGGTAATCACCGCCGCTGCTTCGAAGTAGACTCCGACTGTGCCGCCGTGGCTGCGAAACGAGTCGGGAAACCAGTCGGGCACAAGGGTCGCGACCCAGCTGTAACCGTAGGCCGTACCGACACCCATGCTGACCAGCGTGAACATGTTCGGACTGCGATTGACCAGCGACGCCCAAGCGCGTTGAAAGAACGGCCAGCCGCACCAGAGCACGACGGGAGTTGAGAAGAAAAATTGAAACCAGATCAGCGCCCGCGGTGAAAACATCCGATGCAGCGGCTGGCCGGAAATCATATCCGACATGGCGACCAGCAGCACCGGCAATGACAACACCGCACCAATCCAAAAGCGCCGGGTCATGTCGTCCAGTTCGGGATTTTTCTCTTCGGTCAACGTGACGGTGCGCGATTCAAGAGCCATACCGCATTTCGGACAGGAGCCCGGCGTATCGCTGACCACCTCGGCATGCATCGGGCAGGTATATTGGGTCTTGGTCAGCGCCGCGCCGATATCGAGCGGCTCCAACGCCATGCCGCACTTGGGACAGGCGCCAGCGCCCGCTTGGCGCACCTCCGGATCCATCGGACAGATGTAGATGGCACCGGCACTCGCCGGCTTAGCTTCCGAATGATGGGAATGAGATTGGTGCGGCGCCGGCGAACTTTGCCGCGCCTTGGACGCGGCCAAATATTTCGCCGGATCGCTTTGAAATAGTTTCTGACAATGGACGCTGCAAAAAAAATAACTCGCGCCGTCGAAGTCTAACTGCCCAGCCGCCTTGGCTGGATCGACGGTCATGTCACAGATGGGATCGAGCATGGTGTCGCTGCCTGCCGATTGAGATTTCCCAAGAAGGGCGACCGCCGGTCGCCCCTACCTCAGATTGCTTTGTGTCCTCTGCGTTCCCGATCGCCCAGAGCTTCGTCGAAGGGTGCGGCCAATCATCCGAGTCCGAACCTACACCAGCTCAACTTTCTGCTGGAACTTGGCGATCTCGACATTCCACTTGAGCCGTTCGCGGATCGCGTCGGCCAACGCGGTCGCGCCGGCCTTCTCGCCATGAACTACGTAAGTCATCTTCGGCGGTTTGGTAAACGTTCCCAACCAGCGGAGAATCTCGCCTTGATCGGCATGGGCGGAGAAGCCATCGAGCACTTTCACCTTGGCGCGCACCGGCACCACCTCGCCGAGCATTTTCACCTCCGTGGCGCCGTCCTGCAGCAAGCGGCCGCGGGTGCCCTCGGCCTGGTAGCCGGCGAGCAGGACCGTGGTGTCGGCATTGGGCAAGCGCTGTTTCAAGTGGTGCAGCACCCGGCCGCCGGTGGCCATGCCGCTGGCGGAGATGATGATCATCGCGCCCTTGGCGTCATTGATCGCCCGCGACTGTTCCGGCGTTCGCGCCACGATCATATGGCGCGAGCGTAGCGGGTTTTTGTCATGACTACTCAGCTGCGCCATTTCGAAATCATGCTCCTCGGTGTGGCGCGAGTAGATCGCCGTCGCCTCGATGCCCATGGGGCTGTCGATATACACCGGCAGCGCCGGAATCGTCCCCTCATCTTCCATCTTGCGAATCGTATAAACCAAGTCCTGGGTGCGGCCGATGGCGAAGGCGGGAATGATCAAACAACGGCGCTGCTGCGCGGTCTCCTTGATCAGAGCGCGCAAATCGGCTTCGGACTCCTGTGGATGAATGCGATTGCCATAGGTCGACTCGATCATCAGCCAGTCCGCCGCGCCGCCGGGCTCGGGGTCTTTCAAGATCGGCCGGTCATAGCGGCCGAGATCGCCGGAGTCGATCAAGGTTTTTTTCTCGCCGTTCACCTCAAAGCTAAAGCGCGCCGAGCCGGCACCAAGAATATGGCCGACCCGGCCATAGTCGAGCCTCACGCCTTTAACCACTTCGACTTTTTCCCCGACACGCACCGGGCGCAAAAGCTTGAGCGTCGCCTCGGCGTCCTCGACGGTATACAGCGGCAGTGCCGGACTATGTTTGGAATAGCCTTTGCGATTGGCGTAGCGCGCTTCCTCTTCCTGCAAGTGCGCCGCATCCGGCAACATCACATGCAACAGATCGCAAGTTCCCGGCGTCGCATAGACTGGGCCGCGATAGCCTTTGGCCACCACGCGCGGCAGATAACCGGAATGATCGATATGCGCATGGGTCAACACCACCGCACGCAAGCGCGCCAGATCGATCGGCAACGGCGCCCAATTTCTCTGCCGCAGTTCCTTTAACCCCTGGAACAGACCGCAGTCGATCAACAGCTGATCGGCGTCATGAGTGAAAAGAAATTTCGATCCGGTGACACCGCCAGCGGCGCCGAGGAACTGTAAGGTCGGAGCGGATGAATTAGCCATGCCCCATCCTCTCCCAAGCCGATGGAAATAGCTAGATAGTGCCTGACAGAAAACCCCGTTTTTTTAGAACCCGGCCTGCTAATTTTTGAGCGCAACACGCGGGTTTCGTGTTTTCATGTGCGAACGGCAAAGTTTTGGAGTTATTGCGAATCCCCACACGCGTTGCGTCAACTTCTGGACGAAC
>CAMDBU010000097.1 GCA_945889495.1 Syntrophobacter sp. SbD2 | reverse complement strand
TTGGCAGATGAACTTCAGACGGAGCGCGAGCAGCGGATGCGGCTTGGCGCTGACCTGCAAGCGGCCCAGAAGCGTGAGAGCCAGTTGGAAGCTCACGCCGAATGGCAGCAAACCGAATGGGGATTGGCCAAGCAACGAGTGGAAGAGTTAAGCCATCGTAGTGGCCGGCTGGAAAGTGAACTTGCGACGGAGCGCGAGCAGCGGATGCGGCTTTACGCTGACCTGCAAGCGGCCAGGGAGCATGAGAGCCAGTTGGAAGCCCACGCCAAGTGGTTACAAAACGAATGGGACGTGGCCAAGCAACGCGTCGAAGAGCTAAGCCAGAGTGCCGGCAGGTTGGAAGGTGATCTTGAGACCGAGCGCCAGCGCGCGTTGCAGCTTGGTAGTGATTTGCAGGCAGCCCTGACGCATGCGAGCCAGTTGGAAACTCACGCCCAGTGGCAGCAAAACGAATGGGATGCGGCCAAGGGACGGGTGGAAGAGTTAATCCAACGTGCCGGCAGTTTGGAAAGTGAACTAACGACGGAGCGCCAGCGAACGGCACAGCTTGGCGGCGAGCTGCAATCGACCCGAGAGCATGAGAGCCAATTACAAGCCCATGCCGATTGGCAGCAAAGCGAATTGGATGCGGCCAAGGCCAGGATTGATGAACTCAACAAATCTTCACACCATTGGTGGACGGTCGCCGACCATCTTGATCGGCATGTGCAAAGCATTTACGCCAGCAAATCCTGGCGTGTTACCGCTCCCCTACGATTCGTCAATCGTTGGCGCCGACTTTTTTTATCGGCTCTGATTTCTGGGATTCGTCGTTGCGTCCGAAGCCCGTTGTCGATTTTGCGGATAGCGGGATTGCGCGCGGCGCGTTATCCCTGGCTGCGGCGGTGTGCCGAGCGGTTCCTTCAAAGACGCCCCACCGTGCGTTCCCGTATTCGCAACTTTTTACTTGCGGTGCCGTCTAGCGATGATAACTCGCCAAGCTTGACCAAATCTTTTGCGTCGACTCGCAGTCGCCCAATTGTAATTGGTAAGCAGGCAGGCTGGTCACCGCAGCGCGTCGTGGATTTTCCGACAGAATCATTGCGCGCGGTGGGACTTTGGGCCGCAGGGCGTCCATGGCTTCGGCAAAAAGTGGAACGATCGCTTCAAAGATATCCGGTCGTTCGTGAGCGAACACGGCGATTCCTCCGCTCTGCTCCGGCGTTCAAACCCGATGAGGGGCCGCGTCTCAATACCACGAACACGGCGGATTCGCACACGAGAATACCGGGCGCGATGACGCAGACCGGTGGAGAAAAAACAGTTTATTATTATTGGATCGACCATACGGTCAATTGCGCTACCAACACCGGAATGCAACGCGTAGTTCGCTGGCTGGCCAGGGCGATGCTCGAAAATGGGGAAGATCTCGTATTTGTAAAATGGGACGAGCAAGGCAAGCGCCTAATTTTGGCGACACAATCGGATTTGCAAAGATTGTCACTCTGGAGCGGTCCAATTTTACCGGAAGAAATGATGATAACATATCCGGTGGATGAAGCCGCCTTAGTGGAACCCGATCACCTCGGTACACGTGAAGGGTGGTTGTTCGTGCCCGAGGTTACCCATATAACTTTTCACTCCGAGCCACCGACCCTGGATGCTATCTCATGCGCCAAGGCGCTGGGACTGAAAGTGGCTTTCATCTTTTATGACGCCATACCGCTAAAGGTCGAGGGCTATGCGGACTGCCAAGAATCTCACGCGGCGTATATGCAGCATCTTGCCGTCGCCGATGTACTGCTACCAATTTCTCAGTTTGCGTCGGAGGATCTAGCGTCCTTTTACGTTGAGCGCCAAGGTTTTACTTCTGAAACAATGCCACATATCGTAGCGCTACCTTTGCCGGGAGAAAATTATGACAATCCCAGGGTCCATTGCTCCGAAGTCGCCCCATCCTCTTACAGAATTCTGTGCGTGGGCACGATCGAACCAAGGAAAAACCAGACTGGACTAATCACGGCTTTTAATGAACTTGTGAGGCGCCATCCCACTTTGCCATTGCAGCTTTCCCTCGTCGGCAATTTACATCCAATCGTCGCTCCGGTGGTGCAGCAAGCATTGCGAGACAATCCGAAAATCGAATACTTGCATTATGTCACCGACCAAGAGCTATGGGGCTTGTATGACGAGTGTTGTTTCACGGTTTTTAGTTCTGTAGAGGAAGGGTTTGGCTTGCCGATTGTCGAAAGCCTTTGGCGCGGGAAGCCTTGTGTTTGTGCGAATTTCGGAGCTATGGGTGAACTCGCGGCCGGTGGTGGTTGTTTGGCAGTGGACGTTCGTTCCCCGGACGAGCTTATGGAAGCGATGGAACGGTTGTTGGTCGATGTCGAGTTGAGGGCACGTTTGACGGCGGAAGCGGTGTCGCGACCGATCAAGACTTGGCGAGAGTACGCGCGTGAAGTAGTGAACAGCTTAAGCGGTATGGCAAAACAAAGGAACAAACCGTTCCCAATCTATTATTGGGTCGACCAGACTTGCCGCTTCCCTATTAACACGGGTATTCAGCGTGTGGTCAGGGCAGTAGCCAAATCGCTCCACGAAGCGGGTGCTCGGTTGATACCGGTAAAGTGGAATTCGTCAGACGCGCATTTTTATCCGCCCTCATACGAAGAACTTTGCCATTTGTCTCGATGGAATGGACCTCGAGTTGAAGATTGGGATCATTGGAAAATACCTTCCGGTGATGATGCTGGTTGGCTGTTGGTTCCAGAGGTTACCACGCTCGCCTCTGATCTGGATCAGGTCGCTGGGTTTGCTAATTCTCATGGTTTAAAAAAAGCCGTGCTATTTTACGATGCTATCCCATACAAAATGACGGACTTATATCCGCCTGAATTCGGCAATGGTCATGCCAAGTATATGAGATCGCTGTTACGGTTCGACAAAATATTTTCGATTTCCGAGTTTAGTCAAAATGATCTTTCGGAATTCTTATTCCGTGAATGCGATAGGTTGGTCAACATCGATAACAAATTGATGCCGGTTCCACTGCCCGCAGAATTCCCAGAATCTGATCGTGTAACGGTATATAGCGAACCTTCTTCCACCGTTTTGAAAATTTTATGCGTTGGCCGGGTAGAGCCCCGTAAAAACCATCTGGGTCTTCTTGAGGCTTTCCTGATCGTATTAAGGCGGGCTACCCGTTCGGTTGAACTTATCATCGTAGGTGATTCACTGGACACCCAAGAACTCGAGGGAAGAGTTTCAGCCTATTGCGATAACCACGCAAGAATTGTTTGGTTGCGCTCGGTCGATGATGCTGCGCTTGGACGACTCTACTCCGAATGCCATTTTACTGTTTATCCTTCCCTTGAAGAGGGCTTCGGATTGCCCATTCTTGAAAGTCTTTGGTACGCTCGGCCCTGTATTTGCCGTAACTCAGGCGCGATGGCGGAGGTCGCTGCCGGTGGTGGGTGCCTAACAGTAGACACATCTGCTGTCAATGCGCTGGCCGATGCAATTCTTGAGCTGGCGGAGAATGACACATTGCGGCATCAATTGGGTGAGGAAACGATCCGTCGATCTTGCAAGACTTGGCGCCAATACGCCGAAGACATACTTCACGAAATGGAGCCACATCAACCGATGGCAACTGTGCCGGTAGAAGCGGGGACAATTTCTAAGTTTCTAGCGGATTGCACCCGCGCCCCTCGTCTTTCTATCTGCATCACGACTTACAACCGTGCCTCCTGGTTGGCGGTTAGTCTTGATAATTTACTTCGCCGGGTTCGGTCTTTCGGCGACGCCGTTGAAGTCATTGTTTGTGATAATGCATCAACGGATTCGACACCGGACGTGGTCAAGCCGTATTTAGAGGAAAAAAATTTCCGGTACTACCGCAATCGGGTAAATGTCGGCATGCTCGGAAACCTGAAAGTTACGGCTCACCATAGCAGGGGACAATACGTTTGGATTCTTGGCGATGATGATCTAGTTCGAGAGGGCGCGGTGGACAGGGTTCTAAGTGCGATTGAGACGCAGCCAACGGTCGAACTGCTCTATCTAAACTACGCTTACACCCGCATTTCGGAAGCCGAAAAAGTTGGAAATATCGAAGAATTCCTTTTGAACGCTACCCCGATTGTTCCGCCGTCGCCGGACAAGGTGGCAATGATAAAGGAAATATCGACTTTGTCCGAGAATTTCTTTACGGCTATTTACTGCCTCGTCTTTCGGCGGGATCATGCTTTGCGCGCCTATTCGCAGGATACCAACGGTCGGCCTTTTTCTTCCCTGCCGACTTGTATCCCAACTTCCTTTTATGTTTGTCATAATATGTTTAACAAGAAGGGATATTGGATTGGCGAGCCTTGCGTGGTTGTCAATATGAACGTTTCGTGGGGTAGCTATGCACCGCTCTGGATTTTAGAGCGTATACCCGAGCTCTATGATTTGGCCGAAAAAATGGGTGCCGATCCCGATGCTGTGGATGGTTGGCGCCGTCACACTTTAGAGGGGGCGGTATTTTACCTCGACAGGATTTTTACGGACGACCCCGAGGGAAATCTGGTCTATTTTTCGATGGAGCGATGGATTAGGCGCCATAAACACCTTAGAGAATTTAAGTTGCGACTGCCGCAGATAATGGATATTTACGGGAGGGCTTTCCGTTCAGGAGTCGAAGCTGCGCGCGAAAGTCCAGAGCGGCTAATGGAAATATATGGATTAGTCGACGCATCAGGAAGCTAATGCAATGGTAGCTTATAAAGAAATCGAAAAATGTCGGGTTAGTGCGAGTGATCATCTGGTATCGGTGCTTAATCTTGGTTACCAGGCGCTAACTGGAGTTTTCCCAAAAAATCAAACATCGGCAGTTACTCGAGGCCCGCTTGAACTTGTCTGGTGTCCCGACAGCGGGTTGTTGCAACTCCGTCATACCTACGACGCAACGGAAATGTACGGAGAAAATTACGGCTATCGCTCCGGTCTCAATCAATCGATGGTCGACCATCTTGCCCATAAGGTACGTTATCTTGAGCGCTTGGTTTCGTTGCGGCCGGGCGACGTCGTGCTCGACATCGGCAGTAATGACGGCACGCTGCTTAAATCGTACTCTAGCGCCGATATAACCCGTATCGGCATTGATCCGACGGGACAAAAATTCCAGCGATATTACACTGCCGGCATCAAGCTTATCCCCGAATTCTTCTCGGGGCAGGTGTACCGTGCGGCGGAGTCGAAAACTGCCCGCATCGTCACCTCTATCGCGATGTTCTACGATCTCGATGCTCCCGTCGAATTCGCCAAGGAAGTCGAATCGGTGCTCGACGTCAACGGCGTCTGGCATTTCGAACAGAGTTACATGCCGTCCATGCTGCGTCTGAATTCGTACGATACGATTTGTCACGAGCACCTGGAATATTATTCTCTCGGCGTTATGAAGGCGATCCTGGAACGCGCAGGCTTAAAAATCGTCGACGTAGTGATGAACGCCGTCAACGGCGGCAGTTTCGCCGTTACGGCTACAAAGGCGTCTAACAACACCATTAGACCGAATGATGCGGTGATTAATTGGTTGCTTGAGCAGGAAGAGCGGATGGGCTTACACACCCCTAAACCCTACCGTGATTTCGAAGAGCGTGTTTTCCGCCATCGCGACGATCTAACGCGCTTAATCAGGACCCTTAACGAAGATGGGAAAACCGTATTGGGTTACGGGGCATCGACCAAGGGGAACGTTGTTCTTCAGTTCTGCGGGTTGACAGCGAAAGACATTCCGGCTATTGCTGAGGTAAATGCCGACAAATTCGGCTGCGTTACGCCGGGGACGCATATTCCGATTATCTCAGAGGCGGAGGCTCGTGCGATCAAGCCTGACTATTTCCTAGTGTTGCCCTGGCATTTCAAAGCTGGCATCCTTCAGCGTGAAAAAGAATTTATCGCGAGCGGCGGTAAGATGATTTTTCCATTTCCCGATATTGAAATTGTTTAACATCGAGGTGTGATATGTGGACAACAAAGTTGTTAACTGTGATGGCATTTGTGGCGATACTGGGTATCGGTTGCAGCGATCGAGAAGAAAAGAAACCTGGACCGGCAAAGTCTGGGGCAGCGCCCGCAGCGATTAAATTGAACTTTCCACATGTAATTCCGATGTCAGCGGACACGCCCCACAATATAGGTAACTTCGACCAAAGTACGGGTACGATGGCCGCGGGCAAAGATCAGGCCGGCGCGCTCGTATTCGGGCCCTATCTTGAGCTCGATCCGGGCCGGTACCAAGTGACGTTCGACATAAAGACGGGCGGTGGTAAGGAGCCAATCATCGGTAAGGTCGATGTAAACGCTTTTTCGGAGGCGCAGTCCGATAATCCAGTCGCTGAGCAAGAGTTGCGCCGCGCTAAGAATGATCAGAGTATCACTCTCGATTTTTCTGCCGTGGCCGGAAAGAAATATGAATTTCGCGTTTGGGTGAATGGCAACGGTGATCTCTCCGTCAAGAAAATTACTGTTGACCGAAAAACCCAAAGCTGAATTTCATTGCCATTTCAAAACATCCTGTTACCAGTACCGCGTGATCGTCGCCTGGCCTACGGCTAGCATCATTCATGAAGCAACATTCGGTGCGCTCCGCACCCAGCTCTGAAATGGGAGCAGTGCGCGAGATGACGTCAAGGAGAGTATTCCCTTGAGAAGGATAGGTTTGTTATGAAAGCATTGATCACCGGCATCACCGGGCAGGACGGCGCCTATCTTGCCAAATTGTTGCTGGACAAAGGATACGAGGTCCACGGTACGTTCCGCCGCACCTCGGAAATGCACATTGAGAGGCTCAAATTCTTGGGTGTCGAGGATCGGGTCCAGTTCGTCCCGCTGGAGCTGTTAGAATTCAGCAACCTATACAGCGCGATCGACCGAATTCAACCCGATGAAATCTATAATCTTGGCGCCCAGAGTTTCGTTGGGATGTCTTTTGACGTCCCGGTATTTACCGCCGATGTGACGGGGCTGGGACCGTTGCGGCTTCTCGAAGCCGTGAGGGCCGTTAATCCGAAAATCAAATTTTACCAAGCCTCTTCCAGCGAGATGTTCGGCAAGGTCCAAGCGACACCACAAAACGAACAAACTCCCTTTTATCCGCGCAGTCCTTATGCTGCTGCGAAGCTCTTTGCTCATTGGACGGCGGTGAATTACCGGGAGTCTTACGGCATGTTTGTCTGTTCGGGCATCCTATTCAACCACGAATCGCCTTTGAGAGGGCTTGAATTTGTCACTAGAAAGGTCACTCACGCCGTTGCGAGAATCAAGCTCGGCTTGCAAAAGGAATTGTCTCTGGGGAATCTGGATGCGAGCCGTGACTGGGGGTACGCGCTGGAATACGTCGAAGCGATGCACTTGATGCTCCAACAGCCGGAGCCGAGCGACTATGTTGTCGCCACCGGCGAGACCCACACCGTGCGGGAATTTATCGTGGCGGCGTTCGATCGGGTAGGTATCGGCATTGTCTGGTCGGGTAAAGACACCAACGAAGTCGGTAAAGATAAGTCGACAGGGAATATCCTCGTCAGAATAGACCCGCAGTTTTTCCGGCCGGCGGAGGTCGATTTTTTAAAGGGCGACAGCTCAAAAGCTCGGAAAATACTTGGCTGGCAACCGAAGACCAGTTTCGAGGATTTGGTTGGCCTCATGGTTGAGAACGACTTGGAGCTCGCGCGAAAGCAACGATAGGGCTTTCTCTGACTCGAATCGTCCCGGCCGTCGAAGTTTCTTACGGGTAGCCGGGTTTCATCGCGTCGATTGGGTAGGGCAATCAGCCATTTTGCAGGATTGGCCTCCTGTGTTAGGACTTGCGCTTTTGGGCCGAGACGGTTTTGCGGGCACTGACCTCGGCGTTATCCAAAGATCTCCATGCAAGTGGCTCTCAATACATTACCGCTACTATCTCCCCTTACGGGTATTGGTAATTATATTTGGCAGCTCGCTCGCCGCCTGCCGGCGTTGGCGCCTAACGACGACTATGTTTATTTTTATGGTTATTTTACCCGCCAGTTGTTCACTGCCTCGCAAGCCGGCTATCGAGTAAAGAAATCACTCACCACGTTGCCGTTTATGACCGCCGCCGCGCGGACCATCATCGATTGGCGGTCGAAGTTTCATCGAGGCACGTTTGATCTTTACTTCGAACCCAATTTTATTCCGTTGCGGATTCCCGCTAGACGAACCGTGACAACGCTCCACGACCTGGTGTTTATGCTACATCCGGAATACCAGCCCAAAGAACGAATGGAGCACTTTCGCCGTCGATTTGAGCGACGTATTTCGCGTTCCAGCCGAATTATTACCGATTCGGTCTATGTGCGGGAGCAAGCCGCAACGCTTCTACAATTACCCGCGGTGCCAGTGACGCCTATCCATCTGGGCGTGGAACATGATGTGTTTCGGTTAATCGACCGTCAACATCTAGCCGACTTCAGCTCTAAGCTGCCGTCGCGCGAGCCTTTTATTCTTTACGTCGGCACCATCGAACCGAGGAAGAATTTGCCGCGGCTGCTGCAAGCGTACCTCGACTTGCCCGCCTATCTCAAAAAGGCGTATACGCTGGTCTTGGTCGGATTCGAGGGCTGGAGAAATCGCGAGTTCGACGCTCTGGTCAAACAAGTGGGGCATAGAGTAATTTACCTGGGGTATCGCAGCGCTGAGGAATTGGCATGTTTATATAACCTTGCCAGCGTTTTTGTTTTTCCATCCCTCTATGAAGGTTTCGGTCTGCCGCCTTTGGAAGCCATGGCTTGCGGTTGTCCTGTGGTCGTTTCCAACGTTGCGGCGCTACCTGAGGTGTGCGGCGACGCGGCCTATTACGTGGATCCGAACGACACCCAAAGCATTGCCGAGGGCATTGCAAAGGTCTTGACGGATGGGAGCTTGCGCCAGGATCTAGTTGAACGCGGATTGCGTCGGGCCAGCGCGTTCACCTGGGAAAAGACCGCGCGGGAAACATTGCAGGTTTTCGATCAAGTTCTGGCTGAACCGCCGGCCAAGCGATGATGTTGGCGGCCATCTCGGCGGTTTTCGCTTGCGCCTTGGACATGAAGCGAGTGCGGTGAAACATGCAAGAGGAAACAAGGAAGCTAATATGATGCGATTGGCAAAGAGCACAAGCGGCAAGGCAACTGTCACGTTCGCGCTGGTCGTCTTCCTGGTGATGGTCGGCTGCGGCGAACGCGAATCGAGGCGCTTGCCCGAAGGCGGTTTTAGAGTCGCCTTCGAGCGCCACAACATTGCCGCAGCGATGAAAAATGGCGAAACCGTTTTCGCCGACGTGACGGTGAAGAATCTCAGTTCCGCTTCTTGGCCGAGTAAGCCAGATGCTAGGAATCGCAATGCCGTGAATCTTTCCTATCACTGGTTCAACAGGGAAGGGGAGGCAGTGGTTTTCGACGGCCTTCGGACACCTCTTCCGCAAGATCTCGATCCCGATCAGTCTGTGACACTTAAGGCAGCGATTCAAGCTCCCCCTAAGCCGGGAGGCTACACTCTCGAGCTCACCATGGTGCAAGAACATGTCGCGTGGTTTCCAGATCGGGGCGGCGAAAAATTAGTGCTGTCAGTTAACGTACTGGAACAATCTCCGTCGGAGGATGAGAAGACTGCGGCGAGGGAGCCCCCGGGAAAACGGCGTGGGAAAAAGGACAAAGGCCGCCGAGGCGCCAGGGAGTCAACAGGTTGATGAGCAACTTGCGATCAGGACGGATAAGCCGGCGCCTGCGGGTGGCCGGTTCAGCGGGCCATGGTTTGTTCAGGAGGCCTCGTTCCAGCCTACAACTCCATTAAAAATGCTGCCAAGAAATCGGCTGACAGCGGTAGGTTATGTCCGGTCGGCGGAATATTCAGGTATGGTCGGCAATTGTCTCCGCGGCGCACTTCTGAACAACATTTAAGATTCGCTATGGAGTTCGCCGAATAATTTGCTTATGCGCTCAGCTGTGACGGTGACCTAACGGTCGCCGTAATCGATTTCATGAAGGTCGCTCTGGTTCACGATTGGCTGGTCGGCATGCGCGGCGGCGAAAAATGCCTTGAAGTTTTTTGCGAGCTTTTTCCCCAGGCCGACCTCTATACTCTAGTTTACGCCCCGGACCGAGTGTCGCCGATCATTAGGAAAATGACCGTTCATCCATCGTGGATTGGCCGGCTGCCCCAGGCGGGAAAATATTTTCGTTATCTGTTGCCGTTATTCCCCCACGCCATCGAACGCTTCGAACTAGCCGACTACGATTTGGTGCTCTCGAGCAGCCATTGCGTCGCCAAAGGGGTGTTTCCTAGGCGTGCGCTGCACATCGCCTATGTCCACGCGCCAATGCGCTATGTCTGGGATCTACATGACGCTTACCTGGCCGGTCATAGTTCGCTATTGAGCCGGGTCGGCCTTGGGTTGTCCCGTTCCTATTTACAGCGCTGGGACCGGGATAGTTCGAGCCGGGTCGATTGTTTCATCGCCAATTCGCAAAATGTGCGTAACAAGATCGAGCGCTTCTACGGCCGGCCCGCCAGCGTGGTTTGCCCGCCCGTCGATAGCGACCGCTTTCACTGCGCCACGGCGCCGGCGGACTACTACTTGATAGTTTCGGCGTTGGTGGCTTACAAGCGAATCGATATTGCCATTGAGGCCTTCAATGGGTTAAGACTGCCCTTAAAGATCGTCGGCACTGGCCCTCTGCTGCGCGCGCTCAAGCAACGGGCGCGGAGCAATATTGAATTCCTGGGCTCCGTGGACGATATGCGATTGGCGGAGCTCTACGCTTCCTGTCAGGCGCTGATCTTTCCCGGGGAAGAGGATTTTGGCATCGTGCCGTTGGAAGCTCAGGCCAGCGGCCGTCCGGTGATCGGCTTTGGCCGTGGCGGTCTGTTGGAAACGGTCGTCGGAGTCGACGGGCGGAACGAAGGGGCGGCGCCAACCGGGATATTTTTCGGCGATCAGACCGCGGCTAGTTTAGGCGCCGCGGTCAGGGATTTTGAAATGAACCGGCAGCGCTTCGACCCGACGGCGATTCGCGCCCACGCCGCGCGGTTCAACCGGGAGCGGTTCAAGCGTGAAATCGCCCAGGCTATCGATGCATGTTTTAAGCGATCCGGTGGCGTTTAGCAGACCATGCTGAAACAACATAACGAACTGTTCAAGGGACTGCTGGTCATTAGCGATCTGTTTTTTGTCAGCATGGCATGGTGGCTGGCGTATCTGATTCGCTTTCACAGCGGTTGGTTCCTCGAACTCGAGCCCTATGTTTTGCGTCACTATTCCACCGCCTGGATAATCATTCTGGCCTTGTGGGCCGGCGTCTTTGAGTATTTTGACTTTTTCCGAGCGCGCCGGCTGTCGCCGTTCCGTCATGAGGCGGTGGAATTTCTCAAGGCGTCCAGTCTGGTTCTGCTGCTTTTTTTAGGGGTGCTGTTTCTCGTGCGCGAAATCGTCCTGTCGCGGCTGGTGGTTGCGCTGTTTTGGCTGCTGATTTTCGTCTTGATCAATTTGGGCCGGGTGGTGGTGCGCGAGGGGCTGCGTTCGCTGCGCCGGCGCGGCTATAATTTGCGCCATGTGGCGATCGTTGGCTTGCCTGAGCAATGTCTGGCGTTTTACCAGCGTGTCCGAGCCTATCGCCATCTCGGCTTGCGGGTGGTCGGCTTCCATTTACTGACGGCTGACAATTCCGCCGCCTTGCCTGCCGATATTCGCTTGATCGGGACGCCGGCGGAGTTGACGGCCATGGTGCGCGCCGGTGGCGTCGATCAGATCTTCGTCGCTCTGCCGCTCGATCAGGCGCGACGCCTGCGCGAGATTCAAGAGTGGCTCGGCGACGAGCCGGTGGCGTTGCATTTTGTTCCCGATCTCGGTGCCTTGGTGACGTTGCGCGGCCGCGTCGATGAGTTCGACGGCTTGCAGATCTTTAGCTTGCAATCCTCGCCGCTGAGCGGTTGGAACGCATTGCTGAAACGCGCCGTGGATATTTGCGTCGGTGGTGTGGCGCTGGTCTTGTTCGCTCCCGTGATGGCCATTATCGCTTTGCTGATCAAATACTCCTCTCCAGGTCCGGTGCTTTACCGCCAGGAACGGATGGGATTGGATGGCCACCGCTTTATCATGCTCAAATTCCGCACTATGGTCGACAACGCCGAGCAGCTCACCGGTCCGGTGTGGGCCGCCGAAGCGGACCCGCGGGTCACTTGGGTCGGGCGCTGGCTGCGCCAAGCGAGTCTCGATGAGCTGCCGCAGCTGGTCAATGTTCTGCGCGGCGACATGAGTCTAGTCGGGCCGCGGCCGGAACGGTCGTCGTTGATCGATGAATTTCGCCGCTCAATTCCCCGCTATATGCTGCGTCACAAGGTCAAAGCTGGCATGACCGGTTGGGCGCAGATCCATGGTTGGCGCGGCAATACTTCACTGCAAACGCGGGTGGAGTATGATCTCGATTATATTGAAAATTGGTCGCTTACCCGGGATTTTAAAATTCTTGCTTGGACGCTGGTTCGGGGATTCCGTCAGCGCCGCCCGAACCCGCTATAATTCGCTTGCCGGTCTTTTTGCCGCGCCCTGTTCATGCCTTAGTAAGGCTGGCTGCGGGGCCTGGCGCCGGCCAACTTTCACATGAGCAAGATGATTGGCTGGTCCGAACGGACGATCTCCATCGCGCTGGCAGTGGCGATCACCCTGATCGGCATCGGGCCAATTCCCCTCGCGGCCGGACGGGTCGGTATCAGCGCTTGGAGCGTCGCCCGGACGACGCTGTTCTTTTGGTTCGGTCTCAAACTTTGGATCGTCATTCGTGAGCGGTGCTGGCCCTTTGACTCCGTGCCCTGGGCCCGGCTAGCGCCGCTAGGTCTATTTTTTCTCATCGTTACGGCATCGCTTCTTGTTACTTTTAGCCAGGCCGGTGACTATCGGTATTTTGCCTTTGCCTGCTTCCATACCGTCGTCGTGGTCGAAGTCGTCTCGGACCGGCAACGGCTGCGCTGGGCGTTGCTATCGCTCGGGGTCTTGCCGGTAGTTCTTGTGGTGCGTGGATTGCTTCACGTGCCATCGGTCTTGGCCATCGATATGTCCTATCGATTTGGCTTCCCACTGGATCATCCAAACACCGCTGGGTTCGTACTGGCGATGACTTTGCCGCTGAGTCTTTGGTGTATCGCCGCGGAAAAACGTTGGCTCCGCGGTCTTGCGTTGGTATCTTGTCTGCTTCAACTCCTCGCCCTGCTATTGACTTACTCCCGTGGCGCTTGGATCGCGGCGGCCTGTTCAATTGTTTTCTACTTCGTGTTGTCGCGGCAATGGAAAGCGTTGACGGTTATCGTCGCGGTGGGTTGCGTCGGTGTCGCCTTGGTCCCGACGCTGCGAGAGCGACTGGTTTCGATTGCGCGACCCATGAAGGACGCGTCCATCGCTGAACGGACGATGTTGGCGCAGCAAGGAATCCGCATTGGTTGGGATAATCCGTTGTTGGGCGTCGGCTACGGCCGCGGCCGGGTGAAAGCGGCGCTGCGGGAAAAATTCCGCGGCACGACTTTCGAAAAAATCGCTTTAACCCACAGCCATAACGTCTACGTAGAATTGTTTGCTGGCACCGGTTTCCTTGGACTGGTTAGCTACTTGTGGTTAGTCGGATCGGGATTCGCTGTCGCGCTAAGGTCCGCCCTGCGTCAATCGGTCTCCGAGCCGCGGTGGGGCATTGCATTGGCTTCGGCTTGGCTTGCCGTGATGGTCTGCGGCCTGGGCGACGTGCCATTCTTCCACCATGAAACCCGCATATTGCTGTTTACACTATTAGGATTGACTGCCCGCGCCGCTGCTTTGGACGCCCTCCCGGAACGGTCAAACGTTTCCCCGTAGAGATTTGTTTGCCGCCGTAGCTTTACATGGTATCATTGCCCCAATGATACTTGACGGACTCACCCACGCGGAAAAACGTGTCGATAAACCATGGGGTTATGAGCTTATTTGGGCGCATACCGAGCGTTATGTGGGCAAGGTACTGCACATCAATAAAGGCGAGTCCCTAAGCTATCAGTTCCACAACGTCAAGGACGAGACCATTCGGTTGCTCACCGGGGTGCTTGAATTGGACATCGAAAAAGATGGCCGGCCGCAGCGCATACGTTTGGCGGCGGGGGATAATTTGCACATCGTGCCGCTGATGAAGCATCGCATGATCGCCGTCGAGGACTGCGATGTCTTGGAGGTCTCGACGCCGGAACTCGATGACGTCGTGCGCTTGGAAGACCGTTACGGCAGAGCCGATTCGACTGCCGGCAAATAACCCGGCGAACGGAAATTTTCATGGACACACAAGCGACTTTTGCTGAGCGTCTGATCGAGCGGCAAATGCTCTCCAGCGAGGAAATGGAGCGAGTGCGCAAGCTCCAAGACGAGCAACAGGCGCCGCTCAGCCGGCTGGTGGTGGAGTTGGGCTTTTTGTCCGAAGAAGATCTCCTGCCGGTGATGCGCGAGCATTTCGATCTGCCGCTGATGTCGCTGCGCGAGGTGCCGAACACGCCGTTGCCAATCGATCTGCCCGCCAGCATCGGCGATTTCTTTAAAATGGCGCGCATGGTGCCGGTGAAAATCGACGGCCGCGAGTTGATCGTCGCCATCGCCGATCCCATGGAGCTGTCGCGCTTGCATGCCATTGAGCTCGCCACCGGCCTGCGGGTGCGCGCGGTACTCGCCAAGGAAAAAGAAATCACTGCCCGCATCGAAGCCTTGTATGGCGGCACCTACGCGCCCGACGGCACCGTGCAAGAGTCGGCCCAAGAATTTGACGGCATCGCCGAAGATGAAGATGTTGCCCATCTGCGCGACATGGCTTCGGAAGTGCCGGTGATCCGGCTGGTCAATCAGATGCTGGTGCGCGCCCTTGAAGCGCGCGCCTCCGACGTTCATATCGAGCCCTTCGAGAATCAGTTGAAAGTGCGTTACCGCATTGACGGGATTTTGCACGAAGTCGAGTCGCCGCCGCGCCAGTTGAAGGGGGCGGTGATCTCACGGTTAAAAATTCTCGCCCAGCTCAACATCGCCGAGCGCCGATTGCCCCAGGACGGCCGGATCAAAACCCGCCTCGGCGGCAAGGACATTGACCTGCGTATCGCCACGGTGCCGACGCTCTACGGCGAAAGCGTGGTGATTCGCTTGCTCGAGCGCGGGCAGATTTTCACCGAGTTGGAGGCCATGGGGTTTCCTACCGTGCAGCTGGCGCATTTTAACGAGATGATCTTGAAGCCCCATGGTATGATCCTGGTCACCGGCCCCACCGGCAGTGGTAAGACCACCACGCTCTACGGCGCGCTGCAAAAGATCAACGATCCGGGCAAGAAAATTATCACCATCGAAGACCCGGTGGAATATCAGTTGGGCGGCGTCAATCAGATCCATGTCAAACCGCAGATCGGGTTGACCTTCGCCAACGGTTTGCGCTCGATCGTGCGCCAGGATCCCGACGTTATCATGGTCGGCGAAATCCGCGACGCCGAGACCGCCGAGATCGCCGTGCAGGCGGCGCTCACCGGCCATTTGGTGTTTTCCACCTTGCATACCAACGATGCCGCCGGCGCGATCTCCCGGCTGCTGGAAATGGGCGTGCAGGACTATCTGCTTTCGTCTTCGTTGCTGGGCGTCCTGGCGCAGCGTTTGGTGCGCCGGCTCTGTCCGACCTGCCGCCGGGAAGTTCCGTTCACCGGCCTGGAAGGAGTGGCGCCGGAGATGGCGCTGGCTAACAGCGAAGCTCTGCATACTATTTGGGAAGCGGCCGGCTGTGATGCTTGCAGCGGCACTGGGTATTTGGGCCGGGTGGGCGTCTTCGAGCTGTTGCCGGTGACCGCGGATATTTGCAAGCTGATCAATGCCAAGGCCGATGCCAACACGATTCGCAATCTCGCCGTCCAGCAGGGCATGCGGCTCCTGCGTGAAGATGGCTGGGACAAAGTGCGCCAGGGGATGACCACCTTGGCCGAAGTCGTGCGCGTTACCCGCGAAGAAGGATAACGGCAAATCTTTTCGCCGCCAATTATAAGCCAGCGGCGACCTAGCGATTAACCATGGCGTTCTTTCAATACCGGGCCGCCGATCAAACCGGCAAAGTCGTCGAAGGCGTGATGGAAGCCGATGGCGAGCAGCGGGTGGTGGCGCGCCTGCGCGACATGGGTTGCATCCCGCTGCGCATCGCCATGCCGAGCGAGCGCGCGGTGGGCGCGCCGCGCCAGGCCCGGCCGTTGTTCGAAAAGCGCCAGGTTAGCCAGCAGCAGTTGCTGCAGTTTACCCGTGAGATGGCGACCCTGCTTAACGCCGGTCTGCCGCTCGATCGCAGCTTATCGATCCTTGGCAATCTGTTCGAAGGCACTGAATTCAGCAAAACCTTGCGCGCGCTGGTGGAAGCGGTGCGCGCCGGTAAATCCCTCGCCGCGGCCATGGGCGAGCACCCGCAAGTCTTCCCACGGATTTATACCAATATGATCCGCGCCGGCGAGGCCGGTGGTATTTTGGAAAACGTGCTGCGTTATTTGACCGACTATCTCGAAAGCACCACGGCGCTCAAAGAAGAGATCAAGTCAGCGCTGATCTACCCGATCATCTTGGGCACCGCGGCCGGCGCTTCGTTGATCGTCATGTTTATATTCGTCATCCCCAAGTTCGCGGCGTTGTTCCACGACAACCGCAAGGCGATCCCCTGGATCACCGAGATGGTCATCAATTTTAGCCAACTGCTAGCCCAGTATGGTTGGCTCGCATTGTTGGTCGCCATCGCCGCGCTGGCCGGCGCGATTTTTTACATCAAGACCCCGGAGGGGCGTGGCGAGTGGGATCGGCTGTGCTTGAAAGCCTGGCTCATCGGCGATCTGGTGCGCAAGTTTGAAACCGCCCGTTTCTCCCGGACATTGTCGGCGTTGCTGCGCGGCGGCGTGCCCTTACTCGATGCCTTGGGCACGGTGCAAGGGGTGGTCGGCAATCGCTTGTTGGCCCGGGCGATCGGTCAGGTGCAGGCGCGGGTGCGCGAGGGCAAGGGCATGGCGCGGCCCTTGAGTGAGAGCGGTCTATTCCCGATTTTGGCGCTTAACATGATCGCGGTGGGCGAGGAGTCGGGTAAATTGGATGGCATGCTGGCCGAAGTGGCGTCGTTCTACGATCAGGAGGTCAGAAGATCGACGAAAAGAATCACGGCACTACTCGAGCCGGCGTTGATTTTGGGCATGGGGCTGATCATCGCGGTGGTGGTGATCTCCATGTTGATGGCGATTTTTAGCATCAACGATTTTTAATTATGAAAACTCTGAAGCAGCAAGCTGGGTTTACTCTGATTGAAATGATCATAGTGGTGGTGATCATTGGGCTATTGGCCGGGCTCGTGGCGCCCCAGTTCATGAAGCAACAAGGGCGCGCTGAGACCAAAACCGCCAGGGCGCAGGTTGAGCTATTAGGTACGGCGCTCGATACCTTTCGCCTCGATGTCGGCCGTTATCCGACCAGCCAAGAAGGGCTGGCGGCCTTGATGCAACGCCCCGGCGGCGCCGACCGGTGGGACGGGCCCTATCTAAAAAAAGATTTGCCACTCGATCCCTGGGGCAAACCCTATATTTACAAGAGTCCCGGCGATCACGGCCCCTACGATATAATTTCCTATGGCGCCGATGGCGTCTCGGGGGGCAGCGACACCAACAGTGACATTAACAGCTGGGAAAGATAGCCGGGGCTTCTCGCTCCTCGAGATGGTGCTGGTGCTGGTGGTCATGGGCATCAGCATGGCGATCGTCGTGCCCAACCTTGGGCGGCGCTTGCGCGAGCGTGAGGTGCGCAGCGCGGCGCTCAGTCTAGCGGCGCTGGCGCGGGATCTACGCAGCCGCGCGTTGCTCAACGGCGTCGCCCAGCATTTGATTGTCAGCATGCCGCAAAATACCTACCTGGTGCCGCAAAATAGCGCGATCCACTTGCCCGACGATGTGCGCATTACCGCCATCGATGGCGGCGAAGCCATGGAGCGCGACACCAAGCGTTTTTATTTTTTCCCCAACGGCAGCAACCTCGGCGGCGAGATTGTCATTGCCGACGGCGCCAACGCGATTGCCTATTCGGTGCGCATGGAACCGCTCACCGGCAAGATCGAAGTTGCCCGCGCAGGTGGTTCATGAAAATTTTCCCGGGCCGCGGCCATCGTGGCTTTACCCTGCTCGAGGTCATGGTCGCCATGACCATCGTCGGTTTGGGCGTGGTGACCTTGCTGCAAATTTTTTCCGTCGGCCTGCGACTGGGTACGCGGAGCAACGCGCAGACCGAGGCCAGCGCGCAAAGCGCGCGGATCATGGATGAGCTGCTCGCCCGGCCGATCCTGCGCGACGGTTCGGAGAGCGGTAAATTGGCCCAGGGCGGTCACTGGCGGGCGCAGATCCAAACCCTGCGCGATTCGACCCCGAGCCTCAATCTTGGTAGCCACTGGGAACTCAAGGAAGTTGGCTTGGAAATGATCGTGGCCGACGGCGACCGGGAGCGCCGGCTGGAGCTCAAGACATTGCGCTTGGCGCGCAAGGCTAATCCATGAGGACTAGATCGCGCGCGGTTGCCGGCGATGGCCCGGCGGCGCGGGCTGGCGCCGGTTTCACCTTGATCGAGGTGGTGTTGGCGCTCACCATCTTCGCGCTCATGGGCGCGGTCCTCTATGGCGCCTTTTCCCTGGCCCATACCGCGGTGGAGAAATCGGAAAAAAGTTTTAGCCGCAACCAAAAGGCACGCTCCATCGGCGATCTGTTGGCGACCTATATTCGCTCCGGCTATCCCTACCGCGAGTCGATTCAAGAACAGACAATTTATTTCGCCGGCGAGCGCGAGCGCTTGAGCTTCGTGTCGGCCTATTCCCATGCCATGGGCGGCCGTGGCATGGCGCTGATCGCCATCGAAATGGAGAACGGCGCCAACGGCCGGGCGAGTTTCAGCCTGAGTGAAACCGCGCCCGTGCGCCTCGATGGCGGCGGCGGGCAACGTCATAATTTAGTGATTCAGGAAGGGGTGCGCGATTTCCAGCTCGCCTACCTCGATGTCGAGGGCGACAAGGAAAACTGGGAGGAGCGTTGGGACGGCAAGGAGCGGCGCCGCTTGCCGCGGGCGCTACGCATGTCGTTCATCGACGCCGAGGGCAAGGAAGTGCGCTGGGTGTTTCCGTTCATGCTCGCGGTGCTGTCGCAATGAAGCTGGCCTTTTCCAAACCTTCGGCCTTGGCCAATCAGCGCGGCGTGGTGCTGCTGGTGGTGCTATGGATTTTTATTTTTCTCTTCGTGGTTGCCTTCGATTTTAGCGCTTCGGTGCGCGAAGAGGCGGCGGCCAGCCATCGCTTCAGCGATGAAACCCAGGGCTATTATCTCGCCCTGGCCGGTTTCGAGCGCGGCTTATACGACTTCATTCACCAGGCCGCCGGCGGCGCCGCCCAGGCCGAGCCTAAACCGAACGATCTATTCGATGGCAGTTGGCGCGAGGAAAAGCTCGGTAGCGGGATGTTTCGCGTCCGTCTGGTCGACGAGGGCGGCAAGATCAATCTCAATCGCGTCGACGAGCAGGTCTTGCGCCGGGTCTTTACCAATCTCGGTGTTGACCCGTCGGTGGCGGATATTCTCACGGACTCGATCATGGATTGGCGCGATCCCGACGATCTGCACCGGACCAACGGCGCCGAGAGCGATTACTATCAATCGCTGTCGCCCTCTTACAGCGCCAAGAACGGTCCCTTGGACAGCGTCGAAGATTTGCTCTGGATTCGCGGCATGACGCCAGCGCTGTTCTACGGTACCCATGCCGACGGCGCCGCGGGCCAGGGTGAGCGTGGCCCGCGGGTCGATTTGCGCGACGTCTTTACCATCGATAGTCCCATCGACCGGGTCAACTTGCGCACCGCTAGCGCCGCGGTGATCCACGCCTTGACCGGCATTCCCCTGGACAAGTGCGTGAAGTTCATCGAGGAACGTAAACGGTTGTCGGAAAAAACCTTGACCGATTTGTTGCCGCTCTTGGGCATCGGCTCAGGCGACCCGATGCTTCAATCGTTTATTTTTACCAACCCGTCGGTGGTGGCGGTGGACGCCGAAGGGCGTCCCTCTGAGGCCCGCGCCGCGCGCCGGGTCAAAGGCGTGGTGCGGCTCGGTGGAGCCCAAGGATTCGAGGTGCTGCGCTGGGTCGATCGCGAGATTGGACTATCGCAACCTTGAGCTTTCATGTAAAATAACTTCATTAACCGCCTTTGAATTGCGAATAACCATGGCTCTAGCTCAAAGTTTACAGAATCTTTCCCGCGCCGACTTTCTGCGCAGTGTCGGTCTTTACGTCATGCAGGACCGCTTGGTGATGGTGCGGCTGCGCAAGAGCTTTCTCAATGTTGCGCTGCTCGACCAACAGGACCGCGAGCTGCCGCAGAGCGACTCCCGGCCAGCGATCGCCGATATCACCGGTTGGGTCGCCGAAGATGTTAAAGAGATCGCGCTCAAAGCCGACAACGATGCGCGCGAACGCAGTCTGCGCCAGGCGATGGTGTCGTTGCTGCCCCATTTCAACGCCGGCCGCGACGCGGTGTATGTGTGCATTCCGCAAGACCAGGTGATGATCCAGCAACTTTTCCTGCCGCTGGCGGCCCAAGACAACATTGACCAGGTGCTGGCCTACGAAATTGAGCGACAGCTGCCGTTTCGCCGCGATGAGATTTATTACGACTATTTGCTCACCGGTAAAAAAGGCGAGAAGTTGGGTCTCTATCTGGTCGCGGTGCAGAAAAAGCTCGTCGATAGTTTGGTCAGCTTGCTCGATTCCTTTGGCATCAAGCCGGCCGGGGTCGAACCGGATGTTACCGCGCTGCTCAATTACGCGTTGTTTGCCGCCGGGCCCAATAGCGGCCGCATGGCGTTGGCCACCGCCAACGAACAAAGTTGGGATCTGCTCGGCGTCGAGTCGAAAGTGGGCAGTTGGCAGGGCGGCGGGCAGTTTTTATTTGCCCATCGCTTTCCCCATGCCGAATGGGCTCAGGGTGGTAGCCGGGAGTTGCTGGTGCAGAGCCTGAAAGGTGTCGACAAGTGTTATCGCTGGGGCAAGCTTCCCGGCGTCACCGGGTTGGCGGCGGAAACCTTCGCCAGCGCCGATGAACTGGGCGCGCTCAGCGTGCGCCATTTGAACGGACTCAAGTCGCCACTCCCCGAAGCGGTTTTGCCGGCGGTGGGCGCGGCGCTGCGCGGCATTCGCGAAGCCTCGGTGATCGGGAATTTCCTGCGCCATGAAAATGCCGAACTGGCCGGCCGCAAATCACTGTCGATGCTCAACATGGTGTTGGGTGGGCTGCTAGCGATCGCCCTGATCGGCTGGGGGCTGAGTTATCCGATCAAGGACGAAATGCGCCTGCGCCAGCTGCAGCGCGAGAATCAGAAAATCGAGCCAGCCATCGAAGCGCTGCGCCGGGAAGAAAATCAGCTGCAGCAGCTCAGCAAAGAAGTCGGTGTCTTGGCCGACCTGCAAGGTCGGCGCGGCGAAGTGCTCCGGGTGCTCGATGAACTTTCCAAAGTGGTGCCGCCTAATGCTCATTTCTCCAACCTGCGTTACCGCGGCGGTATCTTGGAAGTCCAAGGCAACGCGGAAAATGCCTCATCGTTGATTCCGCTGTTGGAGCGCTCACCGGTATTTGAAAATGTCGCTTTCAACGCGCCGTCCAATCGTGGCCGTGACAATCGAGAAACGTTCTCATTGAAGGCCGATGTGGAAAAGTCCAATGACGCGGCCAAGGCGGCGGCGCCAGCCGTCAAGGCGACCCCGCCGGCGGTGACCAAAGAGGCGCCTAAGGAAAGCAAAACCAAATCATGAAAGAGCTGTGGCAAAGATTGTCCGCACGGGAACGGAGCTTGGTCTATTTGACCGGCGTCATTTTGCTTTTTTTCATCGTCAAGGCGGGTATCGCCACGCCGTTACTCGAACGCCAGGCGCGCACCAAAGCCCAACTCGATTCGCAACCCCAATTGCTGCAAAAAAATCTCCGCTACTTGAGCCAGAAGGAATCGCTTCTGGCCGCGTTGCAAGCCGCGCGCAGTCAAATCAAAGCGATCGAGCCGGCGCTGTTGACCGGCGACACTCCCTCGGTGACCGCCTCTGACCTCCAAGAGACCGTGCAATCGCTGGCCACCCGCGAGGGCACTCAAGTGATCACCACCCGGGTGCTCAATCCCGAGCTCAGCGGCTCGTTTTCCAAAATCGCCATCCAAATGGAAATCGGCGGCCAGATCCAACAACTGGCCAATTTGATTCGCGGCATTGAAGGTGCGCAAAAACTCCTGGTCATCGACGAGATCAACGTCCGGTCGCTGTTTCGACCCGTGGGCTTCCCGCAGGTGCCGGGAGCGCAGCCGGCGGCCCAGCAAAACCTCCGAGTTAGCCTCACGGTGATCGGCTTTGCCCGTGCCCAACCCGCTCCCACGGCGAAATCGGATGCCCCCGGCGCGCCAGCCAAAGCTGGGCCGGACAAACGAATTTAGCGCCCATACCGTCCGTGTGAATCACTCGGGACCTTCCAGCGCCGGCCCGATGCCGGGAATTTTAGATTCTAGGGTATTAAATTCCAAAACGTCATCGTATAATTAGTGCCTGACAGAAAACCCCGTTTTTTTAGAACCCGGCCTGCTAATTTTTGAGCGCAACACGCGGGTTTCGTGTTTTCATGTGCGAACGGCAAAGTTTTGGAGTTATTGCGAATCCCCACACGCGTTGCGTCAACTTCTGG
>CAMDBU010000096.1 GCA_945889495.1 Syntrophobacter sp. SbD2 | reverse complement strand
TTTGGGAGCCACGATGGGACGGTCCATGCTACAAAACGGTCTCCAAGGACCGAGGGGCGAACGGCCTGTCCCATCCTGTTTCGTGTTAAACAATGTGCATACAGACACTTCAATTTCATTATACAAGGGGCGGGTTTTAAACCCGCCCTCCGAGCTATGTGACCTTTGTGCTCTTTGTGGTTAAGTCTCTCGGTATTTTTTATGGACCTGCAACTTAGCGAAGAAGAAAAGCTCATCAAAGAGACCGCGGCGCAGTTTGTCGACCGCGAATTGATCGCGCGCGAGGGGGCGTTTCTCAAACAATCCCAGCCGTTCTTGCCGCCGGGGGCGCCGGAGCGGCGCGTCCTCGATTCGAACATCGCCGCCGAGCTGACTAAGAAGGCGCGTGAGATCGGGCTATGGGCGCTGGAATTGCCGGAGGCCATGGGCGGGCCGGCCATGGGGCATGTGGCGCAGGTATTGATTCACCGCGAGTTCGGCCGCTCGGTGTTACCCTTCGGGCCGGTGGCGATTCCCGAGTTCATGTTCGAGACCCAGTACGGCGCGGCGCTGGCCGCCGGCGAGCTGTCGCTGGCGTTGGCCTTCGATGAAGCGCACAAGAGCGGCAGCCTGTCGCAGCTGCGCTCGCTTTACCGTCAAGAACCCGAAGGGGCGATCCTGCAAGACTCGCGCTTGGATGTCTACGAGCCGCGGGCCGATCTGTTTTTGTTTCCGGCGCGCGAGCAGGGCACCCAGCGGCTCGGGCTGTTCGTCATCGCGCGCGACGCGCCGGGGCTCAACATCCTCGACGAAGCCGATCTCACCACCGACGCCAGGGTGGCGCGCCTGACCCTACGCCATTGCCGCATCGCCAACGAGCAACTGCTGGGCTACGAGTATGAAGCCGGCGCGATCATCGCCAGCGAACAGCTGCGCATCGCGGCGCGCTCTCTCGGCATCGGCATGCGCTGTCTGGCCGCGTCCATCGAGCACGCCAAGAATCGCGTCACCTTCGGCCGGCGCTTGGCCGAACGCCAGGCGATCCAATGGATGTTGGCCGACCTGGCCATCGAGATTCGCACCACGACTTGGATCACTATGGAAGCGGCCTGGCGCGCCGATAACGATCTGCCTTACTTCGACGAGGCGGCGCTGGCGAAAAAACGCGCCGCGCGCATGGCCTTCCAGGCCGCCGACAGCGCGATCCAAATCCACGGCGGCTACGGCGTCTGCAAGGAGTTTCCCTTCGAAGGTTTTTATCGCGAAGCCAGACTAGCGCGGCTCCTCTACGGCCGCGAGGAAGAGATCAATCGGGGAGTGGGGGAGAAATACTTAAAGGCGTGAGGCTTGAGGCGCGAGGCTTGAGTAAGATTCGCATCTGCGGTCTTCCTCATGCCTCAAGCCTCGTGCCTCACGCCTGCGAACGACTGAAAGGAGTGAGCATCTAATGAGAAGAAAAAAAGTTTGTTTTGTCGGCTATGGGTCGACAGAGTATTCACGGAAATCGGAGGAGTCGCTGCTAGGGCAGTATGCCATCGCGATTCGCGACGTACTCAACAAGACTGGGCTCAAGAAAAAAGACATCAATGGCCTGTCGGTGACCACCCAGGCGAGCCCGGACACGGCGCCGCATGTCGCTGAGCAGTTGGGCTTTGAGTTGGATTGGGTGCTCAACGCCGACTACGGCGGCGCCAGCGGCGTCGGCGCGGTGAGCCGGGCGGCGGACGCCATCGAGTGCGGCCATCTCGATATCGCGCTGCTGCTCGCCGGCAACTCGTTCGACCGTAGCGTCGCCCATCAGCGCCAGCTGGAATACCAGCGCGGCAACTTCGTCGATGTCTACGGCTACGGCGGGCCCAATTCGCTCATGGCGCTGATCCAACGGCTGCACATGGAAAATTTCGGCACGACCTTGGAACAGGTCGGCAAGATCGCCGTCGCCCAGCGCTTCAACGCCATCAATAATCCCCAGGCGTTGTTCCGCGAGCCGATGTCGATGCAGGATTATTTAAATTCTCGAATGATTTCCGACCCGGTGCGCTTGTTCGACTGCGTCATGCCTTGCTCCGGCGCCGAGTGCATCATTCTCGCCTCGGAAGAGAAAGCCAAGCAGCTGACCGACAAGCTGGTCTACTTGGTAACCGACGCCGAAAAGATTCACTACCAGGTCGCCAACATGCTGCCGGAGAAAACTACCTTCGGCATGAAGCTGGTGGGCGAAAAGATTTTCTCCGAAGTGAAGCGCGAGGATATCGACCTATTTGAAATCTACGACGATTATCCGATCGCCGTGATGATCCAGATCGAGGACTTCGGCTACTGCAAGAAAGGCGACGGCGGCAAGTTCGTCGATGCCCATGATTTGACTTATAAAGGCGACTTCCCGGTCAACACCGGCGGCGGCGAATTGTCCGTCGGCCAGGCGGGCTTGGCTGGCGGCTTTCTCCATGTGATCGAAGGGCTGCGCCAACTGCGCGGCGAAGCCGAAGGCCATCAGGTGGCCAAGGCCGAACGTGCGCTAGTCACCGGCATCGGCTGGCTCAACTACGGACGCAACCTCGGCACGACATCCGCGCTGGTCATGGAAAGGAGAAAGTAATGGCTGAAGCAAGAGCACCGCAAAAAAGTCTACCCAAGATCAACCCCGTCGACCGGCCCTTTTGGGAGGGCGCGAAGAACAACAAGTTTTTGCTGCAAAAGTGCAACAGCTGCGGCAAGGTGCAGTTCTTCCCGCGCATCGCCTGCGTCGACTGCTTCGGCGAAGTGAGCTGGATCGAAGCCAAAGGCACCGGCAAAATTCACAGCTTCACCCTGGTGCGCGTGCCGCGCAACCCAGCGTTCAAGGAAGAAGCGCCGATTTATTATATTAACGTGATTCTTGACGAAGGCGTGATCATCGAAAGCCGGCTCCTCGGCGACAACAAGGAAAAGGTCAAAATGGGCGACCGGGTCAAGGTGCGCTACGAGCAGACGCATAATCCGGATATTAAGCTGCCGTGTTTTGAGTTGGCCTAGTTCGATTTTGGATTTTAGATTTTCGATTTTGGATTGTCGGAAACGGAGCGTGCTATGACCAATCGTAGATCTCTTAATCATCCGTCCGGCAATCCAAAATCCAAAATCCAAAATCTAAAATGGCTACTCGCAATACTTATCTGCTTCATTGCGGCTAATCTCTGCGCACAACCGAGGCCTCTCCGGGAGTTGACGGTCTCGTACCCCATCGGCGGCTCCACCAGTTTTTTCTGGGTGGCGCATAAGTCGGGGTCGTTCGAGCGGCATGGGATACGGCTGCGCGCGGTGCATATCGCCGGTAGTGTGGCGGCGATTCAGTCGCTGTTGGCGCGTGAGTTGTTCATGGCGATGGAAGGCGGGCCGGCGGGGATGCGGGCTTGGGCGCGCGGCGCCAAGGATCTCGTCGGCATCGCCGCTGTCGGCAACAAGCTTGACTATCAATTGGTGTCGATCCCGTCGATCAAGCGGCCGGAGGATTTGCGGGGCAAGCGCATTGGTGTCAGCGCGCTGGGCGCTAGCTCGGACTTCATCGCGCGCCACGCGGTGCGCCAGTTGGGGCTCAACCCGGAGCGCGATGTCTCGATCATCGCCACCGGCGCCATGGGCAACCGCTGGGCCGCCATTACCGGCGGCAATCTCGAAGCCACCGTGGTGCAGCCGCCGTTCACCTTGATGGCGCGCAAGGCCGGCCTGACCATGCATATCGATCTGTCCAAGCAGGAGTTCGAGTATCCGATCTCGATGACGCTGACGACGCGGTCGTTCATCAAGAGCGAGCCCGACACGGTGTTGAATTTCGTCCGCGGCCTGGCCGACGGCATGGATTTTTACCGCGATGAGGCGAACAAAGAGAAAGTCTATCAGTATCTCGGCGAGTATTATCGCTCGCGCGGTCTGGAAGAATTGGAGGAGACCCGCCGCGCCTATAGTCAGATGACGCCGGGGCTGCCGTTGATTTCGGTCAAGTCGATCGACAATCTGATCGTCAACGATAAGGAGCTGGCGCCGCTGGGTTTGAAGCCCGCCGAGTTTCTCGATCTGTCATTCCTCGACCGGGTCAGGGAAGAGCGCAAGAGCAAGTCGAAGTAGGCCGATCCACCGGCGTCGTTCCAGGGCGGCCCGTCGTCAACTCTAGGAGCTATCATGCGACCACCGATCGTTCTCCTGTTGTACTTGTTGGTTGTGCTGGCGGCCACACAGGCGCGGGGCGCGGCGGCGCCGGAGAAATTAGTCGGCATTCACTCGGCGCGGGTGATGTCGCAGTCCTTTCCCTGGGTGGCGCAGGAGGCCGGGCTGTTCAAGAAATACAACATCGATTTCAATCTGGTGTTCATTTCGTCGTCGAACATCGTCACCGCGGCGCTGCTCGGCGGCGACGCCGAGATGACCGTCACCGGCGCCATCGGCAACGTAGCGGCTTATGTGCGCGGCTCCAGCGATCTGGTGTTCACCGGCGGCATCAAAAATGTCATGACCCAAACGGTGATCGCTGGCGGCAATATCAAAAAAGTCGAGGATCTGCGAGGTAAGAAGATCGGGCTGCCGCGCATCGGCGGCAACGGTCATTATTTCGCCATCCAGGCGCTGCGCCGCTACAACCTGGAGGCCAACCGCGACTACGGTTTCGTCCAAACCGGCGGCGAACCGGAGACCTTGGCGGCGCTGATCGGCGGCGCCATCGAAGTCGGCGTCTTGACGCCGCCGGCCGATGCCCAAGCGATCGCTAAAGGGTTTCACTATGTGCTTTACGGTCCCGATCTGAAAATTCCCTACGCGGCGGCCTGCTTTGTCACCAAGCGCTCGGTGATCGCCAAGCGGCCGCAGGTGATTGGCAACTTCATGCAGGCGATGGCCGAGGCCGCCAAGCTGGTGCACACCGACCGCGAGTTTTTCTACAAAGTCATCGGTAAATATCTGCGCATCACCGACCCCGCGATTCTCGAAGCGGCTTACAACGCCGAGATCAAAGCGCTGGAACCGCGCCTGGCGCTCAAGCTGGAATCGCTGCAAGCGACCCTCGACGAGCTCGGCGCCACCGACCCGCGGGCCAAAGCGATCAAGCCGCAGGACTTGGTCGATAGCCGCTATCTCGACGAGATGAATAAGAGCGGATTCATGGATCAACTGTGGAGCCGGCAGCGATAGAAACTCGCGGCGGTTGGTAGTAAAAGCAGAAGAGATTTTCGGAGTGTCTCTCGCCAAGACGCTAAGCTCGCAAAGTTCGGACAAGAATTTATATTATCCGATTCCAAACTTTGCGTCTTGGCGTCTTTGCGAGAGATAATCCGAATCCGAAAGTTTTAACAATCAACTAGAAAGGTGGAACAAGATGGCTTTTGAACATGTGTTATTCGAGGTGCGCGGTCAGATCGCTTACGTGACCTTTAACCGGCCCGAGTCGTTGAACGCGGTGAACCGCAAGATGGCGACCGAGTTGGTGGACGCCTGCCGGCAGATTGAAAATGATCCCGCCATTCGCCTGGCGATTTTCACCGGCGCCGGTGAAAAAGCGTTTTCCGCCGGCATGGACTTAAAGGAGCGCGCCGAGGGCGCGTTCTCGCCGATCGAGCGGCGCGCCTCCAAGCTCTCCGGCATCACTATCAACACCCAGACCCGCGCGGTGGCGGCGCTCTCCAAACCGACCATCGCGGCGATCCGCGGCTATTGCGTCGGCGGCGGGCTCGAATTCGCGCTCGCCTGCGACATGCGTATCGCCGCGGATGACGCCAAGCTGGGGCTGGCCGAAGTAAAGCGCGGCATCATCCCCGGCGCCGGCGGCACGCAACGTTTGGCGCGCACCGTCGGCGTCGCCAAGGCGCTGGAGATTTGCCTCACCGGCGACAACGTCAGCGGCGCCGAAGCGGAGAAGTTGGGCCTGGTCAACCACGCCGTGCCGGTAGCCGACGTGATGAAAGCGGCGGAAGAGTTAGCCGGCCGCATCCTCAAAGGCGCGCCGATGTCGGTGATGTTCATCAAAGAAGCGATCACCAAAGGGGTGCAGCTGTCGATCGACGAAGGTTTCCGTTTGGAGTCGGATTTGTCGGCGTTGGTAGGAACGACGGAAGACAGCAAAGAAGGGCCCAAGGCGTTCGCCGAGAAGCGCGCGCCGGTGTGGAAGGGGAAGTAGGAAACAGGCAATAGGCATGAGGCAACAGGCAGTAGTAAGAGCGGAAATCTTATGATTGAGAAAATTTTCTGTCTGCTGGCAACTTTCTTTCTGGCGAATGTTTCCGTCGGCGAGGCGCAGCAGCCGAAGAAACTCCATCGGATAGGGTATCTAGTAGGGGGCAGTGCTGCTAACGACTCCACCCGTGCCGAGGCAATTCGGCTGGCTCTGCGCGAGCGTGGCTACATAGAGGGACAGAACATCGCCACCGAATATCGGTATGCGCAGGGGAAGCTCAATCGGCTCCCTGAGCTTGCGGCCGAGCTGGTGCGTCTCAAGGTTGATATTATCGTGGTAGCAGGAGGGGTCATACCGACCCGTGCGGCCAAGAACGCGACCAAGACGATTCCTATCGTTATGGGGGGATCTGGGCTCGATCCTGTGACGGCAGGGCTGGTTGACAGCCTTGCCAGTCCCGGCGGCAACATCACAGGGCTAACGAACGAGTTTGTCGGGCAGTTAGTGGGGAAGCGGCTGGAGCTGCTCAAAGAAGCCGTTCCTAAACTTGTCCGTGTCGCGGTTCTCTACGATCCGGTCAATCCGTCCAGTGGGATCGCGCTGAAAGGCGTTCTCCCAGACGCGGCGCGTGCGCTGAAGTTGACTATTCAGCCTTGGGATTTACGTGCTGCGGGCGGTTTCGAGCGGGTTTTCGCGGCGCTAAACAAGCAGCGCCCAGATGGACTCCAAGTGCTCGGAGGTAACCTAACGCGTGATTACCAAAAACAGATTGTGGACTTTGCGTTAAAGAGCCGGTTACCGTCGATCTACGGCGGCAAAGCGGCTGTAGAAGCCGGTGGGCTCATGTACTACGGGGCGGACCTTGCGGACAGCTACAAACGTGTCGCTTATTACGTGGACAGAATTCTCAAAGGCGCCAAGCCTGCCGAGCTGCCGGTGGAGCAACCGACCAAGTTCGAGCTGGTGTTTAATCTCAAAACGGCGAAGCAGATTGGTGTGACGATCCCGCAGTCGCTACTGTATCGGGCGGATAAGGTGATTAGATAGTGGAATGGGCATCAGGCAATAGGCGGCCGGATTGGCGCGAGACAGGGATTCAATGGTATGATTTTATTTTGGAAGGCGTAGTTTCAATCCAGTTGCGGTAATCGCGAAGGCTAGAAAGAAAATGAACATCGAGGTTCCTCAAGAAGGTCTTGCCGAGTTCTGCCAGAAATGGAAGATCGTCGAGCTTTCTTTCTTCGGCTCGGTGCTGCGCGACGACTTTCGGCCGGACAGCGACGTGGACGTGCTAGTGACTTTTGCTCCCGATGGGCGCCACAGCCTATTCGATCTGGTTCACATGGAAGCGGAGCTAGAGCAGATGCTCGGACGGAAAGTCGATCTTGTGGAGCGCGTCGCCATTGAGCAAAGCGAGAATTACCTGCGGCGTAAACATATCCTGAATTCAGCTCAAACCGTTTATGTGGCGTGACGCAGCGTATCTGTTGGACATCCTGGTGGCCGCGCGGAAGGTGCTTGGATTCATCAAAGATGTGACGTGGGAAGAATTTCAGCGGAGTGACTTGCTGCAAAACGCCGTCATGCGGCCTCTAGAGATCATCGGCGAGGCGGCTCGTAAAGTATCCCAGGAAACCAAGGACAGTCACCCCGAGATTCCATGGACCGATATGATCGGCATGAGAAACCGCCTGATTCACGAATACTTCCGGATCAATTTGCAGACCGTCTGGGATACGCTACAGACCGACATTCCGCGCTTGGTAACCCTCGTCGAACCGCTGGTGCCACCGGATCCGGATAAGGAGTAGGTAAACCTGGCTCGGTATGATCGACCCTATCGTCGGCCGCGCGCTGCTGTGGAAGAAGGGGAAATGAAGAATTTTGGATTGCCGATTTTGGATTTTGGATTAAGGGAGAAAGAACCACGTGCTTAAAATTCTACGGATCCCATTTTCGACATCTTCTGTCGGCAATCGAAAATCGAAAATCCAAAATCTAAAATGGCTGGGGTGTCTTGCCCTCGTGATTGCCTTCGTCGGCTTGGCGGACTTGGCCGTGGCCCAGCAGGCGGGAAAAGTTCCGCGCATTGGCTACCTTTCGCTTTCCGCTAAGCCCAGCGTGAGGGATGAAGCGTTTGTGCAGGGGCTGCGCGAACTCGGCTATATCGATGGCCAGACGATCGCCATAGAGTATCGTTGGGCGGCAAATAAAATTGAAGCTCTGGCGGCGTTGGCAGACGAGCTGGTCGCCATGAAAGTCGATGTGCTTGCTGCCGCGTCGACGCCAGTGGTTGAAGCCGCCAAAAACGCGACAAAAACGATTCCTATCGTCATGGTTGCCACGGCGGACGCAGTGGGGAGCGGCTTTGTCGCTAGCCTGGCACACCCAGGCGGGAACATCACAGGGAATACCAACATTTTGCCGGAGCTTGCGGGGAAGCGCTTGGAGCTGCTGCGGGAAGTTCTTCCAAAGCTTTCTCGCTTGGCATTTCTGGCCTATGGACCGGATCCGGCGCATCGACAATTCGTGAAGGAAGCCCAGGATGCGGCCAACAGTTACAAGATCCGGTTTCAGCCGCTAGTGTTAAAGGGGGTCGAGGATATCGACGGCGCCTTCGCAACGATGAAAAAGGATGGCGTCGGCGCCGTAATCGTGCAAACGCTCTTTCCTGCCGTACTTGGGCAGGGTTCACGTATCGCCGAACTCGCGGTCAAAAATCGTCTGCCGACCATCTCTGATGGATTTCAATTCGCCGAGGCGGGCGGCATGATGTTCTACGGCCCAGATCCGCTTGCGTCTTTCCGGCGCGCCGCTACGTTCGTCGATAAGATCCTCAAAGGGCGCAAGCCGGCGGAGCTGCCGGTGGAACAGCCGATGAAGTTCGATTTTATCGTTAACTTGAAAACCGCCAAGCAGATCGGTGTGACGATTCCGCCGGACGTGCTGGCGCGGGCGAGTAAGATCATCAAGTAGGCGCGAGGCGGTAGGCATGAGGCGCGAGTAAGACATCCGGACTCTGACTCACGCCTCGTCCCTCATGCCTCAAGCCCAGGTAGATCGAAGCTCAGAATTGTGCAAAAAGTGAAGACAGCGAAGGAGCAACGAAAATGGCAGACGAAAAAATTCTCTACGAAGTAAACAACCAGATCGCTTGGATCACGCTCAACCGGCCCGAATCGTTGAACGCGGTGAACCGCGACATGGTCAAGGCGATTGTCGGTTATTGCCGGGCGGCGGAAGATGACCCCAACGTTCAAGTGGTGATCTTCAAGGCCAACGGCGAGCGGGCGTTCTCGGTGGGCGGCGATATCAAAGATCGCGTCAAGTCCAACGAAGCGGGGACAGCCGAGCCGGCTTCTCCGTTGGTCGCGCGCCAAGAAAAGTACAACGCCGTCCCCGGCACACCGGCGCCGGCGATCGCGGCGATGAACAAGATCACCATCGCGTTGCTGCACGGCTATACCGTCGGCACCGGTTTATTGATGAGCTTGGCCTGCGACATCCGCATCGCCGCCGAAGGCGCGCGGCTCGGACTGAGCGAAGTTCGCCTCGGTTTCATGGCCGGCTCGGGCGGTACTCAGCGCATGCCGCGGCTGGTCGGCTTGCCCAAAGCGCTGGAGATTTGCCTTTCCGGCGAGCTCTACGACGCGGCGGAATGTTACCGCATCGGTCTGGTCAACCAACTGGTGCCCTACGATCAATTGATTCCCGCCGGCGAAAAGATGGCCCAGTCGTTTCTCAAAGGCGCGCCACTGGCGCTGCGTTATATAAAAGAAGCGATTTACAAAGGCCTCGACATGCCGCTGGAGCAAGGCATCCGCTACGAGTCGGACTTGCAGAGCATGGTCATGCAGACCGAAGACGCCAAGGAAGGACCGAAGGCGTTCGTCGAAAAGCGGCCGGCGGAATGGAAAGGACGGTAGGAATTTTGGATTTGCGATTTTGGATTTTGGATTATCGGATACAGAGTTCGCGGGCTTACTTCCTCTATCCGGCGTCTTCTTCCCCTAATCCAAAATCCAAAATCTAAAATCCAAAATAGTACGATGGGTACATCGATTCCAATGTTAATGGGCGACGGCCTACGCCGGAACGCCTGGAAGTTTCCGCTCAAGGTCGCGGCGCGGGACAGGTTTCGCGCGATCACTTACGGCGATCTCAACGCGCGGGTGAACCGGCTGGCTAATGGCTTGCTCGCCATCGGCGTCAAGCGCGGCGATGGCGTGGCGTTGTCGGTGGGCAATCGTATCGAGCATCTGGAGATTGTCTTCGCCACTTCCAAGATCGGCGCGTTGGCGATTCCATTGGACGTGAAGTGGAAGGCGCTGGAGTTGGCTTCCGTGGTCGCGGCGCTGGAGCCGCGCTTCATCATTCTCCAGGAGGATTGCGTCGACGAGTTCGCCAAGGCCAAGGAGCTGAAGGATTTGAGCGCCATCAGGGCGATCGCGCTTTCCGCCGACTTGAGTTACAGCGGCTTGCTCGATGGCCAGCTCGCTGACGAGCCGGATGTCGCGGTCAGCGAGGACGATCCCTTCGCGGTTCTATTGACTTCCGGCACCACCGGATTTCCCAAAGGCTGCCTGGCGACCCAACGGACATTCGTGTTTCACTGCATCAACAACGCCATCGAAAAAGGGTTGGGCGCCCACGATATCGCGATTCTTTCGTCGCCGATTTATTTCAACGCTGGGCGCTCGTTTACGTTGGGGATCATTTACTACGGCGGCACGATGATCTTGCACGAGCGCTTCGATGCCGAAGAGGTTTTGAAAACCATCGAGCGTGACAAGGTCACCTACGTCGGCGCGGTGCCGGTGATGTGCGAGCGCATGCTCCATGTTCTCGAGTCGAAGAAATACGACACCAGCTCGCTGCGCTGTCTGGCGATCACCGGCGGCAAAGTTCATCCCGCGGTGCTCGATTCGCTGCAAAAGAATTTAACGCCGAACATTTATCGCACCTACGCTTCCACCGACTCGGGCCAGATGGCGATTTCCAAACCCGGCGACGCGGCGTCCAAGGCCAACTCGGCGGGACGGCCGGTGTGGTGCGTCGATTTGCGCATCGTCGACGACGCCGGCCAGCCGGTGAAGGTCGGCGATGTCGGCGAGATCATCTGCCAGAGCCCGCTGGCGACCCATGGCTATTACAAAAATCCCGAGGCGACCAACGCGTCGTTCCGCGACGGTTGGTTTTACACCGGCGACCTCGGCTACTTCGACACCGACGGCTATCTCTTCGTGTCGGGGCGCAAGAAGGACATGGTCAAGAGCGGCGGCATCAGCATCTATCCGCTGGAGATCGAGAGCGTGATCTACAACCATCCCGACGTGCTCGAAGCCGCCGTCATCGGCGTCCCCGACCCGCAATGGGGCGAGGCGTTAAAAGCGGTGATCGTGTTGAAGCCCGGTGCCAAATTGGACGGCGCCGAATTGTTGAGCTTCTGCAAAGAACGGCTGTCCGCCTACAAGACGCCCAAGTCAGTGGAGTTCCGCGACTCCCTGCCGCACACCGAAGTCGGCAAGGTGAACAAGGTGAAGTTGAAAGAGATCATCTTGGCGGAAGCTGCGCAGGCTGGTTGATTTGGCGCGATTTTCTTTTTCGTCATTCCGGCGCAGGCCGGAATCCATCTTCATTGCCCAAAACCCCGCCCATCCTGGATGCCGGCCTACGCCGGCATGACGGAGTTTGCAATAACCCTCACCGCGATATCTGTCATCCGCTCAAATATTCTTCACGACTTCTCGCGCGAATCGTTCCAGCGTCGCCTGCTTCGACGGGCCGCAGGGGATGATCGTTAGCTCGTCGATGCCGGCGGCGATATAGGCTTTCACTTTCGCTCTGACTTGCTCCGGCGTTCCGGCTAAGGCAAAACTTTCCAACCATTCATCGCGCACCAGGTAGCTGTGGGCGGCGTCCATGTGGTGGTAGGTGTCGTACTCCTGGCGCATGCGCGGGATGGCGCGTCGGTCTTCCTCATTTTCAAGTTGCCCACGATCGTAGAGGCGGCCCAACTGCGTCATGGCAGTGCGCGCGACCACGCCTTTGACCGCGGCGCGGGCTTGGGCCGGGTTAGCGTCGATGGCGCAGGGCAGGCGGTAAACGAATTCCACCGCGTTCGGATCTCTTCCTGCTTCGGTCGTGTAGCCGCGAATCTGTTGAACCAATTCCGCCAACCGGTCCGATGCGCCGGCGTGGATGAAGCCGGCAGTGAGACGGCAAGCGAGCTTCAACACTTGGGGCGCGCGGGTGCCGATGTAGATCGGGATATCGCCGCAGGGAAATAAGCACTTCACTTGGGTGCCGTTGAAAATCACTGACTCGCCGCGCAGGAGCTGTTGCAAGTTTTTTATATTCGCTTCGAATTCGCTGACGCTCGCCGGCTTCATGCCAATATTGGCCGGTCCACTGGCGCCGACACCGAAGCCCAACATGACCCGGCCCTCGGTTAACTCGTGCAGCGTCGCCATGGCGCTGGCGGTGACGGTGAGGTGGCGCACCGCAGGATGGGTGACGCCGGGGCCGATGTGGATGCGCTCGGTCGCCATGGCGATGGCGCCGGCTAGCACGTAAAGCTCGCGCCAGATCATATGCGAATCGCCGATCCAGAAACGGTCGAAGCCGTGCTCTTCGGCGCGCTGCGCCAGCTCGACCGCTTCGCGGGCGTTCTCCGTGCCGTAGATGCCGACGCCGAATTTGATTTGTGGCATGGTTAACCTCGTGTCGATGGGCCAAGGGTGCGCGGGGTCATTTTGCACCACGAAGGGCACGGAGGCCAGGAAGGGCGGAAAGAATTTCCGGGTGGTTGTGAAAGTCTTCGGACGAGATTCCTCATTTCGTTCGGGATGGCAGCCGTGCACACTTTGTCATTTCGAGCGCAGCGAGAAATCCCTCCATCGATGCAGCTAAGTTGATATATCCTTACACAAGATTGTCATGTGTCATCAGCGTAGTTGTTTGGGATCGGTGGCCAATGACGTTGCGGTCAAAATCACTAATTCATTCTAGTTGGCTACCGAGGATATTTGCACGCCATATCCGTCAACTTGAGCAAGGCAAGCTTGAAGAGTATGATCGATGACATGGACGCGATTCGAATTGAAACTACAGTGGATGAACATGGTGAAGTGCATCTCACGAAATTGCCGTTTCCCGCCGGCGAAGAAGTCGAGGTCACCGTTGTGGTAAAAGCTGCTCGCCACCCAGGTTCTGAATTCCCATTGCGCGGGGTACCGATAACGTACGACCGTCCCACTGACCCGGTTGCTGTAGATGACTGGGACGCTTCGCAGTGATTTTGCTCGATACCCATGTATGGGTCTGGTGGGTGCACGGAGACCCTCGCCTGTCGGACGCGCAACGCAAAATGCTCGATGATCGCAGCGCCGATGGCCTTGGCGTGAGCATCATCTCGTGCTGGGAAGTCGCGAAGTTGGTTGAACATGGGCGACTGAAGCTTCCGCACGATGTCCCCGAGTGGTTCGATGTGGCCCTTAATTATCCCGGCGTTCGGTTGGTTGCTCTCACGCCCAGTATAGCGGTCGAGTCGACCCGCTTGCCAGAGCCCTTTCACAAAGACCCGGCGGACCAGATCATTGTTGCCACGGCCCGCATCCATGACTGCTCCCTGGCAACCGCTGACGAAAAAATTCTGAAATACAGCCAAGTCAGAACCGTCGCTATCGCCTAACCGTCTGGGTGAGACGGGTACGATATGGATTTGTATCGTCGCCATGGCGATGGCGCCGGCGAGCACGTAAAGCTCGCGCCAGATCATGTGTGAATCGCCAATCCAGAAGTGGCCGAAGCCAAGTTCTTCGGCGCGCCGCGCCAGCTCGACCGCTTCGCGGGCGTTCTCCGTGCCGTAGATGCCGACGCCGAATTTAATTTGTCGCATTGCTAACCTCGTCCGCCAAGATCATACGCTCGTCGCCAGAATATGAAAATGGACAGTTGCCCTTCGACCGGATCATCTAGTTGATCTGACATTCCCGCGCAGACCGGACGGAAGGTTTATTGATCGTTGAATTAGCCTGGATACCGGCTTTCGTGGGCATGACGGATGTACGGCGGTTCCCTTGTTGTGGGTGATTTCACTGGCAGAATCATGAAGTCTTGCAAATGTCCATGTCTTCTCTGAGATGAGCGAGGGTGGATAGTGGAATAGGCCGCCACAATGGCGTCCTATCTCGACATGAAAAATCTTGACTTTAACGCTGAAAGTGAGCGATACCGTTTGCGATGTTCTCGCTCATCACTAACGGAATAGGCAGATGAGTTCTAAATTGTTCATTTGGTGGTTATTCGCTCTTAACACATCCAACGTCCCATATGGGTGAGACATCGAAAGACATTCTGACGCTGCTGACCCAACTCATGCCTGGTTTCTTGACCGCATGGGTAGTCTATGGCCTCACCACTTACACGAAGCCGCCACAGTTTGAGCGGATTGTTCAGGCGCTCATCTACAGCTTCATCGTCAACGGCCTACTCGCTATCCTCCAGTGGACACTACTGTTCGCTGGTCGGACCGTTAAACTCGGCGTCTGGGATAAATCGACCGAACTGGTCGCATCGACTGTAATTGCCCTGGGTCTTGGGTTGGTGCTTTCCTACTTCATGCGAACTGATTCATTTTTCAGAGTCGCACGCCGCCTTAATCTGACAAGTCGCACGCCGTACCCGTCGGAGTGGTACGGCGCTTTCGCAACTGCCCCGCGATACTTGGTTCTACACCTTGCTGGCGGACGCCGGATTTCCGGTTACCCAATTGAGTGGCCAACGGAACCTACTGCGGGGCACTTCCGCCTCGCAGACGCTGCGTGGATTGACGATGAAAACATGGAAATTCCACTCGACGGGGATGAGTCCATCTTGATCCAAGCACAGCAAGTGGAAATGGTTGAACTACTGAAGGACGAAAAGGAGATTGCCAATGTCCCAGAAGCTCCCTAACCCGCCTCCGAGACGCCCTGCTGCCCCTGCAGGGTCTACAGTCAAGGGAAACGTCAATCCACCAACCACTGGTCAACGGCCTCCTCCTCCGCCCAAACCTCCAGCTAAGAAGGGGAGCTAGGGCCTAGGTTCACACCGACTCACTACGGTTGGATGCTCTAGTGTCCATCGGCGGATTAACTTATATGTTTGCCCATGCATTGTAGACTATCACCATGATACCGCGGTCCGATCGATTCGAGCGGACTGACTACCTACCGCTTGGTCGCTTTGTTTCTCCGTTCCGTCCAACAACGAGACTCTTTTTCAATCTATCTTGACGCCCAAACCGTTCCCGATGTACTCCTCAATGGAGCTGGAGGAATGCGATTTGGTAACGGCGAACAAAACTTTGCATATCGCGACGCGCTCGGGCTGGTATCGCTTCGAGCAGCGTGACGGTCAGTGGGTCGAGACCGAGAAGGCTTTGACATTTTTCTCGGTCAGCTGCCTGCAAGTCGATCCGGCTGATTCGCGACGCGTCATCGCCGGCACGGAGAACTTCGGGCTGTTCATCAGCGACGATGGCGGCGATAGTTGGCGGCGGCCAGAGGCGAACGTTCCGGCGTTGTCGACCTGGGCGATGTTGGCGTTGCCGGGCAAGCTGTTGGTCGGCACTCGGCCGGCGGCGTTGTTTGGTTCGGATGCAAGCGGGGCTTGGAGCGAATTTGCTGACGTGCGCTTGGGCGGTATGGGTGGAAGCTTTCCGCCCAATCCGGATGAGGCGCCGCGCACGCGCTATCTTGCCGCCGATCCTAATTCTGGTAATCGTCTCTATACTGCCATTGAAGTGGGCGGCATGTTGGTGAGCGATGATGGCGGCGAGCGCTGGCACGCGGCCAATGACGGGCTCACGGACCTCGACGTCCATCAGGTTCAACCGAGCGCCAAACATGACGGAGTCGTGGTGTTGGCCTGCGGTGAGGCGAATTTTCGTAGCGACGACCGCGGCGCGCAGTGGCGGGAGATTCCGCCCGCCAGTCATCGCACCTACGGCACGGCGGTGACCGAAGATGGTGCCGGCACTTTGTATCTCGGCGTTGCCGATGGTCGGCCGCGTACTTGGATTCGTCCGGCGCGCGCCGACGCGGCGGTGTTCGCCAGCAGTGACGGCGGCAAGCATTGGGATCTCGCCGCCAGCGGTCTGCGCGGCGCGGTGATGGATTTGATTCCCCGTATTAGCGGCGAGGGCGCGCTGGTGGGAACTTCGGAAGGTGAAGTCATGACCGTCGATGGGTCGGGATGCCAGACGATCATTCGCGGGCTGCCGGCGATCAATGGGATGGTGCTCACGGTTTAGGGTCTCGCGTCTCGTGTCCCGAGTACTTTTCCGAGAACCCGAGACGCTGGACCCGAAACCTGGGACGAATTTGCCAATGAACACGATAATTTCAATCGGCGTGTGCATGTTCTCGACGATCGCGATGATCACGCCGGTCTGCGCCCAGACCAAGATCAAATTCCCCTACAGCATCACCAGCAAGAGTCTCGGCTATGGGCCGATGTTGGCGTCGGCGAAGTTGGGATTTATGGAGCGCGAGGATCTCGATCCTCAGCTGGTTTACGTGCGCGGCGCGGATCGGTCGCTGGCGGCGGTGCTCGGTGGCTCGGTGTTCGTCTCGGCGTCCGGCTCGGATGCCCATATCGCGGCGGTGGAGCGCGGCATCGACGTGACCATGATCGGCGGCACGATCAACGGCTTGTCCCAAGTCATCATGACCACCAAGCAGTTCAAAACGCTGGACGATCTGCGCGGCAAAATCATCGGCGCCACCAGCGCGACCTCCGGTTTGGGTTTCGCCCTGCGCCGTTACTTCAAAGCTAAAGGGTTTGAGTTCGGCCGGGATTATCAGATCCTCGCCACCGGTAGTGCCGGGCCGACGCTGGCGGCGCTCGCGGCGGGGCAGGTCCATGCCGCCGCGCTCGGCGTGCCCTTGAATATGGTCGCCGCCGAGCAGGGCTTTCACGCCGTCGGCAAGATCATCGACGTGATCCCCAGCTATCAGTTCGGCGCGTTTACCGTGTCGCGCCCGCTGGCGGAGAAAAATCGGCCGCTGATGATTCGCTTCATGCGCGCCATGATCAACGTGCATCGCTGGTTCTACGCCAACAAAGAAGCGGCTTCGGCTTTCGTTGCCAAGGAGTTGGATCTGCCGCTGGAGCAGGCCCGGCGCGGCTGGGAGTATTACGTCGAAAATAAAATCTGGCCCAACGACGCCAGCGTCAACATGGAAGGCATGAACGTCGCGACGCAGATTTATTGGGAAGCGGCCCAGGCCAAGGGTGCGGTGCCGGCGGCGCAGAAGTATGTCGATCTGAGTTATCAACGTGAAGCGATGAAGAGTCTAAGCGGGCTTTAACAAACGGAGGTACGCCCATGAACCAGTTTTTTGGCATGGTGTTTCTCGCGGCGGCGGTGTTGGCACCGGCCGCGCTCGGCCAAGCGGCGGAACGGCCTTACTATCAGGGCAAGACGGTAACGTTTTTCATCAATTTTTCCGCCGGCGGGCCGACGGATATCGAAGGGCGCATCGTGGCGCGCCATCTGGCGCGTCATGTGCCGGGCAATCCGACCATCGTGGTGCAGAACATGTCGGGCGGCGGCGGCGTGACCGGCATTAATTTTCTCGGCGAGCGCGCCAAGCCCGATGGCTTGACGCTCGGCTACTTCACCGGGCCATACAATCACCAGATGATGAAGAGCTCGACCCTGCGTGTCGATCTCATGAAGGTGCCGTTCATCGCCTCGGTGCAGGGCGTCACGGTGTGTTACATCCGAGCGGATGTCGCGCCGGGGATCAAGCGGCCGCAAGACATCGTCAAGGCGGAGCGCTTCCGCGCCGGCGGATTGTCCTTCGATAGCAATAAAGATCTGCGCTTTCGCCTGGCCTTCGACGTGCTCGGCGTCAAATTCGATTACGTCACCGGCTACAATAGCAGTAACGACGCCCGGCTGGCGGTGCAGCGCAACGAGATTCAATACCACGACGAAAACATTCCCGGCTACCGCGGGGTGGTGGAGCCGCAGATGGTCAAGACCGGCATGGTAACGCCGCTCTACTATCACGATGTCATCCGGCCGGACGGCACCATGGCCAAGAGTCCGGACTATCCCGAGCTCATGGGTTTCACCGAAGTCTACACGTCGATCTTCGGCAAGCCGCCGTCGGGAATTAAATATGAAACCCTCAAGGCGGCCAACATGGCGAGCCAAAATTTAAATCGCGTCGCCTTGCTGTCGCCCAATACGCCAAGGGAAGCGGTGCTGGCGATGCGCCAGGCGTTCACCCAGCTGGCCAAGGACGAAGAGTTCATCGGCGAGGCGAAAAAGGTCATGCGCTTCCAACCGCGCTTCGAGGTCGGCGAGGACGGCGAGAAGCTGCGCGAAAAAGTCCTGCGCGCGCCCAAGGAGATTATTGAGTTTGTCCAAAAGTATGTCGAGGAGGCGAGGAAGTAGAATGAGGATCAGACGGATCGGGCCGATGGGACGAATCGGTAGTATCGCATTCGCCGTGAATTTATTGGCGTCACTGCTCACCGCGGCGTCGGCCCAGGACAAGATCAAACTCCCGGTGAGCGCGTCTTCGAAGACGTTGGGTTATAGCCCGGTGTGGGTGGCTTGGCGCCAGGGCTACTTCGATCGCCAGGGGCTCGATGTCCAGGTGGTGTTCGTCGAGGGTGCCGACAAGTCGGTGATGGCGCTGATCGGCGGCTCGACCTTCGTCGCCGCCGGCGCGGCGGACGCGATGATGGGCGGCGTCGAGCAGGGGCTCGATCTGGTTGCCATCGGCGGCGTGATCAACGGCCTGACCCATTTCATTTTGGGCGGCAAGAAATTTCACACTTACGAAGATCTGCGCGGCTCGACCATCGGTTCCTCGGGTTTGGCGTCGGGCACGACCTTCGTCTTGCGCCGCGTGCTCAAGACCAAAGGGTTGGAATTCGGCAAGGATTACAAACTGCTCAACGTCGGCGGTTCCGGTCCGGCGCTGGCCGCCATGGTCGCCGGCCGGGTCGACGCCGGGATCATCGCCATTCCCTTGGGCTACGAGGGCGTCGAGCTGGGTTTGAATTTGATCGGCAAGGTCAACGAAGTGATTCCCGATTATCAGTTGACCGTCTTGACGGTGAAGCGTTCCTGGGTGGAAAAAAATCGCCCCACGGCGGTGCGCTTCATGAAGGCGATGACCCAGGCGATGCGCTGGCTCTACGACAACAAGGAGGCGGCGATCGATTTTCTCGCCAAGGAAATGAAGTTGAAGCCGCAGCAGGCGCGGCGCGGTTGGGAATATTACACTGAAAATAAAATCTGGCATCCCAACAGCGACATCAATCTCGAAGGCATGAAGGTGGTCGCCCAGATCAACGCCGAGCGCTTGCCGAGCAAAGGGCCGCTGCCGCCGCCGACCAAGTTCGTCGACATGAGCTATGTGCAGGAAGGGTTGAAGGAGTTGGGGCGGCGCTAGCCGTGGATGTAATATGACAAACCGAACGTTAGTATCTGTCTTGCTTTTCTGTTCCATCGCCGCGGCGCCGCTGGCGGCCCAGGACAAAGTTAAATTTCCCGTCAGCGCGTCGTCCAAGACGCTGGGCTACAGCCCGCTCTGGGTGGCGCTCAAGCAGGGCTTTTTCGATAAGCAAGGGTTGGACGTGCAACTGGTGTTGGTCTCGGGCGCCGACAAGTCAACGTTGGCGCTGGTGGGCGGTTCGGTTTTCGTCGCCAGCGGCGCGGTCGATGCGATTATCGCGGCCAGCGAACAAGGAGCCGACTTGGTGATCACCGGCGGCGTGATCAACGGTCTCACCCATATGCTGATGGCGGCCAAGAAATTCAGAACCTACGAAGATCTGCGCGGCGCCAATATCGGCTCGTCGGGCATCACGTCGGGCACCGCGTTCGTCTTGCGCCGCATGATGGCGTCCAAAGGTTTGCAGTACCCGAAAGATTACAATTTGATCAACGTCGGCCCATCGGCGCAGTCCTATTTGTCGCTCACGGCCAATCGCGTCGACGCCGCGCTGATCGCTGTGCCGCTGAGCTCCGATGCCGCCGAGCTGGGCTACAACGTGATCGGCCGCGCCGCCGATATCATTCCCAACTATCAATTGACCGAGATCTCGACGCGGCGCTCCTGGGTGGAAAAAAATCGCCTGCTGATGGTGCGCTTCATGAAGGCGATGGTGCTGGCGATGCGCTGGCTCTACGACAATAAGGAGCCGGCGATCGACTTTCTCGGCAAAGAGCTCAAACTCAAGCCGGAGCACGCGCGCAAAGGTTGGGAATTTTATACCGAGCACAAGATCTGGCATCCTAACGCCGAAGCCAACGTCGAAGGCGTGCGTGCGGTGATTCAAATCGCCGGCGAGCGCGGCCTGTTCAAAGGCGCGCTGCCAAGCCCGGCGAAATATCTCGACAACAGTTATTTGCAGGAAGCGCTCAAGGACTTGGGCGCGCGCTAGCTCGTGTCAAAGCGGCGGCAAGCGCGTTTTGATTCGGCTTGTCGTTAGCGCCGATGCTCGGACGGATCTCACCACAGAGATCACAGAGGCTTCGGAAAGTTTCTCTCTGTGTTCTCTGCGCCCTCCTTAGAAAATAGGAATGAGCAGGAAGGTCACGTGTATTCCGTCATACCCGCGAAAGCGGGTATCCAGGCTAATTTGGCGATCAACAAACCTGGATTCCCGCCTGTGCGGGAATGACAGATCGAGTAGATGAGCATGGGGAAGGTCTTCGGCCATTTTCATTATCTGTGGCCGTGCGCAAGATCATGAAACACTCTGTGGTGAAAAACTCTTCGGCTTGAAGCGCCGGCTATTCCGCGCGCAGCTGGATTTCCGGCAGGTCGGCGGACCAGCCGGATTGTTTTTGGACAAACACCCAGAACGGTTTGCCGTCTTCCTTCGAGCTCACGGTAACGCCTTCGAGCAGATCGAGCAGCGTAGCGAAATCCGCTTCATGGCTGGTGGCGAAGGCTTGGCAGTTGGCCAGGATCACCACCAGGCCCTTGCCATCGAGCCATTCGAGGTCCGATAGACAATCGTTTAAAGCGTCCCAATTCTTGCCGAACTGTTCGGGGAAGTTGAGCGCTTTGGCGAAGGCGTCGAGCAGCTGAGCTTTGCTGCGCGCCTTGCCGAGATCGATTTTGTAGGCCTGCAAACCGGCGGTCTTGGCGGCGGCGACAATTTCGTCGCCAGCGATCGCCGATCGAAATAGCCCGGCGCGTTTGCAGTTGGGCAGGATAGTCAGCAGTGAGTCCATGGCATCATTCCCGGATGCGGCGAAAGGTTTTGTAGTGATCGCCGGTGTAATAATACTCGCCGTTGCGGCCGGCGATGATTCTTCGCGCGCCGCGGTCGCGCGACCCCGGTGTCGGCACGGTGTATTCCTTGTAGTAGCCGCGCTCTTTTTTCGGCAGTCGGCGCTCGAAGTTGCCGAAGGTCACGCCGTCGCGCCGGTACGGAAACGGCCCACCCTGCTTGATCAAGCGCAGCGTCTTGGCCGCTTCCTTGGGTAGCTCGTCGAGATTGGCTTGGCTAAGATTGTTTTCGTTGGCTTCGCGCCCATGGGCCGGTAGGGCGCCACCGAGTAGCGGCAACGCCAGCGCGAAGAGATAGCAAATCGCTGCCAACCGACTTTTGCGACTGAGCACCGTTGTTTTCACGATGGACGCGTCAGGCGTTGCCCTTGAACTTCAAGTAGCCCCACAAGACCACGAAGGCGCCGATGGTGGAGCCGATCCAGCCGGCGCCTTGGCCGGCTTGATACCAGCCGATCATTTGCCCGGCGTAGGTGGCTATCAACGAGCCGGCGATGCCCAACACCGCGGTCATGATGAATCCCAAGTTTTCTTTGCCGGGCATGATCAACTTGGCTATGACGCCAACGATAAAACCGACGATGACGGTGCCGATCAGTCCAAACATGGCATACCTCCAAAAAATTGTTTGGCTACAGGCGATCTAACTCGGCGGCGGCCCGGCTGTCAACGGATGCTGGTTAGACTGAGTCGTCGACGGTTTCATTCAATCGGAAGATGGAACGGTAAAAGCGAAAAATTTGCCCGCCGAGCCAGCCGCCGATGACGATGGTCATGACGTCGGTTACCGAAGGCGTGCGCGAGCGAATCATCAGCTGGGATGCTTCGAGCGCCACGGCGATGATCGTTAGGATCACGATGGTTTGGGTCTTGCGGTCATGACCGCTGTCCGCCCAGCGCGCGTTCAGCAAATAGCCAATCGGTATCGACAAATGAATTTTCTTGAGAAAATCCCATAGCGCACTGCGCGGATCGGACCAATAATAAGAGGCTAAGGGCGACCACTCGATCTGGTGCAATTTCCAAGGCAACTCAGCGCGGAAGATCCAATCGAAAGGTTCGAGCTGAAAATAACTCAATAGACTGACCGCGAGGATCGCCAAGATGAGTAAGTTACGGCTTGTGGACAGACCGCGGTAGGGAACATGGCGCTCAAGAACGACGCCCAGTATCGAACCCCCTAGCAGCCCGTGGTAGAAGTCCGATTTTCACAAAACGCTAGGCATCAGTGCGAGGCGGTGACGAGAGATCATAAATATTCTCCGATCGAGTCCTCGGCGCCGATGAGCAGCGACTTGGTCACGTAGTCGCACCCACAGAGCAAAACA